>CAZEFM010000098.1:0-15035 GCA_964511575.1 uncultured Phycisphaeraceae bacterium | reverse complement strand
CGTCATCAACATAAAAAAACCCCGATGAGTATCGGGGTTTTGGGCAACTTGCGGTTGCAACGGAGAGGGCGGGATTCGAACCCGCGGAAAGGAGTAATACTCCCTTCAACGGTTTAGCAAACCGTCGCCTTCAGCCGCTCGGCCACCTCTCCAGAAGGCGTGATCGTCCCGTGAGGTTAGCCGATTTCCGGCGCAATTTCCACTCGGGGTTCCGTGCGGTCAGTTTTTCTTGAACTCGGCGACTTTGCCGATGTGCTCGGCGGGGTTTTCGTTGAATTTGGCCTTGCAGTTGCCGCAGCAGAAGCCGATGACCTGGTTTTCGTAGGTCACGGTCTGGGCTTCGTTGACGTCGCCGCCGGAGATCGGGCACTTGGCGTTGATCGCCTTGGCCTGGGGCGCTTTGAACTCGGGGATCTTGGCGATGAACTCAGCGGGGTTGGCGTCGAACTTGCCCTTGCAGTTGCCGCAGCAGAAACCGATGACCTGATTCGCGTGGGTGGAGACGAACTCGACCTTCACCGGCTGGCCCGACACGGGGCAGGTCGCGTTGATCGGCTTGGCGGCGTCGTTCGCCTGGGCGACGGCCTGGTAGTTGCCGATGTCGATCTGCACGTTGGGCAGCGCGGCCTGCAGCGCCCTGATGCCCTGCTCGGTCACCTGCGTCTGCCAGAGGTAGAGCTTGCGCAGGTTTTTGAGCTCACGCAGGTTCGCCAGGCCGGAATCGGTCACGCGGGTGTTGTAGAGGTTGAGGTACTCGAGTTTGGTGAGGCCGGCGATGTGGGTGAGTCCCGCGTCGCCGATGGCGGTGTTCTCCAGGTGGAGTCGCCGAAGCTCGCTGAAGTTTTTGAGTGTCGCCAGCCCGTTGTCGGTGACGCCGGTGCGGGCGAGGTTGAGCCAGATGAGCGTGTGCTGCAGGCCGTCGAGCCGCTTGAGGTGGGCATCGGTGACGGCTGATCCCAGCAGGCTGAGGTTCACATCGATGGCGGGTGAGTCGATGGCGATGCGCATCGCCAGTCCGCCCACTTCGCTCACCGCCTGGATGGCTTTGGCCTCGGCGGCCTTCTCGGCCTCGTTGAGTTCCTTGAGCAGGAGCTTCTCGGGCTCGTTGCGGCCGGAGACAATGTCGGCATCGTCGGGCCAGTGGGCGCCTTCCTCGATCCATCGTTTGAGGATGGCTTTTTGTTCATCGGTGAGCGGGTCGCCGTCGGGCGGCATGATGTCGACGTCGTCGGCGGGGAGGCTCACGAGGTGATAGAGGGTGCTCTTGGCGGGGTCACCCGGGACGATGGTGGGGTTGTCGCGTTCGGCGAAAGCCTCGGCCTTGAGGTCGAGTCGAAGCTTGCCGCGCTGCCGCTTCTCGCCATGGCAGGAGTAGCAGTTGGCTTCGAGGATCGGCCGAACCTGCGTTTTGAAGTCGATCTTGTCCTGGGCGTGTGCGGGGTTGATGAGCCCGGTGCATGTGGCGACGACAGACAACGAGGCGATCCACCACGGTTTCACTGGCACCATTGTTGAGCGCTCCTGGGTTGAAGGCCGAAGGTTGCGGAGTCGCGTTCGGCCGCGGGTGATACATCGGGTTCGCGGAAGTGGCAGGAGCTTCCGTACCTTCCCTCGCGGGCATTGTACCGACCGATCGGCCGGTACGGAACTTAATAGCGCGATCGAGGCAGTGGGTCCGCAGGGGGAGGGGGGCTGACCTCTTTCTGGCTTGCCGGGGATCGCCATCCGCGGGCTTTGAGTTGGGGGGTTGTGTGGGGTGTTGGTATATGCGCGGGGGTGGGTGGCCGATATACTTGGGGTTATGGCGAGCAGGTGGCGATGGGTATTGATGCTGGTGCTGGGCGTGGGGGCGTCGGGGGTGTCGGCCCAGGAGGTGGACAACCGCCGCTATTCGCCGGTGGATCAGGCATTTGAGGATCTGGACCCCCTGATGACGAGCCTGCGCCGGGTGGAGGTGGGGCTGAACCTGAACGGGGAGCAGACGTCGCTGTTTCGCCTGACGGATGAGGTGGACTCGACGGGGCAGCCGGTGATGTATCGGCTGGGTCCCGGTTTTCGGGCGCGAGTGAATCGGCTGGATTATGTGGTGATCGCGAATCCGTTCCCGGTGCCGAACGTCCGCCGGAGCGATCTGGCGGTGAACGTGGCGGGGCAGGATGGCCTTTTTATTGAAGCGCCCACGGCGAACACGGTGTACGACCTGCGACCGATCCCGCTGCAGGGCGAGGGCGGGCGGCTGGATTTTTCGCCTTTGATCGAGTCGGGCGAAGCGGAGCGGGTGCCCGATCCACGGCTGAATCGTCGACTGGACCCGCGGGTGGGGTCGAACTGGCCCGCACCGATGGAGCGCGCCAACGCCTGGCGGGACGGGCTGCCCGATCTGAAGGGCGATCCGAACTTTCGCCTGCAGCAGGTGTGGCCCCGGGATGTGAGGCAGGGCGAGCGTCCGCGGCGGGTGCGGAAGACGGAGGACGGGGAAGGCGAAGGTCAGAAGACGGACGACAAAGGCCAGATTCCGCAAGAGGGTGGGCAGGATTCAGAAGACGGGGGGAAGCAGTCGGAAGGTGAGGAGCGGAAGGCTGGGGGTGATGGTCAGTGACGGGGGGCATGTCTTTTATTCGCCGGATGCCTGGCGGTGGTAGCCCAGTCCCAGGTTGAGGATGCGTTGGAGGAGTTCGGCATATTCGATGCCGGCGTGGTGGGCGGACTCGGCAAAGTCTTCACCGTAGGCGAGGTTGGGGTTGGGGTTGGCTTCGATGAGATAGAGTTCGCCATCATCGGTGAGGCGATAGTCCAGCCGTGCGTACCCGCTGAGGCTGAGGATGCGATAGATGCGCTTGGACAGGTGCGCGATGCGCGTGTCGAAGCCGGCGGGGAGGTTTCGTGCGGCCCGGGTGACGACGCCCGCGCGTTTCTGGTAGCCGAAGTCCCACTTGAGCTTGGCGGTGGCGATGCGTGGAGCGCCTTCGGGCAGGTGCTTGATGATGAGTTCCCACGGCGGGAGGGTCTGGAGTCGGTGGTTGCCCATGACGCCGACGTAGAGTTCACGGCCGTCGATGTATTGCTCGGCGATGGCGTCGGTGCCGACCTGCCGGTGGATGAACTTGACGCGTTCGACGAGGCCGGCGTCGTCGTGGACGAGGGACGCCTGAGAGATGCCGACGGAGCCTTCCTCGGTGAGCGACTTCACCAGCAGGGGGAACTGAAGCTTGGCGGGTCGTCGGACGCGCCGGTTCATGGGGAAGACGGCGAAGTTGGGCACGCGGATGCGGTGATACGCGAGCACCTTTTTTGACAACGCCTTGTCGTGGGCGAGCGTGAGCCCGCGCGGGTTGCAGCCGGTGTAGGGTTGTCGCAGCAGTTCGAGGTAGCTGACGACGTGCTGATCGTAGAGCGCCTCGCCGTGAAACTCTTCGAGCAGGTTGAAGCAGATGTGTGCGCGGGTCTGTTCGATGGCGTTGCGGATGACGCCCAGATCGCTGTAGACGCCGACGGGGTGGACCTGATGCTCCATATCGCGGAGTGTGGCGATGACGTCGTACTCCATTTTCCACGGCGCCATTTCCTCGTCGCTGATGTTGTCGATGGAGTCGGGGGGCACGAGGTCTTCGTGGACGAGCACGACGATTCGCAGCTTTCGCCTGGGCACGTAGGTCATAGCGTCACCCGGTGATGGCCCGCGTGGATGTAGTTCATGGTCTGGACGGTGACCATGATCATGGCCTGCTCAGTGGCCTGGCGTTCGGGCAGCGCCAGGCGGAGTTTGAGTTCACGGCTGCGATCGATCATGTCGGCGAGCACCTGATCGATGGTGTACTGATACGTGCCGGTCCACTCGGCGACGACTTCGCGAATCTGCGGGCGAATGCGTCGCAGGAAGCTGGAGGCGGTGGGGCGGTGGGCGTAGCGCGGGTCATCGGAAAAGAGGCGTCGCAGGTCGCGATCGTAGAAATCGGGCCATTCATCGGCGTAATACATCCGCTTGTTGCGGTAATGGGTGCGCAGGGTGTGTTTGAGTTCGCTGAGGGGTTCGACTTTTCGCCGGGATCGGACGCGTGCGGCCTGGCCGATGGTTTCGCGCATGATTTCATCGACGTATTCGAGCTTGCGCAGGGCGGGCCAGCCCTTGTAGCGCTGTCGCCAGCGGGAGCCTGGGGTCAGCCAGACGGCGAAGGTTTCGGCGAAGTCCTCGGCGGGATGCGCCTGGGCGTACCAGCTATCGAGGTGCAGGACGTAGTTTCGGCTGTGGGGTCGCGGCCGATAGGACGCGGGGTAAGGCTGGGCGTAGGAGCCGAAGAGCATGCGCCACCGTTTGCGGAAGTGCAGGCGATAGGCGGTGTCGATGGTGTGGCCCGCTTCGTGTCGCAGGATGCGCATGCAGGAGACTTCGCTGCCACCTTCGACTTCGAGCATTTGTTTTTTCTCGAGTCGTTCGAGTCGTGGATGCGCGAGGTAGAAGGGGATGGCGATGCCGGGCACACCGTCGGGCGAGAACCATTCGCTGGAAAGCCAGACGTGCGGGCGGAAGGTGAGCCCGCGATGTGCCAGCTCATCGTAGAGACGGTTGACGCGTCGTTCGACGGGGCTGCCTTCGATGCGCAGTGGCAGATCGCACAGGCGCATGTCCAGCAGTTGCTGATCGCTAAGCTTGTTCAGATCGGGCGTTTGCCGCCGGGTTGTCTTTCGCTTGGCGCCCACGCAGGGGAATGTATGCCGGAAGGTGGAGGGGGGCAAGCGCGGAAATTCGAAGTTCGAAGTTTGAATGACGAAGCTGACGACCGCACGATGCGCTATTCAACAACGGTGATCTGGAGTCGGCCCAGCAGGGGGACGAGCGCGACCATGTCGTTGGTGGGTTGGCCATCGGCCTGGGCACTGGTGCTGATGGTGATGTGTGCGGCGTCGTATCCGCCATCGTCGAGTGTGGCGTCGAGATCGATCCAACGGGCGTTGCCCTGTTCATCGGTGAGCCAGGCCTGCGTCCACATGTGGTAGCCGAAGATCTCGGCGTTGCCGAGGAATCGATCGACGTAGATGAGGCCGCTGACGGTTCGGCTGGGGATGTCGGCTGCGCGGAGGAGCGCGGCGAGCAGCACGCCATGCTCGGTGCAGTCGCCCGTGGCGGTGCGCGCGGTTTCACTGGCGGAGGCGAAGCCCACGCTCAGGTTCTTGGATTCCACGTACCGCGAGACGAACTGTGAAAGACGTCGGGCCTTGTCCATCGGCGTGGCGTCGGCATCGAGACCTTTGAGCGCTTCGGCGAGCAGTTCGCGGATTTTGGGATCCTCGTGGTTGAGCATCGCCGATGCGGCGAGATGGGAGTCATCGGGCTGATCGTCTGCGTTGGGGACGGGCTTGTCGAGGTCGATGGTGACGCGGACGACACCGTTGGGTTGGCGCTCGACGCGCTGAACGCCGACGGAGGGCAGGTCGATGGCATTGTTGTCGGCGTCCTTGAGTTGCAGGTCGTAGACGGCGCGGCGGAGGCGGCGGGGGTTGTCGATGTTGCCTTGCGGTTTCACGAACGTGTTGGCCATCATCTCAGGCGCATCGATTTTGGCTTTGGCGAGTTGTTCATCCGCGGCGAGCATGGTCATTTTGAAGCCGCCCATGTCGAAGGTGGTTTTGAGGGGGACGCCTTTGTTGTCGACGTAGGCGCGTGAGACGATGCCGGGCATGAGGTCGGTGGTGACGTCCCAGACGATGGCGGGTGCGGTGCGGCCGAACACTTCGATGTTTTCCTCACCCACGTGCTTCATGGTGGTTTCGACGATGCGCAGGCCCATGGAACCATCGAGCACGCGGGTGGTGATGGTGGTTTCACCCGCTTCGAGTTTCGCCATGATGTGGTGTTGCGCTTCGGTGGGGGTCATCCATTTGCCATCGGGCAGCGGAAGGACGGATGTGGTGGCTGCACCGCCGACGTTGCTGACGAGAAGCACGCGGTCTTTCTGGAACTGGTAGGTTTGCTTCATTTCCTGGGCCGCCATCATCTGGCGCAGCTCGATGGCGACGGGTTGACAGTCGCGGGTTTCAACGAAGCGCATGGTGACCTGGATGGGCAGTTCGATGGCGCCGCGGCGGACGACCATGTAGGTGTCCTGAAAGGATTCGATGTTGTCGCCTTTGATGCGGGCGGTCATGCGCGCCCAGCCGGCACGTTGGCCGTCCATCTCGACGATGTACCACTGGTCGTATTCGACATTGGCAATCGGTAGCGCGGCGTGGGCAACGGTGACGGCGAGGAGCAGGAGGCAGGCGGCGAAGAGTGCGGGAATGGTGGTGAAGGCGCGTGCGATTGCACCCGGGCGGATGAAGGGGGAGATGGTGTTCATGGGTGGGATTGTAACGCGCGACGGGTGGGGGAGCGTGGTTATTGAGCGACACCGGGGGGGACCAAGGGGGCGTGTCGGGGACGTGGTTCGCTGAAGCGACCACGCCGAGGGGGCGGCTCGCTGAGGAAGGCGCGTCGGGGTAGGATCGGAGGGGTATGTTCATTTATGCGGGCATTGATGAAGCGGGTTACGGGCCGATGTTCGGGCCGTTGCTTGTGGCTCGGAGCGTGTTTGCGATACCGAAGCTGGCATCGGGCTCGCGACCGCCTCAGTTGTGGCAGCGTTTGAGCAAGGCGGTGTGTCGCGATCTGTCGGGCCGCAAGGGTCGCATTGCGGTGGCGGATTCGAAGAAGGTGTACACGCCTGCATCGGGGTTGGAGCATCTGGAGCGCGGGGTGTTGGCGTTCGCGGCGCTGGCGGGGCATCAGCCGGGCGATGTCGGGGCGCTTTTGGATTGTCTGCAGGAGACGGCACATCGGCAGCTCGATCATCTGCCGTGGTACGCACCATGTGCGGAGCGGCCCTGGCAGGTGTTGCCGGGCGCGTGCACATCGGGGGAGATCGCCATCGCGCGGTCGATGCTGCGATCGACATGCGAGCGGATCGGCGTCCAGGTTCCGGACATGGGGGCGGCGGTGGTGTTTGAGGATCGCTTCAACACGCTGGTGGCGCAGACGCGGTCGAAGGCGGCGGCGAGCTTCACGTTTGTGGCACGGCACCTCGATGCAATCTGGCAGCGGTACGGTGAGCACGGGCCCACGGTCGCGGTGGATCGTCAGTCGGGGCGTTCGCAGTATCGCGAGCTGCTGGCGACGAGCTTTCCCGGGGCGATGATCACGGTGCTGGAGGAGTCGCCGCAGGTGAGTGCGTATGCATTGTCGCAACCGGCGAGTGGGGCGCGGCCGGCGCGGTCGATGCAGGTGAGCTTCGAGGTGGAAGCGGAGTCGCGTCACATGCCGGTGGCGCTGGCGAGCATGATCAGCAAGTACGTGCGCGAGCTGCTGATGGCGCGGTTTCAGGCGTACTTTGCGCATCACGCGCCGACGGTGAAGCCGACGGCGGGGTACGCCAGCGATGCCAAGCGGTTCTGGCAGGAGATCGAGCCGGTGCTGCCGACGCTGGCGATCGCGCCGGAGGCGCTGCGTCGCATGAGCTGATGGTTACGCTTCGATCTGCGCATCTTCCGGCGCGCGACGGCGGGGTCGAATGAGCAGCTTGATGGGCACTTCGCTGTACGGCAGGAAATCGCGCAGGCGGTTGATGAGGTATCGCTGGTAGTTGTTGTCGAAGAGGTCGACATCGTTGACGAACAGGCCGATGGTCGGCGGTCGGACGTCAAGCTGGGTGGCGTAGTAGATTTTGGCGTGTCGGCCGCCTTTGGCTGCGGGGCCGCGTTCGGCGAGGATTTCCTGCATGACGCGGTTGAGCTCGGCGGTGGGGACGCGGTGGCCCGCCTGTTCGTGAAGGTTCAGCGACATCGCCAGCACATCGCGCACGCCCTCGTTGTTCTTGGCGCTGATGAAGGCGAGCGGGGCGAAGGTCAGGCCCTGCAGCGCCTTGTCGAGATACTCGGCGTATTCCTCCTGCGTGTGCTGATCCTGCACCAGATCCCACTTGTTCACCACGATGACGCACGGCCGGTAGTGGTTGAGGATCTCGTTGCCCAGTTGCCGGTCGACCTGGCTGGTGGGCACGGTGGCGTCGATGAGCAGCAGCACGACGTCCGCGCGGCGAATCGACCGCAGCGAGCGGTGCATGCTGTAGTACTCGATGTCGCCCTTGACCGACTTGGTCTTGCGCATGCCGGCGGTGTCGATCGCGGTGAAGACGCGGTCATCGATTTCGAAGCGCACGTCGACCGCATCGCGCGTGGTGCCTTCGACTTCGCTCACGATGACACGGTCGCCTCCCGCCAGCGCGTTGACGAGGGTGCTCTTGCCCGCGTTGCGTTTGCCGACGATGGCGATGAGCACACCGGGATCGAGGTGACGGCGCGGGTCGCCTTCCCCGCCGTGCTCGGGCAGGTGCTGCCAGATGGCGGCGAGGAAGTTGCGCTTGTTGTAGCTGGTGGTGGCGGACAACGGCAGCGGTTGGCCAAAGCCCAGGCGCGTCATCTCGTGGATGTGGTGGACGAAGCTGTCGTCGTCGACCTTGTTGGCGATGAGCAGGATCGGCGCACGGGTGTTGCCGGTGCGCAGCAGACGGGCGACCTTTTCGTCCAGCGGCATGAGCCCTTTCTGGGCGTCCACGACGAAAAGCACCACATCGGCCTCGGCGAGACCCGCGGCGATCTGACGTTCCACCTGCGTGGTGAGGTTGTCCACATCGGCGATGCCGAACCCGCCGGTGTCGATCAGTTCGACGGCCCGGCCGGTCTCCTCGTTGTCCGGCGCGGGGATGAACACCTGCGTGCTCACCCGGTCGCGCGTGACCCCGGCTGTGGGATCGACAATGCTCACCCGCCGCCCGGCAAGGAGGTTGAGCAGACTGGATTTGCCCACATTCGGGCGACCGACGATGACGACTTTGGGAAGCATTGCTTTAGCCACAGATATACACGGATAAACAGGGATTCAAGACCACCACAGAGGACACGCAGTACACAGCGGAAGAGGGATCAATCAGCGCGCCAGTCGCCGGACCGTTTCCATCGGCCGCGTGACAACGTTCAACGCCAATGCCTTCATCTGTGTTGATCGGTGTTCATCGGTGGCTTTCTCGCCCTTTCCCAGAGCTCGACGGCTTCGGGTTGGCGGGCGTACAAGGGTAGCAGGTTCAGGGGGTCGGTGAATCGGCCTTGTTGGGCGAGGGCGCGGCCGACGCGCCAGACGGTGGCGGCCTGCGGCTGCGCCAGGGCCGGGTCGAGCCGTTCCACATCGGCGGGCAGGGCGACGGGGGGCAGGTGTTCATCCCCCAGAAGCGCCAGTGGCCGGGGAGCTTCGAGCAGCAGCTCGGCGATCGGTTGCGTCCCGGCCGGGGTGTCGAGCTGCCAACGGCCGTCCCGGCGGGTGTACCGGGCGGCGTAGACCGAGTCACGCTTGGTGTTGACGCACACCGCCACGTGCCGGCGATCCGTCGGGGCATTGGCGATGAGCACATCGGTCGTGGGCACGGCGACGATGCGGCTGCCCAGCGTCATCGCCAGCATCTTGGCGGTGGTCACCGCGTTGCGCAGCCCGGTGAACGAGCCGGGCCCGACCGACACATACACCTCGCGCACCTGGTCGGGGGTGACCTCGTGCTCACGGCAAAGGGCGTCCACCGCCACCATGAGGTCCACCCGGTGCTCCCTGCCGCGTGGCGGCACGGGGATGTCGCGCACGCCCAGCAGCGTGTCGCCGCGCCCCAGCGCCACCTCGCCGCGACGACTGGACGTCTCCAGCGCCAGACTCACCACCTGTTGCACATCAGCCATCGCGGCATTGTACGGACGCGGTGCGGCCACTGCTTGGGGCTCACCCACGCCGCTTCATCGCGGAGTCTTCCGCGAGAGGTGGCATGAGCACGCGGGGGGCCGCCCCAGTGGCATTCAGCGTCGGGTGAAGAACCAGCCGCACAGGGCGGCGATGCCATAGGAAAGGTACTGCATCAGGTTAAACATGGTGTTGAACGTGCGGTCGCGTTCAGCTTCGGAAAAGAGCACGGCTGGGGATTTGCCGGTCGACCACCACATGAGCGCGATAATGCCGCCAAAGGCTGCGAGCGTCGCCCCGACCGCGGCGATCGTTTGTTCCACGGGGGTGATTCGCCCCCGTGCCGCTCGCCGCACCGCCCAACTCACGCACCAGGCCGCGATGAACGACCCCAGGCCAATGAGCATAAACCCGGACCTCATGAAGGGGTAGGTCGCCAGCACCCACGCCAGAGCGCCCACGATGCTGCCGCCCAGCCCCGCCAGAAGTGTGATCGCGAGATTGCCGGTGCGTGCCACGGCCGCTGGTTGACCGTATTCCCCGGAGGTCGGTGACATGATGCAGCTCCCAGAAAAGGGCGGTGGTGGGTCAGGCGACGGCGGTGGCGTCGGCCTGGGTGACTTCGACGAGCGATTCCAAAGCTCGCAGGGCATCGCCGTTGTCGATGGCGCGATGTGCCAGCTCCAGTGCCGGGCCGAGTTCGCGGGTGATGTCGGCGACGACGAGTGCCGCGGCGGCGTTGATGGCGACGATGTCCCGTGCCGGGCCGCCCTCGCCCCGCAACACTCCGCGGATCACCTGAGCGCTCGTCTCCGGGCCGTCGACCTGCAGCTCCTCCAGCCGAACGCGCGGCAGGTTCAGCCGCTCGCAGTCCAGTTCCATGCGGTCGACCCGGCCATCGAGCACCGTGGCGATGTCGGTGATGCCCGCGGTGGAGATTTCATCGAGGCCCGCATCGCTGTTGTCGATGCGGCCGTGCACCACCATGGCGTGCTCGGCGTTGAGCTTCAAGAGCACGTGGGCGATGAGGTCGACAAGCTGCGGCTGAAAGACGCCGATCACCTGCCGTCGCGCCCCCGCCGGGTTGGTCAGCGGGCCGAGGATGTTGAAGATCGTGCGAAAGCCCAGTTCGGCGCGCACGGGGGCGGCATGTTTCATGGCCGGGTGATGCGCCGGAGCGAAGCAGAAGCACAGGCCCGCCTCATCGAGGCAGCGGGTGATCGTGTCGCTGCTCACCTGCAGCTTCACGCCCAGCGCTTCGAGCACCTGGCTGGAGCCCGAGCGGCTGGTGACCGAGCGGTTGCCGTGCTTGGCGATGGCGACGTTGTGCGGGCGGGCTGCTCCGGCGGCGACGATCGCGGCTGCGGTCGAGATGTTGAACGTCTGCCCGTGGTCCCCGCCCGTGCCGCACGTGTCCACCACCGTCATGCCGGCAGGCACTTCGACGGGGGTAACCTTGTCGCGCATGACGCGTGCCGCACCGACGATTTCGTCCACGCACGGGCCGCGCATCTGGATCATCGACAACAGCGCCGCCGTCTGCGCCGGTGAGGCCTGCCCGGACATGATCAGCTCAAACGCGCGGACCGCCTGTTCGGTGGTCAGGGGTTGATTGCCGGCGAGCTGCTGAAGAATCGTTTTCATGACAACGTCTGACTTACACAATGCTGGTGAAAACCCACAGCGCGATGGCGGCGGTGACAAGGAAGACGAAGATCTGCGCCGCCATGTACGCGGCCTGGCGGTAGAGCTTCGTCAGATCGTTCATTCGGATGGTCTTGTAGACCAGCGAAATGGCGATGACCAGCGGCACCAGGAGGATAAGCCAATAGTCATCGAGTTGCATCGGCTCGAGAAGCGGCGCCCAGGCGGGCACGGCCAGGAGCCGGACCATCGCCGCGGCCATCATGTTGAAGCTCCAAACAGACCAGCCGCCGGGGCGTTCTGGCGCACCGGCCGGTGCATCACATCGATCATCGCCAGCAGGTTGAGCAGGCCCGCCAGGGCGGTGAAGAGGACGCCCTGCTCCGCGGTGCGCCCCAGAGGGGGCACGTAGCTGATGCCCTGCGTGTCCTCAGGCGTGTCGCGTTCGGGGATGAAGCGTTCGCGGACCTGTTCGGCGACGACGGAGGGGGCGGTGAGCATCTGTCCGACGAACCACCATGTGTTGCGTCGCGCATCGAAGACGCCGATACCGCCGATGATGAGTCCGAGCATCCACAGCGCGCCGATGGCGGCGGCGAGGACGGCGGCGCGTCGGCGTTCGCCCAGGAGCCAGTGTCCCAGCCCGGGCAACAGCCACGCGGCCACCGCCGCTGCAAAATGATGCCCGTCAGGCACTAGCGTTCGTGACACGGATCGACTCCTTGGGTCGGTGCGCCGGCCGGCAAATTCCGCCGGGTCAGGGCCGGCTTTTTCCTTGCGTTCACGTCCGTTGACGTGATACGTATACGGTCGGTTTGTCGGCCGAAACTCCTGCGGCTGGTATCGGCGATCGGGTGGATGCCGAAAATTTCCACCGGCGGACGGGACGACCATTGACAAATGCACGCCGACCGCTAGTGTAACCGCCGGTTTATGCCGGGCCAAGCGGGGAAAACAAGCGACAACAACCTGATCCAAACGGAACAGACCACACCATCGATACCATCGATACGACCCTGTTCCACAAGAGTTCCTGAGTCGAAATTCTTTTCAAAGTTGGAGAAAACGTCATGGCTGAACTCCTGGAATCCACCCTTCTCGAGCCGGCGATGGAAAGGCTCTCGTTCGGCAGCAGCGCCACCCTGGCGTGGGACGACGACGCCGTCCTCATGATCGATGACGACGATGACCTTGAGGACGATGACTTTTTTGACGATGAGGATGAGGACGACGACTTCGAAGACGACGACGTCGAGGACGATGACCTGTTCGACGACGATGACGACGACTTCGATGACGACGATGATCTGGACGATGACGAGGACTGAAGCCTGACCTCCTTTGGGGCGGTCGGGCGAAAGGGCCTCACCGCTGACAAGGGAGAAGTCACATGGCTGATCAGCCGTCTACCGAGCCCACTGTCGATCGCCGTCAGGGTGATCGGCGTCAAAGCGTGGTGGAACGTCGGACCTCGTACACGGGGTTGGAACGTCGTCGCGGTCCGGGCCGGCGCCGATCCGACTTCATGAAGGCCGCCGAGGAAGGCGAAATGACACAGGAGCAGTTCCTGTTCGTCGCCGCCATCGACGCCTACAAGCGAGTGAACGACAAGCCGTTCCCCACGTGGACGGAAGTGCTGGAAGTCATTCGCAAGCTCGGCTACCGCAAGACGTGCCCGTCGCAGCTCAAACTCGACAACGTCGAGGACTGGTCCGAGCCCGCCGACGCCCCGGCGTTTCAGGCACCGGCGTCCGAGTGATACCAACCTGATTCACGCAATGACCCGGCTGGAGCCCGCGCTCCAGCCGGTTGTCTATTTCAGGGGGGGCGTCCGTTCAATCGTCGCCCAGTCGCTGCATCGCCACTTCCGCTATCATCCCCCGCGTGAGTGACGTCCTGCCCTACAAGATCGCGGTGTTGTGCTACCTTTTTGACGAGCGCGGCCGGCTGTTGCTGCTGCACCGACGCAAGGAGCCGAATCAGGACCTCTATTCTCCCATCGGAGGGAAACTGGACCTGGCATCGGGGGAAAGCCCCACCGCCTGTGCCCTGCGCGAGATCGAGGAGGAGGCGGGCATCACGCTTTCGCTCGATGATCTGCACCTGACAGGCATCGTTTCGGAGACGGCGTACCTGCAGGAAACGCACTGGCTGATGTTCCTGTATGAGGTGACGCGGCCGGTGGAAATCGAGCGTATGACGTTTGAGGAGGGGCGTTTGGAGTGGCATGAGGTGGCTTCGGTGGGGGATCTGGCGATTCCGGAGACGGACCGGAAGGTGATCTGGCCACTGTTTCAGAAGTACCGGGGCCGTTTTTTCACGGCACACATCGACTGCCGTGACGGAGGATTTGTCTGGCGACTGGAGCAGCCGGCGTCAGATGTCCGATAAGAGGGGTTGAAAAAGAAATAAGATCGACGTTTCACCTTAGCCCTTCTTGCGTGTATGATTCTGCGACAACCGGGCCCGCCTGGGAGAAATCAGGCGTGTGGCGAGTTGGAGCGGCGCTGCCACGGCTCGCGGTAAGCCGCCTCGTCCGGTCCGGTGCTCGGAGAAGCGACTCCTCGTTCGAGTCGGTCCTCCAGGAAGGGGATCGCGGAAAGGTTTCCTCCCGTTCGTGGCGCTCCGCATACCAAGCGTCGGGTGGAAATGTGCCCCAGCCGGGTGCGACGGTCTTGTGCGAGTCGTTGCTTACTCCGGGGGTTTAGAACCCACCGGATGGTGCAACCATGATACGCCCGCCAGACATCTCAACGGGACAGACAGCGCCTTGGAGCGGAACCGCCGAGGCGTGTTTTCAGGAAATCAGTTCTCAGGTGCCATGCGAGGCAATGGCTGTCGGCGTCCTGCACGGACGCAAGCCCGCCATTGATGAGCTGCTGGTCAGCCACGGGCTCGCCGGCGATGTGCTGCAGAACTGGTTCGACCAGGAGCAGAAGACGGACGCCTTGCTCCAGGCCGCCAAACGCAAAGGCGTGGCGGTGTGCGGACCCGACAGCCCGCCGGAGGAACGCTCCACGCTCTGCGATTCGGCGCATGTGATGATGGTGGTCGCCCCCGAGTCGCTGATCGATCAGCGCTGGTGGTGGCTGCTGCTCGCCCGCCGCAACGAAGACTTCAACGAGCATGAGCAGCGGCAGGCTGAACTGATCGTGCGTGGCTGGCAGACCGCGTTTAACCGGCCCGATGAGGCCGATGCGGGCCGCATGCTGGTCGGACACGACAACCGTCTGATCCTCGCCGATCCGCAGACATCAGCGGTGTTCCTGTCGCATCCGAACATGCTCGAGGACCTGCTGAACCAGATGCACCCGATCGTGCAGCAGCGCTGGCCGCACCTGGCGGACAACGTGACGCGCGATTTCGCGATCAACCTCGCCGAGCAGCCGTACTGGATTCGCGCCACCCGCCGGCGGATGATCGATTCACCGGAGGCGGTCTACTGGTACATCGAGCTGAGGCCGCTGGAACGTGGCGAACTGCCGACGGTGTCGGTGGTGCCGGACGAGCGCATCGCGCGGGCGATCGCGTTCATGCACGAGGAGTATCAGCAGTCGCCATCGCTGTCGCGCATCGCCCAGGCGGTGCATATCAGTCCGTTCCACTTCCACCGCATGTTCTCCAAGCAGGTGGGCGTGAGTCC
>CAZEFM010000097.1:0-15147 GCA_964511575.1 uncultured Phycisphaeraceae bacterium | reverse complement strand
CTTCTCGCGGTCGCTTGTTTCGCCGGGGTTCCAGTTGCTTCCGATGGCGACTTCGACTTTGCCGTCGCCGTTGATGTCGCGGGCGGCGATGCAGACGTTGTCGCGCGGGGTGAGGTTTTCGGCCATGACGTGTTTGCGCCAGCGCTGGCCGCGCTCGCCGGGGTTTTCGTACCAGACGATCTGCCTTGCATCGGCGAGGAGGATGTCGGGCCTGCCGTCGCCGTTCACTTCGCCAACCGCGACGCCGTAGCCGATGCGGATGGCATCGTCGATGGTCTGCGGTGTGAAGCGAGGCGTCGGCTGCGGCTCATCCTCGCCGAACAGCGGCGCGGCAGCAAAACCGGCGACGCAGATTAACGCGATGCGAAGCAAAGGACGGATGGGCATGGCTGTGTCCCTTGAAAGCGGGAATGGTGTGAGGGTTATTGTAATGGGGGCAGGGCCATGGGCCATGGGGGATTGCCAAGTGCCAATTGCCAATATTTCCTCCGGTGTGTGTCCTTCTCTCTTCCGGCCTTCCGTCGCTCCACGATGCACGTACTTTGCCACCTCGCCTCCCCCGTGCACGATGTTTCGGAGTTTTGCGTGCGTGGGGCGGTGGCAAATCTTTGACAGTTGACGGGGGCTGAGGTATTAAAAAGGTATGCTTTGCGGAATGCTCCGCCATTGCTTGGTCTGGCTGACGCTGTGCGCCCATCTGTTCGTGACGATCGGGGGCACGGCGGTGGTGTTGTGCGAGGGGGCGGATGGACACCGGGCGATCGAACTGGCCCACGAGCCCGGCGGCTGCGACGGCGGGGGGCATGCGACTGAGCACGAACATGCGGCGGGGCTGGCGGCGACGCCAACCGGCTGTCACGACACATCGCTTTCACTGCCTGAGTCGATGCTGACGCGGGCGGAAGGGAAGCTTCCGGCGGTCGCCGCGGCAATGACGCCCAGCGAACGGGTCTGGACGGAGCCGACGCCCACGTGGTTCGCCTTCACATCGGCGGCATCGCACAATCCGCCTTCACATCTTCACGTTGTGCACACGACCATTCTTTTAATCTAAGCGCCACACTGCGCGCCTTGCGCTTTCGGGTTGCGGGATGCGCGTTATCGCATGCGCAACCTGCGAGGGAATTGTGGCTTCTTTCGAACTGGTGATGGACGCGACGTTCCGGCTGAGTTGGCTGGGATGTGCGGCTGGAGATACGCATGCGTTGCCCATGGCTCGGTGCTGTGTCGTTGGTGGTGGTGTCGGCGGCGATGTCGCTGACGGGGTGTCGTGCCTATGAGGCCCGGCCGATCGATCTGACGGCGATGCGTCAGGCATGGGCGGCGCGGTCGGTTGCGGATGAATCGGTGGCGTTGTTCGCCCGGGAACTGGCCGAACGTGGTCGGCTGGAGATGGATGGTTTTGATGTGTCGGACGGCCTGTCGCTGCGGGAAGCCCAGGCGGTGGCGTTGCTTTTGAACCCCGGGTTGCGGCATGCGCGGTTGCGGGCACAGGTGCCGTTGGTGGGGGCGCGGCTGGCGGGGCGATGGGAGGATCCGCAGCTTTCGTTTGATGTGCTGCGGGTGCTGTCGAGCGTGGAGCATCCATGGATTGCGGGCGGCGCGGTGGGACTGACGCTGCCGGTGTCCGGTCGGCTGGCGGTGGAGCGGGACCTTGCGTGGGCGGATTATGGCGTGGCTTGGCGGGAGGCGGCGATCGCGGAGTGGCGGCTGCTGGGCGAGCTTCAGGCTGCATGGATGCGCTGGTCCGCATCGGTGCGTTTGGTCGAACTGCACCGCACGTATCTGGAGCGATTGGCCGCGCTCGCGACAACGGTTGAGCACTTGGCGGAAGCGGGTGAGTTGACGCGGATCGAAGCGCGCATGTTGCGGATGGATGTGATGCAGCGGCGGATCGAACTGGGGCGCATGCACGATGAAACTGAGCGCGAGCGTGTGGCGTTGCTGGCGATGCTAGGGTTGACGCCGGACGCGGAGGTGACGTTGCAGCCGACGGTGGAGGCGGCGACGGTGAGCTTGGATGAGTTACCCGGGGATACGTGTGTGGAAGCGCATCCGGAAGTGGCGGCGGCGATGGCGGCCTATGCGGTGGCGGAGCAGCACTTACGCCGCGAGATTCATCGGCAGTATCCGGATGTGACGCTGGGCCCCGCGTTCGAGTGGGAGGAGGGGCAATCGCGATTGGGATTGGGTGGAGGACTTCCGATCCCGCTGTGGAACCGCAACAGCCAGGCGATCGCCGAGGCGGAGGCGGCGCGTGAAGCGGCGGCGGCGGCGGTGCAGGAAGTGATGCAGCGCGTGACGCACGAATTGGAAAGGCAGGTGCGCACGTGGCAATCGGCACGCAGGCGGAGGACGGCATTGCAGGAGGAAGTTGCGCCGCTGGTGGACGAGCAGTTGGCGACGGTGAGCCGGCTGATCGATGCGGGGGAGGTGAACGTGTTGATATTGCGCGATGTGCTGGAACAGTCGCTGGAAACGAAGCAGGCGATTCTGGAGGCGATGGTGGAGGAAGCGATTGCGGCGGCGGCGGTTGATGCGCTGGTGCGGCCACGCTGGGCGATGGAACCCGCTGCCGAGGCGGCGAAGGAGAACGAATGATGATGGCGTATTCACGGCATCGACTTTTCGGTGTGGCGTGCGTGGCGATCGCGCTCGTGGCGATGCTTGCGGGTTGTGGCGGCGGGGGACATGGGCATGATCATGAGCATCACGATGAGGATGCACACGAGGCAGCGCCGGCGAGCGATCGCATCGATGTGCCGCCCAATGTACGACAGAACCTGGGAATCACGTTTGTGACAGTGGAGCGTCGGCCGGTGGGGGCGACGTTGCGGCTGCCGGGGCATTTCGCATTTCGGCCCGGTGCGCGGCGGGAGTATCGCGCGATGCTGCCGGGACGCGTGGCGTTGCAGGTGGAGCCGTTGGATCGTGTCGAAGCGGGGCAGGTGCTCTTTCGCATCGATTCGCCGCGATGGCAGGAACTGCGTCACGAAGCCGTCGAAGCGGAAGGGCAGATCGCACTGGCGGAGGCGAACCTTGCCGTGGCACAGGCGACACGGCAGGAGCATGAAGCGGCGCTGACGTTCCTGGAGGCGCGGCAGACGCGGCTGAGCGATGCCAACGTGCGACAGGTGGAGGTGGAAACGCAGTTGGCGCAGTTGCGCAGTCAGTTGCCGCGACTGGCAGCGGAAGTGACGGCCCGCCAGGTGGAACTCGACGAAGCACGCGAGCATTATGCATCCATCATGAAAGTGGCGGCATCGGTGACGGGGTTATCGGTGGCGAAGCTGATGGAGGCGGTTGAGCGCCACGAGGATGAACACGGACACGATCGCGTGCGCTGGCGGAACCTGGAGCATATGGAGGTGCGGGCGACACGGGCGGGTGTGGTGCAGACGCTTGCGATGAACGATGGGGGATGGGTGGAAACAGGCGAGTTGGTGGTGGAGGTGGTCGACCCGACGGCACTGCGGTTTGAAGCGGAGGCGATGCAGAGCGATATCGGTCGACTCGCCGATGGTCAGCGGGTGCGCATTGTGCCGCCGCAGGGTGGGAGCGTGGACCTGCAGGATGCGATGCCGGGTATGTTGGCACTTGGCGTGGAAGGGCATGCCGCAGAACGCACGCTGCCGGTGTATGGCGTTGTGGATGAACTGGTAGCGTGGGCGCGGCCGGGCGTGGGCGCATTCATGGACGTGTACGTGGAAGGGGGCGAGCAGCCGGAACTGGCGATCCCGGTGTCGAGTCTGGTGCGCGACGGATTGAAGACGATTTTCTACCGTCGCGACCCGAAGAACCCTGACCAGGTGTATCCCGTGGAGGCGGACCTTGGCGCGAGTGATGGCCGATGGGTCGTGGTATACAGCGGCGTGACGGATGGGGATGAGGTCGTGCTTGACGGCGCGTATGCGCTGACGCTCAACAGCGGCCGACGCCAGGCACCTCCGGGGTATCACTATCACGCGGACGGAACGTTGCACAAAGCGCACTGATGCGCCGGAGTCATCATGCTTCGCAAGCTGATTGCCTATTCGTTGAATCACGCGGCGCTGGTGTTGGTGCTGGCGGTGCTGCTGTTGGTGTTCGCGGTGTATCACGTGCCGCGCATGGCGGTGGACGTGTTTCCCGAGCTGAACGCGCCGACGGTGGTGGTGCTGACCGAAGCGGGCGGGTTGGCCGCCGACGAGGTTGAGCAGTACGTCACGATTCCGGTGGAAAGCGCGGTGAACGGTTTGCCTGGCGTGCGACGGGTGCGCAGCGGCAGTGCGATGAGTCTGTCGATCGTGTACGTCGAGTTCGACTGGGGGACGGACATCTACCGCGCGCGACAGGTGGTGGGCGAAGGGTTGGCGGCGATCAGCGGGCAACTCCCCGACGATGTGCATACCGAGATCGCGCCGATCTCCGGCATTACCGGGGAGATCATGCTGTTGTCGCTGTCGTCGCCGGACGGGAGCGTGAGCCCGTTGACGCTGCGTTCGTTCGCGGAGTTTGATCTGCGGCAGCGGTTGCTGTCGGTGCAGGGCGTGGCGCAGGTGGTGGCGATCGGCGGGGAACTGCCCGAGTATCAGGTGAACGTGCGGCAGGATCGACTGCAACTGTATGGCTTGAGCATCGAAGATGTGGCAGAGGCGGCGAGACAAGCACACAGCACCGCGAGTGCCGGTTACCTGCCCAACGTGCAGGGGCGGGAGTCGGCATTGCGGCAAAGTGCGCGCGTGCGCTCGGTGGACGATATCCGCAGCACGATTGTGTCGTACCGCGATGGCGTGGCCGTGACGGTGGGCGATGTCGCCGATGTGCAGTTGGGCGCAGCGCCCCCGCGCGGTGCCGCCGCCGAGGGAGGCAACCCCGCGGTCGTACTCAGCATCAAGAAAGCTCCCTTCACGAACACACTCAGCATCACCGAAGCAATCGATGAAATGCTCGACCAGGTGGAAGCGGCGTTGCCTGCGGGCATGCGACTGGATCGCCACGTCATGCGGCAGGCCGACTTCATCGACGCCTCGGTGAACAACGTTACGCACAAGCTGCGCGATGCGTCCATCATCGTGGCGGTTATTGTCATACTTTTTCTGCTGAACGTGCGTGCCTCGATTATCACGCTGACGGCGATTCCACTGTCCATCGCGACGGGGTTGCTGCTGCTTTCGGGCATGAACATGACGCTCAACGTCATGACGCTGGGCGGGCTCGCCATCGCGATCGGCGAGGTGGTGGACGATGCGATCATTGACGTTGAGAACATCATGCGACGGCTGCGGGAGAACGCTGCGCTGCCCGAGGATCGGCGCCGCTCGCAGCTTCGCGTCATCTTCGATGCGAGCAACGAGATCCGCTCCGCGATTGTGTTCGCGACGATCATCATCGTGATTGTATTCGTGCCGCTGCTGTTTCTGCAGGGTGTGGAAGGGCGGTTCTTCCGGCCGATGGGAGTGGCGTACATCACCTCGATTCTCGCATCGCTGCTGGTGGCGCTCACGGTGGTGCCGGCTCTGTCGCGCTACCTGCTTCGCGGCCGACTGGGACAGGACAAGGGTGATGAGGGTATCGTCGTGCACGGGTTGAAGCGGATGTACCTGCCGGTCCTGCGTGCGGCGATTCGGCTGCGGTATGCGGTGCTCATTGCGGCGCTGCTGGCGACGGCGGCAAGCCTGTGGCTGGCGAGCACGTTCGGCCGCGACTTCCTGCCGCAGTTCAACGAAGGCACCATGACCGTTTTCATCGATGCCCCGCCCGGCACTTCGCTCATTGAGAGCGACCGCATGGTGCGCGGCGTCGATCAGCGCATCAGTGACATCGAAGGTGTGCGTGCCGTGGTGCGACGCACCGGTCGTGCTGAACGCGATGAACACGCGCACGGCGTCAACCGCAGCGAACTGGAAATCTCCATTGAGCCGGGCTATCCCCACGACAAGGTGCTTGAGGCTGTCGACGCGGTGCTTGCTGATCTGCCGGGCCTCACCACCGAGGTGGGCGCGCCGATCAGCCACCAGCTATCGCACGTGCTGTCCGGTACGCAGGCGGCGATCGCCATCAACGTCTTCGGCGAAGACCTTGCCACGCTGCGCACCATTGCGGAAGACGTTGAACACGCGTTGGAGGACGTTCCCGGTGTGCGCGATGTGCTTGCCAATCGCGAAGCGACAATCGAGTCGCTGCCGATCCGTTATCGTCATCACGACCTCAAACGGTGGGGGCTCACTCCGGCGTCCGCGGCGGAGCAGGTGGAAACTGCGTTCTATGGCCGAACGGTGCAGCGCATCCATGAAGGCGTGCGTGTTTACGATCTGGTGGTGCGACTGCACCCCGATGAGCGTCGGCATTACGGTGATGTGCGCAACCTTATCCTGGGCGGGCAGGGCGGCGCGCGGGTGCGACTGAGCGAAGTCGCCGACATCGGCCCCGAAGGCACGCCGCTCGGTATCCAACGCGAGAATGGCCAGCGCAAAGCCGTCATCTCGCTCAACGTCGCCGAGGGATACAACATGGGGCACGTGGTCGAAGCGGTGCGCCAACGCGTCGATCCCATCGTGCAGCGTCATGGCTATGCCGTGAGCTACGGCGGCCAGTTCGAGGCTCAGCAATCAGCCAGTCGAACGCTCTACATCATCGGCGGATTCATCGCCGTCGTCATCTTTGTGCTGCTCACGATGGCGTTCAACTCGGCCCGGGCGGCACTGTTGGTCATGGTCAATCTGCCGCTTGCGCTCATCGGTGGTGTGGTCGCCATCTTCATCAGCAGCGGCGACACCATCGCCAACCTCACCGCGCTGTTCACCGGCGGTAACTACCGCGCGCCCGTCATCTCCATCGCCAGCATGGTCGGGTTCATCACGCTCTTCGGCATCGCCGTGCGCAACGGCCTGCTGCTCGTCAAACATTACACCTACCTGCAAACGGTCGAGAACATGCCTTTCGATGAAGCGGTGATCGAAGGTTCCGCACAACGACTGGCGCCGATCCTCATGACCGCACTCACGGCAATGCTCGGCCTCGCACCACTGGCTCTGGCGCAGGGCGAAATGGGCGGTGAACTGCTCGCCCCGCTCGCCATCGTTGTGCTTGGCGGGTTGGTGACATCGACCTTCCTCAACCTTTTTGTCGTGCCCGCGGGCTACGTCATGATCTTCAGGCATCGCCCAATCGCATCCGATCGCCAGGACCGTGAGGAACGGTACATCGTGTTGGATCGCGAACCGAACACGTAACCAACGCTGGAGAACTCACCCATGAACACGCAACGATTCCTCCTTGTCTTGTTGGCCGCTCTGTTGATGCTGCATCTGGGCGGTTGTGATCAGGGCACGCCCGATTCCTCATCGACTTCGCACAGTCACAACCACGATCACGACCATGACCATGGTCACAACCACGATCATGATCACGATCATCGGGGATCATCCGATGCGTCGGTGCATGGCGTCGCCGGTCATAGTGGGCCGCGCTTCGAACTGGGGGAGCAAAGCATTGGCCCATTCACCGTCAAGGCGGTTCAGTTGGGCAGCGTCGCCGCGGGAGAGGAAGCGGCGTTTGAACTGTTCGTGGTGAATGCCCCGACGCCGCCGCGTGTGGTCCGCGCCTGGATCGGTGGGTCCGATGGCGTCGGATCGCTCAAAACCGTCGCCGAACTCATGCCCGCGTTCTACGATGCTCATGTCCAGTCGCCCGCCACACTGACGGACACGGCCCAACTGTGGGTCGAGCTGGAAACCAACGAGGGGCAGCGGCACACCGGCGGGTTCGGCCTGCACCGATGATCCGTTGCCTGCGAGGGCAACGATGTCGCACACGCCCGGCCATGCGCACGATCATCGCCACGACACGCTGCACAGCAGCGACGCCCGACTCGTCTGGGCGATCGCGGTAAACATGCTGCTGACGGTGGCGCAGATTGTTGGCGGACTCCTCGCTGGATCGCTCTCGCTGATTGCTGATGCCCTGCACAATCTCAACGATGCCGCCTCGCTGGGGCTGGCGCTTGTCGCTCGTCGTATCGCCCGAAAGCCTGCCGACCCGCAGCGTACCTTCGGCTACCGGCGTGCCGAAGTCATCGGCGCGCTGATCAACCTCACCGCGCTGATCATCGTTGGCCTCTACCTCATCTACGAAGCCGCCATCCGCTTTGTCGATCCACAGCCGATCGGCGGATGGATCGTCGTCGGCGTGGCAGGGGTGGCACTGCTGGTGGACATCATCACCGCCATGCTCACATGGTCGCTCGCCAAAGGCAGCATCAACATTCGCGCCGCGTTCATCCACAACGTTTCCGATGCGCTGGCATCCGTCGCGGTCATCGTGGCGGGCACGCTGATCCTGCTTTACGAGTTCTACATTGCCGACCTCATCGCCACGCTGCTCATCGCCGCCTACATCCTTTACCAGGGTTTCGCCATGATGACCCAGGCCATCTACATCCTCATGGAATCCACCCCGGCCGGCATCGATCTCGACGAACTCGTGAGCCGTATGGAAGCGGTCCCCCGCGTCCGCAACGTGCACCACGTCCACGCCTGGCAGATCGACGAGCACCACAAAGCCCTGGAGGCTCACATCGTCATCGCCGAACCCGACATCCAACAGATGGAGGAGATCAAATCCGCGATCAAAACGATGCTCGCTCGGGATTACGACATCACCCACTCCACCCTTGAAATCGAATTCCCCACCGCCACCAACCACGACACCGCCCGCTACGCGAATCACTGATGCAACACCCCGTGTTCTCCCCGGAAGAAAGCCACAGAGATCAATGAAAATCGCGGGAGATGCTTGGTAGTGATGCCAGGGGGGCGTCGAGGGAGCGGAGGTGGTGTGTCATCACGTGCACGACCTGCCCCTGTCGTTCGATTATGCCCTGTACGAGGATGATGTTGGCGTGTCGGGCTTCCTTGCGGAAGCGGTTGAAGATGGAGGGGCGCAGGATCAGGTTGGCGATGCCGGTTTCGTCTTCGATCGTCATGAAGACAACGCCTGATGCGGTGCCGGGCCGTTGTCGAACCAGGACCATGCCTGCGACTGCGATGCGCGTGCCGTTGGGGCATTGTGTTTCGTCCATCAGTGCGCGGTTGGGGGTGACATTCTCCCGCTCGAGCATCGGGCGCAGGAATGAAACCGGATGTGCCTTGAGCGACAGCCCTACTGTCTGATAGTCGTGCTGCACCTTGGATGGTTCAGGAACGGGTGGTAATAGCTGATAGCCACTTTGGACTTCGATACGCGTATCGGCCCATGTCGCATGTTCATCAAACAGCGGCAGAGCCTCGTCGCGCAGCGAACGCACCTGCCACAGCGCTGCCTGGCGATCCAGTCCCATGGAACCGAATGCATCGGCCTGAGCCAGCTTCCGCAGCGATGCAACGGATACATTCGAGCATCGCCACAACTGCTCGATGCTGCGGAACGGGCCATGCTCACGGACGGCGTGGGCAATCGCTCCGGCATCCTCCTGCCGCAAGCCTTTGACCAGACGCATCCCCAGTCGAAGCGCGGGAGGCGGAACACGACAAGTTGCGTCGCTTCCTGCATCATCGAGGGAAATGTCTTCTCGTCGTTGTGCTTCGACGTCTGCGTGGCTTCGTGCTTCGATCGAACAATCCCATTCACTGAAGTTGACATCCACCGGTCGCACTTCGACGCCGTGTTCCTTTGCGTCACGGACGATCTGGGCAGGAGCATAGAAACCCATTGGCTGGCTGTTGAGCAGACCGGCGGCGAACTCAGCGGGATAGTGACACTTCAACCAGGCGGAGACGTAGACCAGCAACGCAAAGCTTGCCGAGTGAGATTCAGGAAAGCCGTACTCGCTGAAGCCTTTGATCTGCTCGAAGCAGCGTAGGGCAAATGCGCGATCGAAACCGTTGGCGATCATGCCGTCCACGATCCGACGGCCGAATTCGACGATCTTGTTCGAACGACTTTTCCATGCGGCAATGGCGCGTCGCAACTGGTCTGCCTCCCCGGGCGTAAACCCGGCACAGTGGATCGCCATCGCCATCGCCTGCTCCTGAAACAGCGGCACACCCAGTGTTCTTTCGAGAATGCGCTTGACGCGTTCATTGGGATAGTCGATCGGCTCCTCGCCGTTGCGCCGTCGCAGGTACGGATGGACCATGTCGCCCTGAATCGGCCCGGGCCTCACAATGGCGACCTCAATCACCAGATCGTAATAACATCGCGGCTTCAATCGTGGCAACATCGACATCTGTGCCCGTGATTCAATCTGAAAGACGCCGATGGTGTCGGCACGGCAAATCATGTCGTAGACGGCGGGATCATCGGGGGGAATGGTGTGGAGGGCGAGGGGTGCCTTCATCCCGTCATGTCTTCTTGCTGCTGCGCCTCGTCGCCCTTCAAACAGATCAAACACCTTCCTGATACATGTCAGCATTCCCAGCCCCAGCACATCCACCTTCAGCATGCCCAGCGCTTCGATGTCGTCCTTGTCCCATTCGATGACGGTGCGGTTCTCCATGGCGGCGTTCTCGATGGGGACTGATTCGCAAAGCGGGCCGCGGGTCATGACAAATCCGCCGACGTGTTGTGACAAATGGCGTGGGAACCCCTGTAATTCACGGGTCAAGTGCATCAGCATCGCAATCGTGGGATCTTCGGGATTGATACCCAGTTCACGCAGATGGTCCGCGCGCATGAAGTCGTTATCCCGCCAGCTCACGTGCTTGGCGATGCGGTCGACCGCATCAAGCGATAATCCCAGCGCCTTGCCGACATCACGCACAGCACTGCGACCGCGATAACTCACCACCTCGGCTGTAAGCGCCGCACGATCACGGCCATACTTGCGATAAATGTATTGAATCACCTCCTCGCGACGTTCGTGTTCGAAGTCGATGTCAATGTCGGGCGGTTCGTCGCGCTCCCTGCTGACGAAGCGCTCAAAGAGAAGATCGATGCGGTTAGGGTCAACGGAGGTGACACCGAGGCAGTAGCACACCGCGGAATTGGCGGCGGCGCCACGCCCCTGACACAGGATGCCGCTCGATCGTGCAAAATGCACCAGATCGTGCACCGTGAGGAAATAAGGCGCGTAGTTGAGTTCATTGATCAGCGCCAACTCATGTTTGATCTGCTGCTTCACCTTTTCGGGAACACCCTGTGGATATCGATCGTGTGCGCCTCGTTCGGTGAGAGCGGTCAGGTGCTCCATGGGCGTTGTGTTCGGCGGGCACGATTCATCAGGATACTCATAACGCAATTCATCCAACGAGAACGTGGTAGCACGGTCGGCAATCGTAACGGTGCGTGCGATTGCCTGAGGATAGGCGGCAAAGAGGCGTGCCATCTCCTGCGGCGACTTGAGATGACGTTCCGCGTTGGGGTGCAGCGCGAATCCTGCTTCGTCGAGTGTGCAACCCAGCCGCACACAGGTGAGCACATCCTGCAGCGCACGTCGTTGCGGCACGTGGTAGTGAACATCGTTCATCGCCACCAGCGGGATGTACACATGTTGTGCCAAAGTTGCGAGCCGTTCCAGCCGGGCAGCATCCTCGCCGTCGTAGCGAAAGCTCGCTGCCAGCGACAGACGGTCGTCGTCGAATACGTCTCGCAATCCCTGCAGCGTGTGGATGAAATCCTCATTGATGTCATTCGGCGGCTCCACAATCGCGAGCAATCCTGTCTGGTGTGCGATCAGGTCGTGCAGCGACAGATGGCATTGGCCTTTCGGGGCTCTCCGTTTGCCAAGTGTGAGCAGACGGCACAATCGGCCATAAGACTCGCGATCGGTGGGATAGACGAGAATACTCGGCTGACGATGCTGGGCTGGAGCCTGCGGATCATCAAAGACCAGTCGTGTACCAACGATGAATGGGATGCCCGCATGCTTCGCCGCGACATGGGCACGCACGATGCCTGCCAGACTGTTGGTGTCGGTTATGGCAATGGCGCGATGCCCCTGTGTTGCCGCCTGCTGCACCAGCTCATCAGGATGGCTCGCGCCGGTGAGAAAGGTGAAGTTGGTCGTCACGGCAAGCTCGGCGTAAGCGCGCGCCCCGACTGATTCGTCCGTGTGCGACACTTCAGCACGACGTTTCCAGGGGTGAGGGTGAGGCTTGGTGTGAGGAAGTTCGGGCATGGTTTGTGTGAAGGTGTGGAAAGTCAGGAAGCAACACGGAGTCGTCGCGTTACCACATCAAGTTGGTGAGTCATGCTTATGCCCATTCGCCATGGATGAACCAATGATCAGGACGTTCGAGCGGACTGATCTGCCGATAGAGCCAGAGCCAGCGCCCGGTGTCGACCTGCACCTTGAAGTAATCGCGCGTGGCGAATTCTCGTGCATCATTGGCTCCCGTTGCGGAATGATTGGGAATGTGGAATCGCCACCACTGAGGTGCGATGCGCTGCGGCCCCGCACTTGCGATGATGCGGTATTCGTGCGTTCCCCATCGCAACCAACAGGGCGGGCCATCGGGTGTCATCGCCATCACCTGCACCGCCTGGGGCTGTTCAAACAGTCGTGAAGGCTGATCGTGCCGTGCAATTTCCAACGCTGTGTCCACCGTTGTCGTTGCAGCCGGAGCATAGGTGTAAGCCTGCTCGGGGATATGCGTCTGCCGTGTCATGACTCGCGTAACATGTTCCGCCCCCAGACGCTCGCTCAAAGCATCAACCAGTTGCGCCAGGTGTTGCGCAGAATTCTCATCTTCGCGTGCCGCATCCTGTGTGTGCGACGTCTGGCGATGCGTCAGTCGGGCCATCTTTGTCGCGGTGAGTCGGATGCGTTCGATGCCGTAGCCCAGATTGACCTGCTCCACGCGCGGCCGCAGCAACGACCACAGATGCTTCACATCGCGTGTGGGCCGACTCAGGGAGAGCGACCACACAATCGCTTCGGCATCCACGCGTTCAAACGCAGCCTTCAGTTCGCGGACCCCGCTTTCCTGATGCAGCAGTTGGTGTGCGAGCAGCGTCAACAGCTCGCGTACAGTCAGTTCGATCGCTTCGAGTTGTTTTACGGGGCCATCAAACGTGCGTTCAACGCACGGCGGTGGAGCGGGACGCACCGGTTCAATCATCTCCGGCACACGCCCCAGTGCCTGATCCAATCGCAACAACAACTGCGAACCGAACCGCACCGTCAACGATTGGCGCGGAAGCGCCAGCAGATGCTCGATTCGGTCGACGCCAACCTCATGCAGCGCATCGGCTGTGGCCTCATCAATGCGCAACGCCTGCACCGGCAGCGGCGCCAGCGCATCACGCAGCAACGAATCATCCCCCTCAAGCACGAGTCGATCCTGCGGCCCGAACCGCGCCAGCGCCCACGCGCCACCAAAAGACGGTGCGCAAGCAACGCGGACGTGAAAGCCCATCCCCATCAGGGCATCGGCGAGCTGATTGACAAGGCGATCCTCTCCACGGAAAAGCCGTTGACACCCGGTGATATCCAGAAGCAGCCCCGAGGCATGCGGGAAAGGATCCACCATGACGCTGGGCGAGAAGCGCAATGCCCATTGCGCCAAAGCCGCCATCGCAGCCTGATCGTGTGCCTCATCCCAATCCTCAACCAGGATCTGATCGGACGGCAGCAGCGCGCGGGCATGGGCCAGCGTCATGCCCGGATGCACACCAGCCGCTGCCGCGCGGGCACAGCAGTTGGCCACCAGTTGCCTCCCGCTGAAGATCGAGGTGAGCACAATCGCCGGTTCAGGTCGAGCGCGTCGATTGCGACGTCGGTCAGGCGATGCGTTTGTCTTGTCGGGCGACTGGGCTCGGCGTCGTCGTCGCAGCCGATCGATCGACCACATCGGCAGATACAACGACAAGGCCCGCCTTGGCGTCCCATTGCACGTTCCAGGCACGGTGCTGATCTCCCAGATTGTTTGCGGATTTGCTTCGCAGCAGTTCGATCGTCCAGGCCGGCTGATCACTGACACGATGATGAACACGCCAGCGCGTGTCGGCAGCGGAAAGACACCCCAGCTCATGAGTCGGCCGCGCCAGAAGCGCCATGGTGCCCCCCGCCTCAGCTGCCAGTTGCAGCCGCCGCGTAGCCGCCATGTCCAGCCCGCTACCATCCGCAATCACCGCAGCCACCGCCGGATTACGAAGCGCCAGATCAATCGCCCAGAGGTTCGTTGGGCCGTGCCCTCCGACAAACAAACTCTGCAGCAGCAGTCGCCGGTCCCGCCCCTGGTCGCGGCACAACACCCGTGGGTAGGGCAGGCAGCTTGCGCCGATCCACACGACCGTGCCGTGCGGCTGTGCCTGCAGCGTCTGCCACGCCAAATGGGCGAGCAGGCATAATGGAGCGGTCCAGAGGGTGTCCCCCCGGAGATAACGCCCCCTGGACTTTGAGGTTGACGTGTCGGACGATGGTGCGAACCATTCATGGACGGCACCGTGTCGCAGTCCGCCGCCGAGCGCCGCATCGACTTTTCCCCAACCGGTGGGGAGGATGGGGGGACGGGGTTCGCCCACCTGCCTTCCACTGCGCTGCTCGATGGTGCGCATCCGTTTGAGCAGTTGCTGCCGTTGCTTGCTCTGACCTTCCATTATTCGCATAATGTTAGGTTATGCGTTAATGGGACAACGTCAAGACCTTTGGAGGAGATGGGCAAGATTTTGGCGCGTGATTGCCGGGAGATGTGGGGGGCAAAGCTGCTCCCGTGAGCAGCTCTGGAACGGAGAGTTGGGAAGACGAACGCCACATGGCGAAGCGCGATCCCTCACTGCTTCACCAGTCCACCTGCGTATCCGTCATCCGCAACAACTTCAGCGTTCGTCACGAACAGCGTGTTGAAGCTCCAGAAACGCCGTACGCAGGTCAACGCCCGAAATATCTTTTCAGTCCCATGTATATACTGGACATTGGTGGACATATGTAAAGACCGGATCCCATCCGGAATCATCCTGACCAAAGCCCATGCACGGGTAATGGCCAGGGCAGACCGCGTGTCCCGTTCGAAGCCCTGTACATCCGCAGTGCAGCGTGGACCTCGACTGGAGCAACGATCGCTTCGCTCCCCCTCAGAACCGAGTATCACAAAGGTCACCCTCCCGTGCGGTTCCGATCGTCACAGAGTGGCGGTCTCATCTCGCTCAAAGCCTTCGAGCAAATGACAAGGAGATGGGCGATACAGGACTCGAACCTGTGACCTCATCCGTGTGAAGGATGCGCTC
>CAZEFM010000096.1:2113-15368 GCA_964511575.1 uncultured Phycisphaeraceae bacterium | reverse complement strand
CCACGTGCTGGAGGGGATGATCTACGCGGTGTGCGACATCGACGAGGTGATCCGCCTCATCCGTGAATCGCAGACCCGCGAGGAAGCCATCGAGAAGCTCATGGCCCGCGGCTTCCGCATTCCGCCCAACCATCCGCACGCCCCCAAGATCCCCGCACGGCTGCTCGCCGCCAGCGCCGAAAACGATGTGCGTCTGTCGCGCGTTCAGGCGGAAGCCATCGGCCGACTGCAGCTCATCCAGTTGGTCGGTCTGGAAATCGACCGGCTGGTCGGCGATTACGCCAAGCTGCTGGGGCAGATCGAGGAATACGAAGCGATCCTCGGCAGCGAGCAACGGGTGCTGGACCTGATCCGCGCCGATGCGCTGGAACTCAAGGCGAAGTACGCCGACGACCGCCGCACGCAGATCGCCGAGGCGGTGGGCGACCTGGACATCGCCGACCTCACCCCGGTGGAGCAGGTGGTGGTGACCATCACCCACGCCGGCTACGTCAAGCGGCTGCCCGTCGATCAGTACCGCACGCAGGGCCGGGGCGGTCGCGGCGTTATCGGGGCGACCTCCAAGGAGGACGACTTCACCGAACAGGTGTTCGTCGCTTCCACCCACGACGACCTGTTGTGCTTCACCAACACCGGCCGCGTGTTCAAGATCAAGGTCTACGAGATTCCCGAGGCACCGCGCACCAGTCGCGGTCGGGCGATCGTGAACCTGCTGGAACTGCGCGAAGGCGAGCGCATCTGCGAATACATGCCCATCGAGGACTTCGAAAAGGGCGAGTACTTCCTCGTGTTCGCCACGGCGCGTGGCGTGATCAAACGCACCGCGCTGAAGGACTACCGCAACGTTCACCGTGCGGGCATCATCGCCATCAACCTCCGCGAGGACGACACGCTCATCGGCGTGACGTGGACCAGCGGCAGCGACCACCTGCTGCTGGGCACCAGCTCCGGCATGGCGATCCGCTTCCACGAGGATGACGCCCGCGCCATGGGCCGCAACGCCAGCGGCGTCAAGGGCATCGACCTCGCCGATGGCGATCAGGTCGTCGGACTGGTCCGCTGCGAAGCGCAGGACACTCGCGACCTGCTGACCGTCACCGCCAACGGCTACGGCAAACGCACGCCGCTGCACGAATACCTCGTGCAGTCCGAGGACGGCTCGGTGCGCGTGCAGAGCCGCGGCGGCAAGGGACGACGCGACATCGCCACCAACCAACGCAACGGTTCGGCCGTCGGCCTGCTCGCCGTCAACCCCGAAGATGACCTGATGCTCATCACGGCACGCGGCATGATCGTGCGGATCAACGCCGGCTCGGTCCGACAGACCGGCCGCGCCGCACAGGGCGTCCGCGTCATCAACCTGCTCGAAGGCGACACCCTCGCCAGCGTCGCACGCATCGCCGAGAACGGCAACGGCGACGATGAACAGGATGCCGCTGCGGGTGACGGCGAGGCATGATCGTGGCCGAGCGCGGCGGGCGATGAAGTCCGCCGCGCATGACGCCGATACCACCCCGGGATGAGCGCGCAGGCAAGGTGCGCCCGCCGTTGTGTTGGTGAGCATCGGTCGTGCTCGCGACGATGCCCGCCAGACGATCTGCCCGTGGTCAGCGGAGGACCGACATGCCCATTCAGCAGTGGTCAGAGCGTATCTGGGTGTTGCAGCTCGGCGACGATCCCGGCTTCTCGGATGATCTGGCATCCGTCCGCGAGGGCGCTGCTCAGACCAGCTTCCTGCCCGATCTGGTCATCGACCTCACGGCTGTGAAGCACATCAACAGCTCGCAGCTTTCCGCCCTGCTGCGGATGCGAAAGTTCGCCATCGATCACGATGCCCGCCTGCGTCTGGCACAACCGCGCGACCCCGTCTGGGCCGTCTTCCTCGCCACCGGACTCGACAAGGTGTTCGAGTTCACCCCCGACGTCACCACCGCCCTCGCCGAACTGCAAATGCGATAAGGCGTGTGACGCGGTCCCCACGTTGAACGCCAAGCCGCCAAGCCGCCAAGTCGCCGAGCGAAATGGGAGCCTTGAAGGCAACTGCCGCACCGCCTACCACTCTATCTCTCTTCTCCACTTGGCAACTTCGTTTCCTGGCGTCTTGGCGTCAGATATGCCCCCACATATCGGGCGCACCTCGCACACAGCACCGCAGAGCCCGATGCCGTGTGGCACCACCGACGCCCCCCTCGGCCCCTTGGCCCTCTACTCCCCAATCACCTCCACCAACCGCTTCGCCTCTTCGGGGTCCAGCGTGCCGGTGTTCCAGGTGAAGGCGAATGTGTCGCCGGCGTGTCGGGGGATGATGTGGAAGTGAACGTGATCGACCGCCTGGTGGGCGACGCGGCCGTTGTTCTGCAGCAGGTTCCACCCCGTCGCGGTCGTGGCGGCGAGCACCTTGCGGCTCAACCGAGTCGCCACCGCCGCACACGCGCCGGCCAGATCCTCGGGCATCTCCTCCAGCCGGGCGTAATGCGCCTTGGGGATCACCAGCGTGTGTCCCGGAGCGAGCGGCTGAATGTCCAGAAACGCCAGCACCCGCTCGTCTTCGTACAACCGGTGGCAAGGCAACTCACCCGCGACGATCTTGCAGAAGATGCAACCCATTAAGTCCCCACTCGATTCGGTCAGCCTCAATGGCGTGCCGCGACGTTGCAGCACGCCCCGTCATTCTCCGTTCCGCCCCGTCGGCGGGACAGCATCCACGCTCGTCCCGCCCCCCGGGCGATCACGCCAACATCACTGCACTTCCAGCAGCCCCAGCATGCGCGCGATCGACGTCTCATCCACCAGGTTCGAACGATCGATCACGAAGTAGAACCGCAGCGACTCGAGCGGGCCATCCCCGTTGTTTCGGAAATCGCCTGCCGGGTAACCGTGGATCAGCACGTACGCCACGTACCGATCCGACCGCGTCGTGCACGTCTGCAGCAGCCAGTTGAAGACCATCATCTCTTCTTCGCGGTCGTCACGAATGCCATCGGCGGTCGAGTCGCTGGGGTTGGCGGTGAAGTCGACACGCACGCCATCGATGTTCGACACATCCGCGCCAACGTAAGGCGGATCGCGGAACAGCGGGACAAGTTCCTCCCACAGTTCGGTGACGTAAGCGATGCCGCCCAGCGACTGACGCGGCACATCGTTGAAGCGATGCGCCCGGCGCGGGTCGCGCGTCGTCTCATCGCGGAACTCGACGATTCGCCGGGCCACGTTGGCACGCAGCGTCGGGTTGGTGATGGGCAGCACCCGCACGAGCGTTTCATACGTTGCGGTGTTGAGGTTCACCACGCCGGGGATGAACGTTTCCTCATCGTTGGTGGTGCTGCCATCGCCATCGTTATCCTCGCCGTCTTCGAGCGGGCTCATCGTCGTGAGCCGTTCGAGGAGGAACAGCGCGTGGTTGATGCGCACGTTGGGATCGTAGTTGGCATTGCCCGGCGTGTCGCTGGCCGTCGGGTCGATCCATTCGGTGGAATGCGGATCGAGCATGAAGCGTTCGATGTTGCCTGCCGAACCCCACGCATCGCCCACGGTGACGACGTTGCTGGGTGAAATCTCCAACGGCGCCAGCGCCGCGATCTGCAGCAACTCACCCACGTGGAGGATCGGCCCCACCTCGCCGCCGGCAAACGTGCCGCGGTCGGCGATGAGCAACTGATTCGCATCACGATTCACCTTGTCGGCCGGGCCGTTCTTCGTCTCCTCGCCGAGCTTGTCCAGCGTCTGGTTGCGCACCTCCGACGCATCGTTGGGATGAGCGATCGCCTCCTTGGACGTTCGTTCGAACTCGTTGGGCGCGACGGTCAACACGTTCAGGCGGTTGCCGTTGCCCTGGAACGAGTGCTGGCGGTAGCTGATGACGTTCGCCGGGTCGGGTTCGACGACAGGCGTCACGGCATCGAACGACTGAGGCATCGGTTCGGCTTCGGCGGCGGAGTAAGCCCAGGGGAAAATCTCGCCCGGCTGCTCCGTGCCATCGGGCTGCGTTTCCTTGGCGCGCAGTTCCACGTTGACGGCGCCCGTGCCGCTGGCGTCGGGCCAATTGAACGTCACGCCGCGAGTCTCAAGGTCGACGATGCGAACGTTGCCGGTGTTGTCGATGAGATCGCGCACGTCGTCCTCATCTTCGGCCCCATCGTTCGAATCGCGATAAAGCACGAGCACTTCGTCGACATCGAGATGGGTCACGCCGCTGATCGCGACAAGGTCGTCGGGGCTGTCGGGATTGTCCGTTGCGGTGTGCACGCGCAGACCGTCCACGAACAGATACACGTTCGACAGCGAAATCGGGTGGCGGAACGGGTTGCGAATCTCGATCGCGTAACCCGTGTTGCCCTCGGCTTCCCACGTGACGTTGTAGGTGATCGGCGAGGTGGGCGGCGTGACCTCGCTGGTCACCGCCTTGTAACGCCGCTGCACGTACACCTCGGCGAGGAACGGCAGCGCTTCCATGCCGTAATACCGTCGCCCACCCGTGACCGGCTCGAACACGCGGATCACGTTGTTCTCATCGCCGTAGTCGTGAACGTTCACCGCAAGCTGATTGGCGAGGAACTCGCGTGCCTGCGGCGAGTCGGGATCGATGCCCAGTTGCACCAGATAGCTGGCGACACCCGTGGGCATCACAAAGTTGCCGCGCTCCAGCACCTTGCGAATCTCGCGCGACAGCTCGAGCATGTCCATCTGGTTGATGTCACGCTTGACGACGCGGCGGGGATCGTTGTCCAGCGCGTTGTTGTTGTGCGTCGGCGCGGTGGTGAGGTCCGGCAGACGCGGGGCGTAGATCGATGCGCCGCTGAGCACCGTGAGCTGGTTGCGCGGCTCGTGGCGGTAATAGTTGTAGTAGGTCTGCTGGTTGGCGACGACGCCCATGTTGGTCATCGCATGATGCCAGGCGGATTCCACGGATGTCGGCTCGTCGCGCAGGAAGCCGGGCATCTGCAACTCGATGTTGGCGTGATACCCATCGCGCTTGAGGCCTTCGCGCCAGCGGAGTGCCAGTTCATCGTCGATGTTGAGTCGCGGCGCACCGCTGATGCCATAACTGGCGTGCGGGTTGTTGTAGAGCGCTGCGCCGTTGAGCCAGAAGTCGCCGCGATGCCCCGGAGCGAACGGCGTTGTACCCCACGGCGTGCGGTGCGTCGCCATCAACCCACGGAAGGCAAGCAGGCCGCGCAGCTCCTCCATCGCCTGCCCCGGCGTGGGGAAGTTGCCCGCCGTGGAAATCGAACCGATGTCCTGCGCCACCTCCCACACGGAACCACTCAGGTCCAGTTCCGACGGGAACCACCAGCGCGGCGCATGCAGGCCGCTCGGTGAAACATCGAACGTGCCGCTGGCATCGGTCATGCTCAGCGCCACGGCCGCGTTCGTCTTGGCGCTCAGGTCGACGATGCGTACCGTCATGACGTACGCCACGCCGTTCACCTGCGCCAGCGGCGCCCAGGTCCAGCGGCTGTCGAGGATGCCATCGCCCGAGGCGTCACCGCCGATCGGCAGGTAGCCCGAAAGCTGCGTGGCGAGCCCGCCGAACGATCCGTGGTGATCGATATACAACTCGTTGCTGCGTGAATCGATGGAACCGCCGACACGTGCGACCACTTCGCGCGGCAGCGTTTCGGTGCCGGCCGGGTCGGGCAGCAGCACCCAGTAGCCGTTGAGGTTGGTGATGTGCCGCCAGCGAGCGGTGCTGTTGTGCGTGCCGGGGGTGTTCGGGTCGTCGACGATCGGCGCAACGTCGGCCAGCCAGCGGTCGTCGAACGCCCCGCCATGCGCATTGTTGAACGTGTTGCCCAGCGGCGTGAACACGGAATGCTGCACGTGGTGGTTCGTCCAGGGGTAGTCGTACGGCTCATCGCGCCCCGTCTCGACGCCGTCCACGATGTTGCTCGACTGCGACAGGAATCGGCCCTCGCTGTCCATCACATCGTCGGTCAGCGTGCGCAGGATCTGGTAGATGATCGCCCGCTTGACCGCTTCGATGTCGCCCTGTGTCTGTGGCACGTGCGCCCGTTGAGCGCGCACCACCTGCATGTACGAGATGCCCAGGATGGCAAGCAGCACCGTCGCCACCACCACCAGCACCATCACACTGCCACGTTCACGCTCGGATTGCTGCACAAACATTGTCAATCCTTTCGGGTTTCACCACAGGAAACACAGAGCACCACTCAACGCAACGCACTTGTCCGTTCGTCCCGTGGTTACGGCCTCGGTACACGCACGATCTGTTCAAACCACATGCCGTGCTGATTGTTGCCCTGCTTCAACTCGCCGCGCTTGTCGTGCACGCGGAACCGGATCCGAAGGAGGTAGGGCCAGTTGCTCGTCTGATCGGGATCCACCGGGTGGTAGCCGGGAATCGCCTTGCTGTTCTTGTCGTCATGCCGGAAGACGAACGTGCCGTCGCCGCGGTTGGGGCCCCACGTGTCGGGAATCTTGTAAACCACGGGCAAGTTGGGATCGAACGCCTCTTCCTGCACGTTGCCGCTGGCGTCCATGTAGCGATAGATGTTCTCTTCCGGGTCGTTGATCCAGAAGCCATACCACCGGATGTTGCCGCCCACATAGTTCCGGGCGGGCACATCGCGGTCGTAGTCCACCTGTCCATCAGGGTTGGGCGATGCCGTGGTCGTGTCGCCGGTGTAAATGTCCGCGGCAAATTCGACGATGAAGTCGCTCACATGCTCCATCAGGAACGGGTGCGACTGCGCCACCTGCCAGCTCTTCCAACCCTCCGGCGAAGGGTTCACGTGCAGCCGTCGTTTGGCGGTCCATGATCCGCTCGTCGTGCGCGGCAGATAGGTGTAGCGATACGTCGCCTTGTCGTGATACGTGTTCCGATCAAGGTTCGCACCGAGCGTGAACTGCGGGCCCCAGACAAACTGATCGTCGTAGCTCACCAGCGCGCCGTTGGGATGCGTGCGATCGGAAAAACTGAAATAGGCGTAATCCGTCGTGGCCATGTACAGCGCGTTGGGCGCGCCCGATTCAACGTTGACCAGACTGGAATCGAACGCCGCCCACGTCGCATGATGCGGCGGCAATCGAAGGTCCGACCCATCAATAAGCTGCTCCCCAAGGAACAGCGCCTGTCGGCCGAGAATCCAGTCCGTCGCCCGACGGTCGGCGCCGTCCGCGCCCAGTTCCTCGTTGGGGAAAGTGCCATCCGGGTTCGTTCGTTTCACGTGGCCGTAAAACACCTTCTGCACTTTCGCCAGCCCGGCCTCGTTCCATGCGGAAAACGAATCGCGGCTGCCGGGCGCCAGCGGAAGCTCGCCGTTCACCGCACGCAGGAATACAAGCTGATCGCTGCGCACCGGGCGAAACACCACATCACTCGTCGGACTGGGGCGGAACTCATCAGGACTGTCCGGCCCGTGCGGCTTGGCAAGCTCCACATCGGGAATCAGGTAGTTGGCGATGATCAGAACGCCGCCCGCCGAATCGTCAGGCGTCGGGCCGTACACCTCACCGCCGTGTGGCCCAAGCATCGTGGCGAAGTCCTTCTGCATGCGCTCGCTCACCGCACGCGCGCCGTCGATCTTCTCCGCCACCGCCGTGCCCTGCCCGATCGCCTTGGTCGTGCTGAAGAACAACTGGTTCGCCAGCAGCAGCAGGATCATCGTGACGCCGATCGCCACCATCAGCTCGATGAGCGTGAACCCCGCGCTCGCGTTCCACGTCCGTTGCGGCCGGGAACGATGCACGCGTTCATGATTGCACAACAAACAGTTCATGACTCGGCTCCCTTGCGCTCGATGCGCTGAGCGGAGGTTGCTTACTTCACCGCATCATCGTGGGTCAGCATGATGATGCGCTTGCACGGATTGATGCCGCTGCTGCCCGGCGGGGCGTACCAGATCTGCCACTGGAAGTCCGGCACATCGGAGTTCGTGTGGTCGATGAAACCATCCACCTCCACCCCGTCAGCGTGCGCTTCATACACGCGATACACGTAACCGTTCGAGCTCAACAACCAGTCGCCGATCTTCAGTTCGTAATCGCCGTTGATGGTGTTGTTGAATTGGAACATGTCGCGGTTGTTGGGCCCCTTGCCCAGCGTTACCGCCACGCGGCGCACGTTGGGCGTGCGCCAGAAGCCTGCGCTGTCCCAGCCATCTTCCGGGTTGGCGCTGTCATCGCCGTCGTAGAACGATGTCCATCGCGTGTTGGCGTTGCGCGTCAGCACGAAAGCGAAAACCCGCCAGTCGTGCTCGCCGGGGTCCGGGTCGGCGTCACACACCAGCGGAACCCAGTAGATTTCCGCCGAGTGCAGGTCATTCGCCACCGCCGGGTACGTCCGATCGCGCAGCGTCCAGCCGCCCGTCTTCGGGTTGTCGCCGCTGATCGGCACGAAGCGATGCACCATGCCCGTTGCGTCCGGGTCGCCGTCCACCAGTCCCGTCGGCGCAGCGCGCAGTTCCTGCTTGCCGGTGTGGTCGAACTTCATGCCCGTGAGCAGCGCCCGCACGGATCGGGCCGCCTGATCCACGCGAACTTCCGTCACCGTTTCCTTCTGCAACAGCGCCGCCGCCGGGAAGATCGCCGCCACGAAAATCACCCCCAACAGAAAGATGCCCATCGCCATGAGCACTTCGGTCAGGGTGAACCCGCTGTTTCGGGGATTAGCATGCATGAGGTCGTTCCTTCGCATGATGCGCCACTCAGTCGTTGCGGATCACGCGGCCGGTCACGCGGTTGAAGAACAGCGCCTTGCCGTTGTCCGGGTTCAACAGCCACGCACGGGCATCACTGTTGATGAATCCGTTGTTCGCTGACAGATCCATCCCCAGGTCGTAGAGCAGATCCTTGTCGAACACGATCACGCCCAACACGGTTTCGATGCACTCGAATTCCATCATGTGCTTGTTGATCGCCTGATTGCCCGCGCCTTCGCGCTTGAACGTGCTGGGCGAGTAGCCCGGTGCATGCGGGTCGTACTCCGACGGGTCGTAACCGCTCGGTCGCGTCGAGTTCACGTCGTACCAGCCATCGTAATTGCTGTCGTACACCACCTGCCGATCGCGCCAGCCCGGCTCGTGCGCCGCCACCAGGTAACCATGTTCGTTGAACCGCACCGCGAACGGCGGCGCCAACAGCTCGATGTCGTTATCACCGTTGCCGTGACGCACAATGCCGACCACCCCGCTGCCGCGCGGCATCTGAATGTAGTCGCGCCCACGCAGGTCGCGATAACCGTTGCGCGGGTTGCTTCCAAACCCATCGTCCAGCAGTTGAAGCGCCGCGCCGTTGCTCGTGTATGCGTTCTGGATGCTCTCGATGATCCGCAGCTCGTTCGACGGTGTGAACAGCACGGCCGTGCCCGCATAGGCGCCGTGCTGCACGCCCGGCTCCGCGGCGTTGAGGTCCATTTCAAACTTGATGTCGCGGGCCGCGTACCGACGGGCCACGCTCGCGCCGATCGACACCGTCTGCTCCGCCGCCTGAACACGCGTGAACTGCGCCATGCTCAGCATCGGCAGCACCATCGCCGCCACGCCCGCGATCACCACGAGCACCACCAGCAGTTCCATGAGACTGAAACCGCCCGCCGCAGCCGAGCCGCCACCCGCCTTGCGCCACACGCGAATCACCGTTGTCGTGCTGGGTTGCTTCATGGCGTCACTCAACCTCGTAGCTGCGGATGTCGTCGTCCGTGCCGAACACCTTGTCCGGCCCCGCGGAAATGATGAAGGGCATCGGTTCCTGTGCCGAACCGCGACGCGGATACTCATACCGCGCTTCCGACGCCATACCGGGAATCGGCGAACCCGGGTTCGCATCCTGCGGCGTCAACCGACCACCATCGTGCCACAGGCGATACTGCAACGGCGTGCCCCAGGCATCCTTGATCCAGTCCGGTTCACCGTCAGCGCTGCCCACGCCGTTGTCGCTCACCCGGCGATCGTCCACCAGCAGGTCGTTTTCGATCGTCTTCAACGCCGCAAACGCCACCGGCACCTGTCGCACACGGTTGACGAAGTAAACCATCGAATCCTCCGGCCGGTTCGATGGCGTTGTGCCCGTGTAATCAATATAGCGCGACGTGACCGTGTTGTATTCAGTCATGGCGAGCATGGCCTGCTGAATGGCCACGCGCGTTCGCCGCGCATCGCCGCTTTGAAATGCCAGCGAGTACGCCCCCATGCCCAGGCCGATGAGCAGCGCGATGATCGCCACCACCACCAGCAGTTCGATCGTGGTGAAACCCCACGATCGCCTTTGCAACAGGCTCCGCTCGCGTTTGCCCTTCTTCATCATCGTGGTCCTTCCGTATCAGCGCCGTACAGGTTGTCCATCGCGGCGCTGCGCTGGCGGGCATCCTCGGCATGCGGATCGCCGAACCGACCATCCGCGCCCGCCGATACAAAGTCGCCCTCGCCCGTCGTGCTCGTCGCCGAAACCACGTAACGCATCGGCCGACCAAAACCATCGAGCACCGTCAATCCCTCGGCCGTACGCGTCAGTGATACCGCTTCCACCATCTCCAGCGTCGCCCGGTTCGACAGCAACTGTTCGAGCACGGCGTGCGTCGAACCCTGAGGCCAGGTGCCATGTGTTTCGTGGTACTGCAGCATCGCCTCACGCAACACCCGCAACGTGGCGCGCGTTCGCTGCTCGGCCGTGTCGTTCCGCAGCGAAGCGCTCACCAGCGACAGCGCGCCGAGCACCGCCACCGCCAGCACCGAGCTCAGCAGCAGTTCCACCAGCGTCATGCCGCGAAACCGGGTTGTTGCGCCACGCGTCATTGATGCATGCATCCCTAAGCCGTGCGTCGTGCCACTTCGCCCGGGCATGTCCGCGCGCACCGCGCCGAAGCGCCCGGCAGGCCCATTCGCCGATGCGCCGATCAGCTCGTGAGGTTCGTGATCAGCGACACCAGCGGCATGAACAACGCCACCACGATGAACCCGACGATGCCACCCAGCAGCACCACCATGATCGGTTCGAGCAGCGACACCAGCGACGCCACCATCGTGTCCACTTCGTCGTCGTAGTTGTCCGCGATCTTCAGCAGCATCTTGTCCAGATCGCCCGTCTCTTCACCGACGTCGATCATGTTCACCACCAGCGCATCGCACACCTTCGACTGACGCAGCGGCTCGGAAAAGCTTTCACCCTGTCGCACCGAGTCGTGCACCCGTTCCAGGGCGCGCTGGTAAATGAAGTTGCCCGTCGTGTCGCGCGTGATGATGATGCCGTCCAGAATCGGCACACCCGCGCTGATGAGCGTGCCCATCGTTCGCGTGAACTTGGCGATCGTCGTCTTGGCGACCAGCTTGCCCACCACCGGCACACGCAGCAACGCCGCGTCAAGCACCGCCTTGCCCGTCGTGCTCCGGCGAGCCAGCTTGATCAGGAACATGATCACGAAAGGCGAACCGAAGATATACACCGCGCCCGGAATCGTTTGATCCGGATACAGCGTGCCACCCAGCCAACGGCTGGAGTTGATCAGAATGCTCGTCAGGATCGGCAGCTCGGTTTCAAAGTCGTTGAAGATTTCCTCGAACTTGGGAACGATGAAGATCATGATGCCCGTCACGATCAACGCCGCGACCGACAACACCACGATCGGGTAAATCATCGCGCCGATGATCTTGCGCTTCAGCTTGGCGGCCTTTTCCAGGAAGTCCGCCAGTCGCTGAAGGATGACGTCCAGCACGCCGCCGACCTCGCCCGCCGCCACCATCTTCGAGTAGAGCGTGTTGAACGCCTTGGGGTGCTTCGCCATCGCATCCGAGAGCGTGGCACCACCCGACACATCGTCGTGCACGCTCGCCAGGATGTTCTTGAAAAGCCCCGGCTTCTGCTGCTGTTCCAGAATCGCGATCGAACGCAGAATCGGCAGACCCGCGTCCTGCAGCGTCGAAAGCTGACGCGTGAACGTCGTCAGCGCCTTGCGGCCGACGCCACCGATGTTGATCGTGATCTCGCCCTTCTTCTTCGTCTTCGACGTCGTGCGGGCCGCGGCGCTGGCGGTCTTGCCCGCCTTCTTCACCTTCTGCTCACGCACCGACGTGACAAAGAACCCCTGGCTGCGAATCCGGGCAATCGCCTCGTCACTGTTCGACGCCGTAATCGTGCCCTTCTGGGGCTTTCCCGCTTCATTCAGCGCTTCATACTGGAACGTTGGCATGAGAGGCTCCCTTTTTCATCCGCTTTTCATCCGCGGCTTTCACCGGCGACCCTGATCCCATCCCCCGCCAATTGGTTTCTCAAATCGAAATCCGCAATCCCAGATCCACAATGGAAAATCAGTCTTCCATCACCGTTTCACGCACCACTTCGTCGATCGTCGTCAGGCCGTCGTAAATCGCCAGCAGACCGCTCTGCCGCAACGTACGCATGCCGCGCTTGCGCGCCTCGGCACGCAACACCTGCGTCGACGCGTGCTGCATCACCAGCTCGCGCATGTCGTCGTCGAACACCATGATCTCGAACAACGCCATACGACCTTTGTAACCCGACCCGTTGCAGGCATCGCAGCCACGACCGCGATACAGCACCTTGCCCGCCACGTCCTCCGGCGTCAGCTGCAGTTCCATCAACTGCTCTTCCGTCGGCTGGTACGCTTCCTTGCACTTCAGACAGATGCGACGCACCAGACGCTGCGCCACGATGCCTTCGATCGTCGCCGTGACAAGGAACGGCTCCAGTCCAAGGTCCACCAGACGCGCGATCGAGCTCGGCGCATCGTTCGTGTGCAACGTCGTGAACACCAGGTGGCCCGTCAGCGACGCCTGCACCGCGATCTGGGCCGTTTCAAGGTCGCGCGTCTCACCCACCAGAATGATGTCCGGGTCCTGACGCAGGAAGCTCCGCAGCGCCCGCGCGAACGTCAGCCCCACTTCCGAGTTCACCTGCACCTGCAACAGCCCATCGATGTCATACTCGACAGGGTCTTCCGCCGTCAGAATCTTCGTTTCAATGTCGTTCAGCTCATTCAACGCCGCGTACAGCGTCGTCGTCTTGCCCGAACCCGTCGGCCCCGTCACGATCACAATGCCGTTGGGCTTCTTGATGAGTTGGCGGAACAGGTTCAGATCATCCGGCCGCAAACCAATGCGATCCAGATCCAGCTCCACGTTCGAGCGGTCCAGAACACGCATAACGACCGATTCACCGAACATCGTCGGCAGCACCGAAATACGAAGGTCCACCGGGTTGCCGTTCACCGTCAACTCGATGCGGCCATCCTGAGGCAGACGACGCTCGGCAATGTCCAGGTTCGACATGACCTTGATGCGGC
>CAZEFM010000096.1:918-2103 GCA_964511575.1 uncultured Phycisphaeraceae bacterium | reverse complement strand
CCAGATGCTTCGGCGGAGGAACCATCTCGTACAGCACGCCGTCGATGCGGTAACGCATCTTGAACTCGTCTTCGAACGGCTCGAAGTGAATGTCCGAAGCCTTGTCCTTGATCGCCTGCAGCAGCACCAGGTTCAGCAGCCGCTTGACCTTGTTGTCGTCCGCCGCCTCGATCAGCGTTTCCAGGTCGACCGACTGGTTGCCCGTGCCGATGTCTTCCAGGTTCTTGTCCGACGCCAGATCGTCCATCAGGGCGGACAGCGACTCCTCATCCTGCCCGTAGAACTTGCCCATCAGCCGATCGACCTGAGCCGCGGGCGCCACCACCGCCTTCACATCGAAGCCCATCAGCAGCTTCAAGTCATCCAGCGCGCGAAAATTGTTGGCATCCTTCAGCGCCACCGTGAGCGTTCGGCTCGACGCGTCATACATCACGGGCACGCACTGGTAGCTCTTGGCCGCCTCCGCGGGCAGCATCTTCACCACCTCGCTGGGGATCTCCATCCGCTCCAGGTCCAGCGACTCCATCCCCTGCTGGGCCGCCAACGCCTCGTTCACGTCCTCCTGCGTCACGTAACCCAGCTCGACCAGCAACTGGCCCAGCGGAACGCGACGCTGAGACTGCATATCCAGCGCCTCGTGAACCTGCTCACGCGTCACCTTGCCAAGCTTCGTCAGGATGCGGCCAATGCGCCGCCCCTTCAGCTCACGTACCGTCGGCTTCTCGCTAAGTGCCATGCATCCTTCCTTCGATGAGCAGAATCCAACAGCCCAACCCAGCCAAGGCCCGGATCATCCCCACATCACCCCAGCCGCCCCCGGTTTCCCCCGAACGATTCACGCCAGCCCCGGAACCCACCCCTGCTGTCATCCCCGGATTTAGGCCGCATCAACTCCGCCGATTCCCAGGTGTCCAAATCACAAGACGCTCATTCCGCATCGATTGCAATCAGCCTGTGCTATCAGCGGTAGGTTACTCAAAGGAAGGAATTCAGAACGATCCCGGAATCCGTGCATCAGACCCCGGCATCAAAACCCATCATAATATCGGGCGACCACCATGCAACCCTGAAATCAAGCAAATAACGCTATGGACACCCGGTTTTCGGAGTCGCGGGGGGGGGGGGGGGGCGCCCCCCCCCCCCCCCCCCCCCCCCCCCCGGGGGCGCCCCCCCCCCCCGCCCCCC
>CAZEFM010000096.1:0-908 GCA_964511575.1 uncultured Phycisphaeraceae bacterium | reverse complement strand
ACGCTATGGACACCCGGTTTTCGGAGTCGCTACCCCTGCCCCAACCTGCACCCCAGCCCCCTCTAAAGCCCGGGGATGGCCATCCCCGAGTGCCTCATTCCCGCAACTCATACCGTTCAACGCTCTCCCAAGTCCGCTCCGCCTTCGGCCGCGACGCATTCGAAATGACCACCAAAGAGTCAACCCGCCCCGCAGCATCGTGCGTGACAAGCAGGCTCACATTACCCTCCAGATCCACATAGAACCCGTCCGGCGGCGGCAGGATCGCCATCCCCGCCGCGTCGTGCAACACCAACCCCGCCACCTCAGCAACGCGCCGTGCCTCCTCATAATTCTGCCCCACCGACACCACGTTCCCAGGCGGTGCCTCCGCACACCCCACCAACGCCATCAATCCCAAAACCCACCCGCGCAGCATTACCAAACCCCCTTTCAAATAAATGCTCTATCTCCCCTAAAGCCCAAGGATGGCCATCCCCGGGGCCTCCACGACAAAACAATGCTATAATAGATGCGGATCTTTGACATTTGGGGCCGATCGGTATCGACCGGACAGAGCTGGATTGTTGTGGCACGCCGAGGTGCACGAGGCCTCGTTAATCACGTGCAACACTATAAATGCCGACACTGATGTGATCGGTCGAGTTGGCTTCGCGCCGGCTCGCCTGGCTGCCTAATAGAGCAGCCATGATCGTGGTGGACCCGCCCGTAAGAAACCACGGTCAACGACCCAGCGGGCTCGTTCAACGGTGTCGCCCCGACGCCCGCGAACTAAAAACACTCGGGGCTGGACGCGAAGGAGGCTGTCGCTGGCCGCCCGACCGTCAAGATCAAATCAGCCGACTAAGCGTGTAGAGGCAGCAGTTCAACTGTCACGGCACGGGGGTTCGATTCCCCCCGGCTCCATT
>CAZEFM010000095.1:4918-15397 GCA_964511575.1 uncultured Phycisphaeraceae bacterium | reverse complement strand
GTGACCGCATCGAACCAATCAGAAGGCGAACCCGGCATTCAGCCGATCGCGCGGGATTACCTCGCGCTCGATCGCACGCGCATGGCCAATGAACGCACCCTGCTGGCCTACATCCGCACCGCCCTGGGATTCGCCATCGGCGGGGGGAGCCTCATCAACTTCTTTCCCACCAACGGCCTGATTCTCGCCCTCGGCTGGGTGCTGCTCGCGCTCGGCGCCATCACGCTGGTGGTCGGCATTCTCAGCTTTACCCGCACCGCCCGGCGGACGGCACAGATCTTCAACCCCATACTTCCGGGCCCGACACGCGATCCCACACCACCGCCATCGGCCGCCGCGTCGCGGGACGATCCGCCCCGGACTTGACGGAACCGACGCAAGATCGTGAAATCACGTGCCCTTACAAAGGTTTGACCATGCCCAAAGCCGTACGCTCCCAGACCCGTCGCACCCGATCCAAGTCGCGTGCCAAGCCCTACTTCCACCGCGCGGTGCTCAAACTCAGCGGCGAAGCGTTCTGCAAGCCCGGGGAAGGCGGCATCGACGGCGAGGAGTTGGAAGTCATCGCCCGGGAGATTGGTGCCGCCCACGACCTGGGCACCCAACTGGCGATCGTGGTCGGCGGGGGGAACATGATCCGAGGCGGGCAGTTCGCCGCCGAGGGGCACATCAATCAGGCCACCGCCGACTACTTGGGCATGCTCGGCACCGCGATCAACGGGCTGGCACTCAAGGAGATGCTCGAAAAGCTGGGCCATCCCGCCCGGGTTCTCAGCGCGCTGAACCTCACCTCCGTCGCCGAGACGTTCATTCGCGGCCGAGCCATCCGCCATCTGGAAAAGGGTCGCATCGTTATCTTCGTCGCCGGCACCGGCAACCCGTTTTTCACCACCGACTCCGCCGCCGCCCTCCGCGCTGCCGAGATCGGCGCGGATGTGCTTCTCAAGGCCACCAAGGTCGACGGCATCTACGACAAAGACCCGACGCGCCACAAGAACGCCAAAAAATACGATCGGCTCACCTTCCGCGAAGCCATCGACAAACAACTGCGCATCATGGACCTGACCGCGTTCAGCATGTGCATGGAGCGCAAAATCCCGATCGTCGTCTTCAACATGAAAACCCCCGGCCACATCGCCGAAGTGGTCAACGGCAAGCCCCACGGCACCCGCGTGGAGTAACCTTGAACCATCGCAGGTTTCCGCGTGCATGCGCGGCTCAAAAAGGACAGTCTCATGGATCTCGATGAAATACTTCTGACCGCCGACGACTCGATGACCAAATCCGTGGAGCATCTGCGCGCCGAACTGCGCGGGGTGCGCACCGGCCGCGCATCGCCCGCTCTGGTCGAGTACATCAAGGTCGATTACTACGGCTCGCCCACCGATCTGCGCTCGCTGGCGCTCATCACCGTGCCCGAACCCTCGCAGATCGTCATCAAGCCCTTCGATGCCTCCTCACAAGGCGAAATCAAGAAAGCCATCGAAGCGTCAGGCCTGGGCCTCAACCCCATCGTCGAAAGCAAGCAGATCCGCCTGAGCATCCCCCCGCTCAGCGGTGAACGTCGCCAGCAGATGCTCGGCACCGTCAAGCAGATGGGCGAGCAGGCCAAGGTTTCCCTCCGCAACGTCCGCCGCGACAGCAACAAGAACATCGACCAGGCGGGCAAGGACAAGTCGCAGGGCCTCAGCGAGGACCAGGTCGAATCCGCCAAGGAAGAGATCCAGGAGATGCTCAAGAAATACGAGCAGCAGGTGGACGAACTCGTCGCGGCAAAGTCCAAGGAAATTCAGGAAGTCTGACCCCCGCGCGGTGACAACAGCAGCTGCAACCCCACCCACTTCGTGGGCAGGCTTCCATCACTCCCCCCGAAGCTCACCCACGAAGTGGGTGGGTCGCGCCCATTCCCTTATAATCCCCTCCATGAGCCTCGCTGCCGACCTGAATATCGATGCCGTGATCGCGGGCGACGCCCGCCTGTCGCCCGAAGACGCCCTGCGCCTTTACCGGGAGGCGTCGCTGCACGAACTGGGCCGATGGTCCACCGCGATGGCGAACCGCATCCACGGCGACACCCACCGCACCTACGTCATCGATCGCAACATCAACTACACCAACGTCTGCAGCGCCAACTGCACCTTCTGCGCCTTCAAGCGCGACCTCGACGACGCCGATGCCTACACCCTCACCACCCAGCAGCTCCACGACAAAGTCCGCGAGCTCGTCGCCATCGGCGGCACGCAGATCCTGCTGCAGGGCGGCATGCACCCCGACCTGCCGCTGGACTTCTACGAAGCCATGCTCCGCGACCTCAAGGCCGCGTTCCCGCAGGTGCACGTGCACGGCTTCTCCCCGCCGGAATTCGTCGAATTCGTCGCCGTCTGCGAGGTGGAAGGCTTCCCCCGCACGAAACCGGGCAGGAGTCACGAACTCCCCCCCGACACCTGGCACGCCAAACTCCGCACAATCATGCAGCGGCTCCAGGCGGCCGGACTCGACTCGGTGCCTGGCGGAGGCGGCGAAATCTTCGCCGAACACGTCCGACGACGCATCGGACTCGGCAAAGCCACCGCCGACCAGTGGCTCGATGTCATGTCCGTCGCCCACGAACTGGGCATGTTCACCAGCGCGACCATGATGTTCGGCCACATCGAAGGTGTCGTCGACCGCATCGACCACATGCGCCGCGTCCGCGACGCCCAGGACCGCGCCATCCACAACAACTGGCCCGGCCGATACATGGCCTTCATCAGTTGGCCCTTCCAGCGCGAAAACACGCCGCTGGGCCGCCTCCCCGACTGGGACGAGGAATCCGCCGCCCCCTTCCCCGGCGACCTGCTCGCGGAGGGCGTCACCGATCACCCGGCCGCCAAACTCGCCGGCAAACGCGTCCGCCTCGCCGGCGCAACCGATTACCTGCGCACCCAGGCCATCAGCCGGCTGTTCCTCGACAACATCCACTCCATCGGCTCGTCATGGGTCACCATGGGCCCCAAGATCGGCCAACTCGCCCTCTTCTACGGCGCCAACGACATGGGCAGCGTGATGATGGAAGAGAACGTCGTCTCCGCCGCGGGCACCACCTACTGCCTCGACGAGCCGTTCCTCTGCCATCTCATCCGCACCGCCGGCTTCATTCCCGCCCAGCGCGACAACCGTTACAACCTGCTCAGGGTTCACCACACCGACGCTGCCCCCGACCGACAGGTCACCGACTGGTCGCAACACCGCATCGCCCGCTTGCATATTCAGGGACAATCCGCCTGCTGCGACGGCGATGCGGCTACCGACGCCCCGGCCGACCAATCCGATGCCAAACTTTCGCTGCCCATCGTCTGAATCAGCCTCCCAGCCGATTCCATTCCAAAAACGCAGCCGCACCGTGCCGCGCGGTGTACCATTGGGGGGCTGCCACGAAGCGACGCGACCTGTCGCGTTGTCCGCAGACCCATCGCCGCCCCCCCGGAATGCCTGCCATGCATCAACGCTTTCTCCCTGTCGCCCTGGTGTGCCTTTTCGCCGTCGCACCGCTGCAGGCGGGCGAACTGGAGGACTACATCACCAAACCCGATGCCAGCTACAGCTACACCGTCAGGGAGGAGATCCAACTCGGCGCTCAAAAGGGTTACATCGTCCGCATGACCAGCCAGACGTGGCGCGGCATGAAATGGGAACACTGGGTTTCCATCATCGTCCCGCCCCACATCGAACATCACGACAAGGCCATCCTCCTCATCGGAGGCGGCTCCAACCGCTCGCAGCGTCCCAACGCCAACTCCAACGACGCCCGACTGCTCATGGCCATGGCGACCCAGGTCAAAGCCATCGTCGCCGTTGTCGAACAGGTGCCCAATCAGCCGCTCTTCGGCGATATGTACGAAGACGCCATCATCTCCTACACCTTCGAGCAGTACCTCAAGGGTGAAGGCGACGATTGGCCGTTGCTGCTGCCCATGGTCAAGGCGGCCGTCCGCGCCATGGACACCACCACCCAGGTCGTCAAGGACAAGCTCGATCTGGACATCACCCGATACCTCGTCACCGGCGCATCCAAGCGTGGCTGGACAACCTACCTCACCGCCGCCGTCGACGATCGCGTCTTCGCCATCGCCCCGCTCGTGTTCGACGCCCTGAACCTCGGCCCGCAGATGCGCCAGCAGGTTGCGACCTACGGCAACTACAGCGAGAAAGTCGACGATTACACCGAGCGTGGTATCCAGAACCACATCGACACGGAGGCCGGCCGAAACCTCCTCGCCATCGTCGACCCGTTCCACTACCGCGAAAAACTCGACATGCCCAAGCTCATCGTGCTGGGCACCAACGATCCATACTGGACCGTCGACGCCTCACGCCTCTACTTCAAGGATCTGCCCGGCGAAAGCTGCATCTACTACGAACCCAACGCCGGCCACGGGCTGGGCCCCGGCGTTACAGGCCCCCTCTTCGCCTTCATCAACGCCGTCCTGAACGACCAACCCCTTCCCAAAATCGAATGGGAACACCAGGCGCCCGGTGTGCTCCACGTTACATGGGACGCCCCCAACGCCACCGCCATCCTCCATCAGGCCACCTCGCCCAATCGCGACTTCCGCCGCGCCAGCTGGCGACGAACGCGCCTCGAAGGCGATGGCCAATGCACCGTCCGCATCGATCCGCCCCAAAAGGGTTACATCGCCTACTACGTCGAAGTGGTCCACACCCCGCCTAATCAGCTCCCCTACTCCGTTACCACCACCATCGCGGTGACGCCCGACACGTTCCCGCACGATGTCGAAAAGAAGTGATTACCGCACGCCGCGCTGGTATCGGCCGCGCGTCGTACGCTGGTGGTAATGATCGCTCACCCGGCCGTTGTGGATCGACTGACGGTCAAACGTCACCGTGGAACTGAACTCGACCATCGGCCCGGCGTAACCCGCCTCAACGCTCGGCTGCACGTCGTTGCGCATGTCGTACCACGCCAGCCGTTCGTCATCCGCCAGCCCCACCCGGCGCTCCAGTCGATTCAGCCGCGGCCCATCCATCGTCAGCGACCGACCCGACGACATGCCATGTGACAGATCCGCGTCCGCCAGCGGCTGACTCGCGCACCCACCCAGGCACACCGCTGCCAGCACCACCCCGGCAAACAGTCGCATCCCCGTCCAACCCATCACATTTCCCTCTCAATGGCGAAAAGCCCTGGATCGGGCCCGCCCCTTCTCCCTTGGTCCCCCGAAAGCCTCCAGCAGGATCAGGTCTCGCCAACACCCCATAACAATGCTAACCCCGTGCCAAACCCCACCAAAACGCCAACCCCCGCTAAAATCGCCATTTACAAGCACCCATCCCCCGTCCCGCAAAATCAACACCGTTGCCCCCAAACAACACCGCCACTGAACTCCCCTCTCGAAAGCCCGGGGATCGCCATCCCCGGGCCCCGCCGCACCCCCCGCCAACTTCCCGCTTGACGTTCGCCCTTAAACCTGCTTCAATACTCGGCTCGATTTCCGACGATTACTGGAGTCTGACTCAATGGCCAATTACACCGGCCCGAAGGTGAAACTGTCTCGACGCGTGGGCGTGCCCATCGTCGATCTGCCCAAGCACACCGCCCGCCGACAGCTCAATCCCCCGGGCATGCACGGCTTCCGCGGTCGACGCCTGCGCGACTACGGCGTCCGCCTCAACGAAAAGCAGAAGCTGCGCTACCACTACAACGTGCTCGAAAAGCAGTTTCGTCGCTACCTCGACGAAGCCAAGCGCGCCAAGGGTAACACCGGCGAAGCCCTGCTTCGCATTCTCGAGCAGCGCCTCGACAACGTCATCCGACGACTCGGCTGGGCACGCTCCATCTGGGCCGCCCGTCAGATCGTGTCGCACGGCCACGTGCTGGTCAACGGCCGCAAGGTTGACCGCCCCAGCTACCAGGTCGCCACCGGTGATGTCATCACCCTCAAGGAAAGCGCCCACAAGCTGGTGCGTGAGAACATGGAGTCGCTCGCCGGCCACGACGTCCCCGGCTGGCTCAGCTTCGACCCCTCCACCCTCACCGCCAACGCCACCGCCGTCCCCACCAGCGACCAGGTCCCCTTCGACGTCAACATGAACCTGATCGTCGAATTCTACAAGTAAACGTCGCACAACGAACACAACAAACGAAGCCCACGGATTTTCTCCGTGGGCTTTTTTTATTTGCCGTACAGCCACAGATGAACATAGATCAGAAGCAACAACAACGATGCACCACAACCAACCCGTCCCCCCCTGCCTTCATCCGCGTTCATCCGTGGCTATACACGCCTTCAGATCATCGCGAGGATCATCACCAGGCTCGCCGCGGCGAGCAGCAGCGATGAGATCAGCCCCGCCAGCACCGCTTTTCCGCCCACGCTCAGCAGGCTTTTGAGCCGCACCTCCAGGCCGATCGCCGCCATTGCCACCGTCAGCAGCAGCTTGCCGATGTTCTTGTCGAGTACGTGGTCGAGGTCAAACGTCCAGTTCAGCTCAGCGAAATGAATCTGCGGCAGCAGTGCCATCGTGTTGAGCAGCGCCATCACGATGAACCCCCATACGAACCAGGGCACCAATCGGGCATAGTGAATGCGTCGCCGCCCGGCCGTGGCCCGCGCCTGAGCAGTCATCACCGCCAGCACGAACACCACCGGCGCGAGCATCGCCACGCGGCCGAGCTTCACCAGCGTGGCGATCTGCAGCGCATCACCGGCCGGGTCATAGCCCGTTGCCGCGGCGAGCACCTGAGGCACAGCGTGGATGGTCGTGCCCGCCCACACACCGAACGCGGCCGCATCCAGCGCCATCGCCGCGCCGATCGCCGGCAACGCCAGCATCACGAGCAACCCAAAAAGGTTCACCGCGCCGATCGACAGCACCATGTCCTCATCGTCCGCCTCGACCAGCGGCGCCGCCGCCACGATCGCGCTGGAACCGCAGATCCCCGTGCCGATGCCCAGCAACGTCGCCGTCTTGTGCGTCAGCCCCAGCGCCCGCGCAATCCAGTACGTCCCCGCCAGCGCCACCGCCACGCAGCCAAGCGTGATCGCCCCCGCGGTGAACCCCACCTTGCCCAGTTCGGCAAAGCTCAGCCCCGCGCCGGTGAACACAATCGCCACGGGAATCAGCGATCGCACGATCTTCTTGCAACCCAGCGACACCGTCCCGGGGATCGGCGCAACGTTGCGCACCACCACGCCGAGGATGATCGCCAGCATCGCCAGGCTCGGCATGTAAGGCAGATGGCTCATCGCGTAAGCCAGGAGCGTCACCGTTCCCGCTGCCACGTAGCCGAACCATGGCGACGCCACGAACGACTCGATCGGCGACGTCGCGGGCGGCTCGAGCACCGCCGTGTCGACCATGCCTTCCATCGAGCCCAGCGACACCGCCGCTTCGGGGCTGATCGAAACAATCGTGCCGTAGAAGTTGTTCATCGCACCCGGATCGAACGCATCGTACTTTGCCATAGAGGAGTGCGTCTGAAAGGAAAGGTGATCATCAAATTGTCGGCACCGCCGTTGAAGCGACGAAACGCGAACCAACCGCGTCCGATTCACAGCCGCTGCGTTGCGTCGCCGCATCGCTTTCCGGTTAGATCCCGCTGCCGAAACTATGCTCAAAATTCACCGGCCGATACACGCCGACCTCCCGGCCGGTCAACGAGTACTGATCCATCGCTCGCAGCGGCGGCGAGTAAATGTGCAGCGTAACCAGGTCGTCATCTTCCGCCTGCAGATTGGAAATCTGGTGCGTGTCCTGATCCTGCGTCGCGCAGATGTGGCCAACCGTCGCATCATGCGATTCGCGAGCCTTGACCTGGCCACAGGGCGAGAAGTCGAAGATCGTCTCGGTGCACGTTCCCTTGAGCACGCGCACGCCGCACGTGGAGCCGGCGTGGTTGTGGATCGGGCTGCGCTGCCCGCTGCGCCAGCAGATCACCAGAATCTCGTACCACTTGCCTTCGCACACGAGGTTGCGTCGATACGCCACGGGATCGAACTGCACAAACGCCTGAACATCGTCGATGGTGATCGGCGTGTCGCGAAGCACCTGCTGCAACTGCTCAACCGTCGCGCGTTCGGTCAGACCGTCGAGATACGACACCAACGGCTTCAATGCCGCGGGCACCCGACGCACAGATGTGGTCACCATGCGAGACCCCCTTTCAACTTGACAGCGATTATACCATATGCCATCCTGCGCCAATTCTGAGATTGCGTCTCAATTAGGAACCCGGCCATGCCCATCCATCGCTCCACCACGCTAACCGCTCCCCTTTCCGTGCTCGCCGCCGCCATCGCCGTGTCGGTCGGGTGCCAGCAGGCCGGCCGCACCGATGGTCACGTCGGCCACCACCATGAGGAAGAGCACGTCGAGCTGGCGAAGATCATGGGCGAGATGCAGCGGCACAGCATGAAGCTCGGTTACGCCATCCAGGGCGAAAACCAGAAGCTCGCCGACTTCTACCTCCACGAAATCGAGGAAACCCTCGACGAAATCAAGGCGGTCAAGGAACACGATGGCCTGCCCATCGGCGCCACGGCCGGGACGATCATGGACCCGGCCATCGAACCGCTGGAAGCTGCCGTCGACGCCGGTGACTGGCCCGCCTCACGAGCCGCCTATCGCGGGCTCATCGAGGCATGCAACAACTGCCACACCGCCACGGAACACGAGTACATCGTCATCATTCCCGCCGAGGGAACCCCGCCCTTCAATCAGAAGTTCTGATCGACGTACGCCGGCGGTTCATGAGACGCCCCGATCCAACGGCACCGCATGTCTTAATGCCTGTCACCTTGGTACCATGCCGTTGCGCACGGGTGGGATCGTTCGCGCACGTCCGAAGCCGTTCTTCGAAGGATACATCATGGAATACCGTTTCTCGTTCGGTCCCTGGAACATTCATGAAGGCGCTGACCCTTTCGGTCCGACCGTTCGGCCGACCGTCGCCTTTGCCGATAAGTTGGCCGAGTACCGCAAGCTCGGCTTCGAGGGCGTGCAGTTCCACGATGACGATGCCGTGCCCGACATCGACAACAAAACCGCCCAGCAGATCGCATCCGAAGCGCGTGAGATGAAGAAGGTGCTCGACGGCGAGGGGCTGATCGCTGAGTTCGCGGCACCCCGACTGTGGGAGGATGCGCGTGGCATCGACGGCGGCTTCACTTCCAACAACCCCGATGAACGCAAATGGGCCATTGAACGCACCAAACGCTGTGCCGACGTGTGCCACCTGCTCGGCACCGACCTGATGGTTATCTGGTTCGCCCGTGAAGGCACCTACATCCGTGAATCCAAGAACGCCATCGAAGCGCACAAGCTGCTGCTGGATGCCGTCAACCAGGTGCTGGCGCACGACCGGGAAATTCGTATCGCCATCGAGCCCAAACCCAACGAGCCGATGGATCACACGTACATTCCCACGCTGGGGCACGCGCTGGCACTGGGACAGGCATCGGACGATCCCGTGCGCGTGGGAACGCTGATCGAAACAGCGCACTCGCTGCTGGCCGGGCTCGATCCTTCCGATGACATGGCGTTCGCGCTGAGCCTGAACAAGCTCTGGAGCGTTCACCTCAACGACCAGAACGGATTGAAGTTCGATCAGGACAAGGCATTCGGTGCGGCGAACCTGCGTGCGGCCTACAACCAGGTGCGCATACTGGAACTGGGCAACTATGCCGCGACCGGCGCGTTCGTCGGGCTGGACGTGAAGGCGATGCGCACGCAGAAAGCCGACGTCGCCACACGTCATCTGGACAACAGCCGCCGCATCTTCCTCTGGCTGGTTGAGAAGGTTCGCACCTTCGACCGCGAGGTGGAGCGCCAGTGCATCGCCAACCGCGATTACGAGGCGCTCGAGCTGGCCGTTCTGCGTCACCTCATGGGCGTTTAATCGGAAAAGAAAAAAACCCCCTCGACACCCAAGGGCATCGAGAGGGCTTCCGGGGGCAAAGTTGACTGGGCCGGGCTGGCGTTGCCTTTCCCGTCACCAGTGAACACATTATGTCCAAATCGTCCAGCCAATGCAAGGGCTGTGACAGGATGAGCAATCGGATCGACCGACCTGCTCAGGGAGAGCAAACACGCAGATCGGGTTTTAACAGGTTTGACGTCTGGGCAGCATCGGCAGGTAAATAATCTCCGCTCCGTTGCGTTAACCGCTGGACTATCCAGAAGTTTTCCACAACGTCGGCTCCAACGGTACGGGGTATGGGGGATCACGACACGGGAGAACGCACTCCGGCTCGGGCGGGGAATCAGTGCAGCCGGGCGGCGGCGACCCGCAGCAGATCCGCTGACCCGTCATCCAGCCAGGGCTGGTTCGAGGCCCACATCAACCCGGTGACCAGCTCGCCATCGCTCAGGCGGGAGATGCGTTCCTTCCGCCGAACCAGCGCCAGAGCGATGCTCACGTAATAAAGCATTGCCGCGACGGGCCGAGGCCACCCGATATCGCCCGCCGCCCCGACCGGC
>CAZEFM010000095.1:0-4818 GCA_964511575.1 uncultured Phycisphaeraceae bacterium | reverse complement strand
GGCCGAGGCCACCCGATATCGCCCGCCGCCCCGACCGGCGCCACCGCCCCGCCGTCCACGTCCGTGGCATCGTCGCCGATGAGCTGCGCCTTGGCGCACCGCTTGAGTTGCTTCAGCAGATCCATCGGCGGCGGAACATCGTGGTACCACTGCGACAGCGTCTGTAAACCTGACGCCACCACCGCCGCATCTTTCAAATCGATGCGCGTTACGCCTCCGCCACGACGCAGCGTCACAATGATCGGCGTGGCGATCACTCCCTGCCAGCATCGCGCAAGCTCCGCGAAGCGCAGCACCGGCCGATCGTGATCGGCGATCATCCATCGCCGCGGCGTCGCTTCACCCCATGGTTCGTATCGATGACGCATCCCCACATCCATCCCACGATGCCGATCGACAGCGTTTCGTCGTACCGCATCGCATCAACACCGTAAACCTGTCAACGTCCCGTGGCAAACGGCGCGCCTTTTGCACGACATCTCGAAGATGAGATGTACAGCGAACAACCGTGTCATTCACGCGACCTCGCCCGCAACGCTCAACCGGCATGAGGCACGCGCATCGCGTCGGGATTTCACCCAACGGCAAAAGCAGGCAATCACCGCTGTCAACGTGCAAATCCCGCACTCTAAGATGGAAACGAGCGAGCAGTACCGTTCGGCTCGCTGTGGTGTCGATACAACCTCGCAAACTGAGGTGGACGACTTTCCCCGGAGCGGCAGGAGATTTGAATCATGATGAGAAGCTTGGCAGTCACAGGGATGGCAGCGCTGATGCTCACGGGCTGCAATACGTTGCGCGGCACGGGACGCGACATTCAAGTGCTGGGAGAAGCCGTCAAAGGCGCGGGACACGGCACCGCTGAACTGGCCTCACGCGACAGCGGCCAACAGCAGCAGTCCGTGACCACATCCAGCGAACGCTGGGCCTACGATGACGCCTCACGCAGATCCTACACCCAACAGCAACAGCGTTACCAACAGCAACAACAGCAGTACATCACCGATCAGCAGCAGCCGATGTATCACGGCCAGCAGCAGCGCCAGCAACTGTCGCAACAGCCGGTGCAACTGCAATGGCATCGCATCGACGAGCCGCAGCAACAGGGAGCGCGCACGCAGCCCCTGGAACGTGCGACCGACCTGATGTCGCTGGACCTGGTCAGCACGCAGGGTCAGTACCTTGGCCACATCGAACAGATCGTTTTCGACACGAATCGCGGCAACGTGACCTACGCCATCGTGTCGGCACAGGGCAGTCGTTACGTCGTGCCATGGGAAGCGATTTCGCTCATCCCCGGCCGCCAGCAGACGCTTGTGCTCAAGTCCGGCCCGAGCGAGGTCAGCCAGCAGCATGAGAAGATGCACAGCAAGCAGCAGGCGTTTGGCGGTGAAAGCAGTTCGCCCAGCGGTCTGACGCAGGCCAGCACCAACGACCTGATCGGCATGTCGATCAGCAATCATCAGGGCGATCAGCTTGGATTGATCGAAGACGTTGTGGTGGATGTGAATCGCGGCCGCGCAGTGTTTTTGCTGCTTTCCACCGAGGATCCGAACCAGCTCGCCGCGGTGCCGTTCGATGCGTTCCAGATGCAGCAGCAACTGGTGACCCGCGCGATCGTGCCGACCGACAGCCAGGCGCTGCAGGAACTGACGTTCCGCGATGGTCAGCGTCCGTTCCAGGATCCGCAGTTCGCCCGCCGCGTGCAGGATCAGTTCGCCGATCGTGATCCGTACTGGCAGGTGTTCGCGTTCCCCGGTGGCGGCCCCGACCAGATCAGCACGCAGCAGCTTGAAACGATTCGCGGCACGATCGAGAGCGTTGGCACCTTCCGCGATGAGACAGGCAGTGCCGAAGGACTGCGTCTGCGCGTTCGCACCAACGAAGGTGAACTGGTCACCGTCCATGCCGGCCCGCGTGAATACGCACGGCAGCAGGGCGTGATCTTCAACCACGGCGATGAGGTCATGATTCAGGGTGCTCGCCAGCAGATCAACGGTACCGAGGCGCTGGTCGCCACCGAGATTCACAAGGGCGAAACGCTTCGCCTGCGTGACGATCAGGGCCGGGCACGCTGGGCAACCGATTCCCCGCAAACCCAGCAACGCAGCCAGCCCAATCAGCAGCAGCGCAGCACCCAGCCGCAGCGTGAACAGCAGCAGCGCACCAACCAACAGCAGCAGGATCGTGAGCCCGCTCGCGATCAGGCTGATGAGGACAACGGCCTGTTCTAACCGGAACCCAGGGGTGGGTGTTCTGTGGGCGTGGATCAGCCGCGACGCTGATCCGCAACGGAAGAGTCGCTGGTGGTTTCGTACGAGCCACCAGCGACTTGACCGTTCATAGTCCCCGCCACTCTGACTGTCCTCCGTCCTCTGTCCTCTTCCCCCGCCCCCTCCGCATGGCCAATCTCTACCGCGAGCACGAGTCCCTCTGGGTGCAGACCAGCCCCGCAACGGCTTATCCCTCGCTGTTGAGTTACATCAAGGTCGACGTCGCCGTGATCGGCGCGGGCATCGCCGGCCTCACCACCGCCTTCCTTCTTAAACAGGCCGGCGCCATGGTCGCCGTCATCGAGGCCGACCGCGTCTGCTCAGGTGTCACCGCCTACACCACCGCCAAACTCACCGCACTGCACGGCCTGATCTACCACAAACTCCTGCAACGCTACGGCGAGGAACGCACCCGTATCTACGGCACGGCCAACCTCGCCGCCATCGACCTCGTTCACACGCTCACACGCCAACTGCGCATCGACTGCGCACTGGAGGAAACCGAAGCGTACACCTACACGATGGACCCCGATCGCGTCGCCGCCATTGAAGCCGAGGCACAGGCGGCGCTGCGTGTGGGCATGCCCGTCGCCTTTACCGAACAGACCGACCTGCCCTTTCCCGTGATGGCGGCCGTGCGCATGGACAAACAGGCGATGTTTCACCCCCGGCGCTACTGTCTTGCGCTCGCCGAGGCGATTCCCGGCGATGCCAGCCATGTTTTTGAAATGACCCGCGCCCTCGATGTCGAACAGGGTGAACCCTGCACCATTCAGACCAACCGCGGCACGCTGCGTGCCGAACACGTCGTGCTCACCACCCACCTGCCCTTCCTCGATCGCGGCGGTTTCTTCGCCAAAACCTACCCCGAACGCTCCTACGCCATCGCCGCCGAACTCAACGGCAAAGCGCCGCGCGGCATGTACCTGAGCATCGATGAACCCAAACGTTCCATCCGCTCAGCCGAGGGGGGCGACTTCCTCATCGTCGGCGGGGAAAACCACAAGGTCGGTTACGACCCGGACACCCGCAACCGCTACGCCGCCCTGCATCAGTGGGCACGCGAGCATTTCCCCGTGCAATCGATCGAATGCCAATGGTCCGCACAGGACTACATCCCGGTGGATGACCTGCCCTACATCGGCCGCATGCCCCGTGCCACCGATCGCCTCCTGCTCGCCACCGGCTTCAACAAGTGGGGCATGTCCACCGGCACCCTCGCGGGGATGATCCTCACCGACATGATCCTCGGCCGCGACAATCCCTGGCAGGAACTGTTCAACAGTACCCGCATGGATCCCCGCCACGGAGCACGCAAGTTCATCCGCGCCAATCTTGACGTCGCCAAGCGATTCGTCCGTGACCGTGCCGGACGCGCCCAGCCGCTCGCCATACTCAAACCAGGCGAAGGCGGCATCGTCGAACTCAACAGCCGAAAGGTCGCCGCCTACCGGCAACCCGATGGCATGCTCCACGTCCTCTCTCCCACGTGCCCCCACATGGGATGCCTCCTCGCGTGGAACGCCGCCGAGAAAACGTGGGACTGTCCCTGCCACGGCTCACGATTCGACTACGATGGCGCGCTCATGCACGGCCCCGCCCTCCGCGAACTGCCCACCTACACCAGCCCCGACTGACTCGTGCCCCTCCGGCGTGGTCGCTTCAGCGAACCACGTCTTACCGCACACTCACGCCGTACTCGCCGCTCCCCCCGAGGCAATACGGAATGCGGTGAACAGCGCCAGGCCGAACCACAGAAAGTCCCACGGGCTGAGCGTCCAGGAAATGCGCTCCGCAAAGGAGACTTGCGCAAGTGATGCCTTGGACATATTCACCGCAAGGACGCGCAGTTCCTCTTTCGATGTACTCGCCAAACGCGCATCAACCGCGGCGTTCAGTCGCGCCTCCATCGCCGGGTTCAACTCCTCGACACTGTCGTCGTTGAGCGCCTCGGCGATGTCCGCATCCAGTTCGCCCTCCTCCAACAGCTTCTGCGTCACGATGACGCGATCCATTTGCGGCATGGCGAGCAATTCATCCGCCACCGCGCCGCCCATCGCCCACTGCACGATCAGCAGCTTGCCGACGATCAGGCCCAGCGCCGCGAATGCCGCCGCCGACACGCCCAGTCCCGCGTTGGCGGTCTTGGCGAGCCCCACCATGACGATCCCGACAAGCAACCCCACCCCCCATGCGACGTAGCCCACCTCGTACCCCGTGCCGTAGACGATTCCCGCCCAGACAAACGCGCCGATGATCGCCGCCACCAGTCCGCCGATCATCGCCACCGCGGTGTTGCCGCCTGCGCGCATGCGCATCGCCCGTGCGTTGCTCATATCAAACTCCTGCTTGAGAATTGGTCCCCGTTTGGACGTGAAGGAAGAAAGGTTCTCGGCCCGCCGCCCGCTTCGCCCCGCGCGAAACAGCCGCCGCGTCCGGGCCCCAAATCCGATAAATTCGCGCTAACGACGAAGCAACATGCGTCTGCCGACCGCGCGATGCCGCACGTGATCCACATCCCCACCCCCATCGAACCCATCGCCGC
>CAZEFM010000094.1:15247-15579 GCA_964511575.1 uncultured Phycisphaeraceae bacterium | reverse complement strand
ACTGCCTCAACCTGCTGCACTTCCATCTGGGCAGCCAGATCAACAACATTCGCAACGTGAAGCGCGCCATCATCGAACTGGTGCGCGTCTACGTCGAGCTGCAGGCGATGGGCGCCGGGCTCAAGTTCATCGATGTGGGCGGCGGGCTTGGCGTCGATTACGACGGCTCCAAGACCGACTTTGAATCGAGCATCAACTACTCGCTGCAGGAGTACGCCAACGACGTGGTGTTCCACGTGAAGGAAATCTGCGACCGCGCGGGTGTGGAGCATCCCACGATCATCAGCGAATCGGGCAGGGCGATGGTTGCCTACCACAGCGTGCTGGTGTTC
>CAZEFM010000094.1:0-15237 GCA_964511575.1 uncultured Phycisphaeraceae bacterium | reverse complement strand
GGATTCAACCGCTTCGAGCTGCCGCAGTCGCTCAGCGCCAAGGAGCGCAAAGCGATGCCCACCAGCGTGGTGACGCTCTTTGATGCGTACCAGGGGCTGACCACGAGCAACTTCGTGGAGTATTACCACGATGCCCAGCTTGCCCGCGACGAGGCGATCAACCTCTTCAGCCTCGGCTACTGCTCGCTGGAACATCGCAGCCTGGCGGAACGGCTGTTCTTCGGCGTCTGCTCCAAGGTGCTCGACATCATTCGGCAGATGGAGTACATCCCCGAGGAGTTCGAGGGACTGGAGACGCTGCTGAGCGACACGTACTTCTGCAACTTCTCGCTGTTCCAGTCGATGCCCGACAGTTGGGCGATCGATCAGTTGTTCCCGATCATGCCGATTCATCGGCTGGAAGAGGAGCCCACCGCACGCGGTATCCTGGCGGACATCACCTGCGATTCGGACGGCCGCATCGACCGGTTCATCGACAAGCGCAACGTCAAGCCGGTGCTCGAACTGCACCCGTACCAGGGCGGCGACTATTTTCTCGCGGCGTTTCTCGTCGGAGCGTACCAGGAAATTCTGGGCGACCTGCACAACCTCTTCGGCGACACCACCGCCGTCCACGTCAGCCTCGACGAGCACGGCCAAACGAGCATCGACGAGGTCATCGAGGGCGACACGGTGCGCGAGGTGCTGCAGTATGTGCAGTTCAACCCCGATGAACTCACCCGCGCGATGCGCAAGAGTCTGGAACGGGCACTGCGTGAACAGAAGATCACGCTGGACGAATCGCGCGTGCTGCTGGGCTTCTACGAGAACGGGCTGAAAGGATACACCTACCTCGAATGAATTCGAGGAATGACGAAGTTCGAATGACGAACCGGTGCTGATGTGCCGTCCGGGAACGTCTGCGAGCGTTCAGCTTCGGATTTCGAGCTTTGATTCTCCCTCCCCTTATGTTTCCTGAAATTCCTGATGGTGTGGATGCGGCCTTGTATGTGGGCTGCATGGTGTTGGCAGCGCTGATCATCGGCTGGAGCAAGGCAGGCTTCGGCGGTGGGATCGGCGTGGTTGCTGTGCCGGTGATGGCGATGGCGTTTCCGAACAATCCGACGCTGCTGCTGGGCGTCATGCTTCCGCTGCTCATCGCAGGCGACGTGCTGAGTTGGCTGCACTACCTGCGCGAGCAGGAGTGGCGTCTGCTCAAGCCGCTGCTCATCGGTGCGATGGCGGGGATCGTCATCGGCGCGGTTGTGCTCTTCCTCCTGCAGCAGATGGACACGCGCATCTTTCAGCGTGGCCTCACCGGCGGCATCGGCGCGATCTGCCTCATTTTCGTGGGGATGCAGGTTTATGCCCTGACGGGAAGGCCGGCGCTCACGCTGCCGCCGCGATCGACTTCGAGTCTCGGCGTCGGCACGCTGTGCGGGTTCGTGTCCACGCTGGCGCACTCCGGCGGCACGATCGCCACCATCTACCTGCTGCAGGAACGGCTGGACAAGCGCAGGCTCGTCGGCACGCTGCTTCTGATGTTCCTGCTGGTGAATCTGGCGAAGGTGCCGCTGTATGTACATCTGAACGTGATTACGCACACGTCGATGGTGCATGCCGCATGGTTTGTGCCGCTGGTTCCGCTGGGCACGCTCAGCGGCGCGTGGATGAACCGCAAACTGCCGCATCGACCGTTCGTGATGATCATGTACACCGCCGCCACGCTCACCGCCGCCCGCATGTTGTGGAACGCGATCATGGGGTGAGGGGGGAATGACCGGGTGCGTGTGACAGAACGATGCTTTGACTTCGATCGGAAACGCCACCCGAGGCGTTGCACATCACGCATTCTGGAGGAATCAACGATGGGCCTGTTCCTGGCGATGTCCTGCGTGGTCGATGGTGAGGCATCGGAAGTCGAGCGGAAGCTCGGGTTTGTGTTTCCCGATGAAGGGGAGGGGATGCGGTATCGGATGAAGGTGAAGGGGAGGCTGTACAGCGGAGTGAGGAGGAGGCAGGCTCTCTGTGGCAGGGCTTCGGTCAGTCGCGTTGCCAGTTGATGCGCGGCGCATCACCCCAGAGCATTTCCAGGTCGTAGTGGGCGCGGGTGTTCGGGTCGAACAGGTGGACGATGACATCGATGAAATCGAGCACGATCCAAGTGGTGGCATCGTCGCGATCGACGCCGAACCGCTCCATGTTCCGCTCTTTGGCGAGATCTTCAACATCGTCGGCGACGGATCGCATCTGGCGATCGCTGGTGCCGCTGGCGATGAGGACGTAGTCGGCGATATCGGAGAGGTTGCGCACATCCAGGAGGATGATCTCCTCGCCGTGCAGGTCGTGGATGAGCCGGGCGGCGTCGATGGCGAAGCCGCGCACGGTGGCCTCGTCGGCGTGATGCCGATGGGCGGCACGCTGCGGTGTCGGCTCAGGCTCGGGCGGCATGTTGTTGCGTTCGACCATGATGGATACAGGCAAAGGATGGATCGGCTTCGGACTGCGGACCGCGCTGAGGCAGCACGATCCGCAATCCGAAAGCCTTGATCCGTAGTCAGCTCAGTCCCAGCCAGTTGCCGATCACCGGGCTGAATCGCACGATGACGCCGGCGAACACGACGGAGACGACGCTGATGAGTTTGATGAGGATGTTGAGCGACGGCCCGGAGGTGTCCTTGAAGGGATCGCCGACGGTGTCGCCGACGACCGCGGCCTTGTGCGGGTCGGAGCCCTTGCCGCCGAACTGACCGGTTTCGATGTACTTCTTGGCGTTGTCCCACGCGCCGCCGGCGTTGGCCATGAAGATGGCAACGGCGAAGCCGCACACCAGCGACCCGGCGAGCATGCCCATGACACCCGCCACGCCCAGCACCAGGCCCACCGCGATCGGCACGACCACCGCCATGACCGACGGGACGATCATCTCACGCTGCGCCCCGGCGGTGGAGATCGCCACGCAGTTGGCGTAGTCGGGATAGCGATGGCCATCGGCGGTGACTTCGTAGGGCCACTTGAGCGGGTTGGCGATGTCCTCTTCGCTCATGCCGTCCTTGCGGAACTGCGTCTTCATGATGCCGAACTGCCGACGGCATTCCTGCATCATGGCGAAGGCGGCCCGGCCGACGGCGTTCATCGTCATCGCACAGAAGACGAAGACGAGCATCACGCCGATGAACAGTCCGCACAGCACGCGGGGGTTCATGAGGGTGACGTTGTAGTACTGAAGCAACTGCGGCAGCGAAGCCGTGGACGCGGGGACGATCTCAAACTCGTAACGACGTTCGCCATCGACGATGTAGGCGTGGTACGACTGGGAATCGTTGTCCCATTCGCCGCGAACAGGGGTGGCAATACCCGGATTGGCGGCGAGGATGGTGCGTTCGTTGCGTGGCGCGAGGAGCAGGCCCGCATCGACGCCGGTTGCTCCGGACGGGGCGGGAATCTGGAAGACGCCGTTGCCGATGTGGGCGATGCCGGCGAGGTAGTCGGCGGTTTGCCAGTCGGCGGGAGCGGCTTCAAAGGTTTGGGGGTTGCTGCGCACCTGATCGGTGAGCGATTGCTGGACCGTGATCACGTATGCGGCGAGCAGCGCCAGGGCGGTCAGCGCCGCCGAGCCAATGGCGAAGCCCTTGCCGGTGGCGGCGGTGGTGTTGCCCAGCGAGTCGAGCATGTCGGTGCGCTCGCGCACGTAGGGCTCCTGATGGGTCATCTCGGCGTTGCCGCCGGCGTTGTCAGCGATGGGGCCGTAAGCGTCGGTGGCGAGTGTGATGGCGAGCGTGGAGAGCATGCCCACAGCCGCGAGGCCCACGCCGAACACGCCGAGGAGGAACGTCTGGTTGCCGCCGGCAGCGATGAAGGCGATGAGAATGGCGGCGACCACGGTGAGCAGCGGCACCCACGTGGAGATCATCCCTTCGGCGATGCCGGAGATGATGACGGTGGCGGGGCCGGTCTCCGCCTGCTTGCTGATGCGCTGGGTGGGGGCGTGTTCGTAGCTGGTGTAGATTTCGGTTCCCCAGGCGATGATCAGGCCCGCGACGAGGCCGGCGATGATGGAGATCCAGATACCCCACCAGACGATGCCGTAGTCACTCATGCCGTTCAGAAGCCAGTAGAGCAGGCCACCGGATGCGGCGACGATGAGCGCGGAGCTGAGCCACACGCCGCCGTGCAGGCTCTTGAGAAGCTGCGCCATGGTGGCGCCTTCCTTGGTGCGAACGGTGAAGATGCCCGCCGCGGCAAGGAGGATGCCCACGCCAGCAAGGGCCGGCGCGACGATGACCAGTTGCGTTGCTTCGGCGAGGTCGAGGCCGAGTCGGAACGCTGCTGCGGCGGCGAGCGCCATGGCCGCGAGGATCGAGCCGTAGTACGACTCGTACAGGTCGGCACCCATACCCGCGACGTCGCCGACGTTGTCGCCCACGTTGTCGGCGATGGTGGCCGGGTTCCGGGCGTCGTCTTCGGGAATGCCCGCTTCTACCTTGCCGACGAGGTCCGCGCCAACGTCAGCGGCCTTGGTGTAGATGCCGCCACCGACACGGGCGAACAGCGCCTGCAGCGAAGCACCCATGGCGAAGCTGAGGGTGATGGTGGTGACGACGACCAGTTCGTTCATGCCGAACACCTGCGTGAGCAGGAAGAACCAGACGCTCACATCGAGGAGGGCGAAGCCGGTGACGCACAGGCCCATGACGGCGCCGGCGCGGAAGGCAACGCGGAGGCCATCGTTGAGCGAGTTGCGTGCGGCGTTGGCGGTGCGCGCCGAGGCGTTGGTGGCGGTGCGCATGCCGAAGTAACCGCACAGTCCGGATAGAAATCCAGCGACCGGCACACCGATCGCTGACTGCCAGGGTTGAAGGCGTGGGCCGAATGCAATGGCCAGCAGAACGAGGACGAGGATGGCGAAGACGATGGCAACGATCTTCCGCTGACGAGCGAGGTAGGCGTAAGCGCCTTCGCGGACAGCCTGCGCGATGCGGATCATTTCGGCGTCGCCTTCACTGGCGGCCATGATGCTCTTGTAGAAGAACAGGGCCATGATCAGAGCGACGATTGCGCCGAGCGGTGCCAGCCAGAACGCCGGAGGCAGGGTCAGGTTGGCTGCCTGACCATCCTGCGCTACGACGACTGATGTGCACAACAAGGTCACTGCCGCGCCGACGGTGAAGAGACCGGATCGAATCCCCATCGTTAGTTCTCCAACCAATAGTGAAAAGCGCCGCACGGGATATCCGTGCGGCGGCGTGGGTGCACAAGGGTAGAGTCGGTTGCATGTCGATGCAAGAACGCATCAACGTGTAGACCGAGCGGGTCGTCGAAGATGTCAGTCGGGCTTGTTACCACTGCCGTGGTATTTCGTTCGGGTTGTCGCGTGCTTGAGCGTCACGTGCGCCGTCGACTGAACAGGCATCGCGCACGCTGCAGACTCAGACGTGTTTCTTACTTTCGGCCTGTGGGGCGACTGCCACCGCCGCGATTGGGACGACCGGTGCGCGGCGTGATGCCGGCCTTGGCCATTTCCAGGCGCTTGATGGTCTTTCGCAGAGCGCGCTGCTTGCGTTCGCTGGGCTTTTCGTAGTAAGCGCGGCGCTTGATGTCCTTGGTGAGTCCTTCCTTTTCGCACAGCTTCTTGAAGCGGCGCATCATCTGCTCTGCCGACTCACCTGCCCGGGACTTGATCCGAATCGCCATAAAGTGCTCCAGTCGTGGCCTGTTACGTCTGTCCAATCGACGCCAATGGTAGTCTGGTGTGAGCCCCTTATTCTGCCACAAGCGGAAAATTTCTGCAAGTGAGGCGCGACAAGTCTAACGAGAGGAGGTGCCGGGGACGGCTGTTCCGCGCGCTTGGGGAGGGGGCATTCTATTGAGGAAGGGCGGCGGCGGGGTCGACTGTCGCGACGGTTTCGCCGCCGATCGTGAGCGTTAAGGGGCCGGTGGACCGCTTGGGGCGGGGCAGCAGGAGGGTGATCGTGATGCGGTCGGGGAGGCGCGAGGGACGGTCGAGGGTGTGCTCCTCACGGGCCTGCCAGCCGTCGGCGCGGTCATCCCAGTCGATCGTCACCTCATCGCCGTGGTACACCAGGTTGGCGGCGGGTCCGAGCCGGGCCACCGTCAATTCACCCGTCATGTGCAGACCGGGGGCGGAGGTGGCGGCGTGGTGGGGGCGGAAGCGCAGCTGACCCGTCGCGCCGGTTCGGCCGTCGTAGGTCACCGCCGCCGATTCGGGGCCGAGTTCCTCTTCGGATGCCGAGGCGATGTCAGGGGGAATGGCGAGCCAGCCTGATCGTGTTGGCGCATCGGCGAGGTTGATCGTCATCCCACCATCGAATTGATCGGCGAGGATCCAGCCCTTGGCCGGCAGGTGTCCGCCTTCCAGCACAAACTGGTCGGCCCGGATGGTTGTGCCTTCCCGGCCGAGGACCGCGTGCCGCAGCAGCACATCGCGAGGCAGGTCGACCTGCAGCAGCAGGTATCGCCCATCGCCGTTCGGTTCGGTGAGGATCAGCCGATCCGTTCCGCCAACGGTGTGGATCGTTTGGCCCGGGTTGGCGGCGGTGATGGTGGTGAGGCTGTTGATGATGGTGGCGGTGGCGACCGGCTGCACGAGGGGAACGGTGGCGCGCGCCGGACGGGTGGCTACCCACGCCACGATGGCGGCGATGCCTCCGGCGAGGAGCAGGAAAGCGATGAGGAAGCGCCAGGGGGTGACGTTGACGCCGAAGAGGCTCGCCCAGATGCGTGGGCCGGTCGGTTCGTCATCGCGATCAAGCACGAGGGGCACGAGGCGGGAAGGCTGAGCGTAGCGATCGCTGGGCGGTGCCGGCGCGGGAGTCGTGGGGGGAGAAAGGTCATACACCGCTGAGGAGGGCGGAACAGCGGTGGGGCGGGCGGCGGTGGCGGGGCGTTCCCGTGGTGGCGCGGGTTGAATGCGCACGGGCTTGCCGCACTCGGGGCAGTCCGCCTCGCGACCGATCATGTGATCCGCCGCCTTCAGTCTCACGCGACAGGCCGGACAGATGACGGAGATAATCGCCACGGTTCACTCCGAAAGGACGCAGGAAACACGCAGGGGTTTCGCTCTGGTTCGATGCACGAATAGTCAGGCGATCTGCCGCATGGCGTGTCGGGGCGCATCCTCTTTCAAAATAGCGTATTCTCCTTGACGAAAAGGTCCCCTTCGGGTCTAATGCACAAGGACGCACGATCTTGCCGTGAAGTGTCGGACGCACGCAGTTTTTGCCTGGCATTTTCTTGGTGAACGGGCGTCTTCCTGGAATCCTCCCGCCGGTAGTACCCCCGAGACCAGCCCTGGTTTGATTGCTATTGATCCTTCCAGTTATCCACAGGCGGTCTCACCACGTTGCGGTGTTTCAACCTCGATTCCGACCTTGCCGAACCCGAACGGCGGCAGGGATGTTATATTGCGGCGGTTGGCGACAAGTGAATCATCGATCTGACCCCTGACTCCGCCCAAGGAGCGCGACATGGCCGGTAAGAACGACGCCTGGGGAATTGAAGTCGGCGCAAACGCCATCAAGGCGCTGCATCTGCTGCGCGACGGTGACGAGGTCGTGGTGGCCGACTACGAAGTCCTCCCCTTCAAGAAGATTCTCACGACACCGGATCTGAACGTGGACGAGGCTGTGCAGGTCGGCCTCGACCAGTTGATGAGCCGGTATGAAATGAAAAAGAGTGCGCTGGTGGTGTCGGTGCCGGGCCACATGGCCTTCGCCCGCTTCGCCAAGCTGCCACCGGTTGAACCGAAGAAGGTCGCCGAGATCGTCAAGTTCGAAGCGGTGCAGCAGATTCCCTTCCCGCTGGATCAGGTGGAGTGGGACTACCAGGTGTTCCAGCAGGAAGACTCGCCCGAGGTGGAGGTGGGCATCTTCGCTATCACCAAGGACCGGGTGATGCGGTTCCTGTCGGACTACCAGCACGTGGGGATGCGCATCGATGCGCTGACGCTGTCGCCGCTGGGTGTGTACAACGGGTTGGCGTATGACCTGGACATTCAGGAAGACTCGCCCGGGTCCATCTTCGTCGACATCGGCACCAGCTCCACGGACGTCATCATCGTCGAAGCGGGCGGCATCTGGCTCCGCACGCTGCCGATCGGCGGCAACAATTTCACCGAAGCACTGGTCAAAGCCTTCAAGCTCACCTTCCCCAAGGCGGAGAAGCTCAAGCGCGAGGCCGGCACCAGCAAGTACGCCCGACAGATCTTCCAGGCGATGCGGCCGGTCTTCGCCGACCTCGTGCAGGAAATCCAGCGATCGCTGGGCTATTACCAGAGCCTCAACCGTGAAGCGGACCTCAAGCGGCTCATCGGCGTGGGCTCCACGTTCCGCCTGCCTGGTCTGACCAAGTTCCTCAAGCAGCAACTGCAGATCGACGTCAAGCGGCTGGACAGCTTCAAGCGGCTGCAGATCGACGGCAAGCGCGAAGCCGACTTCACCAGCAACGCGCTGAACATGGCAACGGTGTACGGGCTGGCACTGCAGGGGCTGGGACTGGAGCGCGTCGGCGCGAACATCCTGCCCAAGCAGATCATGTACGAGCGGATGTGGAAGGCCAAGCAGCCGCGATTCGCGCTGGCGGCGGGCATCGTCGTTGCGGCGGTTGTCGGCGGGCAGATGGCGCTGATGTCCCAGCAATCCAGCTTCCAGTCGGCCGTGCAGGAAAACAACCCCGCCATTCAGGGCGTGCTTGCCCCGGCGCAGCAGAAGGTCTCGCAGTGGAAGGAGATCGAAAGCGGTCAGGATCCGCGCAACCGACTGGAAAACTTCCGGCGCATCCCCGACTACCGGGACGTGTGGCCGAAGATGCTCGAAGATCTCGCGGCCGCGGTCGACAAGCTGAACGCGCAGCCGGAGCTGTTCGCCGCCGATTACGACTCGATCACGGCGATTCCGCGTGACAAGCGGCGTCGCCTGTACCTTGAGACGTACAACGTCGAGTATCTGCCCGACGGTCAGAACCCGCGCGGCGCCAACCCGGCGGGGCAGCGACCCGGTGCAGCGGCCGACCCCTATGCCGACGATGGCAGCGGTGGGGAGGCTTCCGAGCCGATGCCGCGGTACCGTGTGACACTCACCGGGACGACGCCCAACGGCAACGCGGCGCAGTTCGTCCGCGACTTCATGCAGCAGATTCGGCGCGAGCACGAGCAACGCAACCGTCCTTACAAGATCGTCCGCGTCACCCTCGGCGACCTGCGTCCGATCAAGCGGCGTCCGACCGGTGACGCCACCCAGCCGGGCGTCCCCGGCGGCGTGCGTCCCGCGCCGGCTCGACGTGGCGCTCTGCCTGAGCCTGGCGGCATGATGATCAACCCCGGCCCGGTTGCGCCGGGTGGCCGCGGCGCTCGCGGCGGGCGCACCACCCGCAGCGGCATGGGGCTGGGCGCCTACAGCGATCTGCTGCCCGAGAACCCGCTTGTCGCCGAACTGGAAAAGGCCGCCAGCGAAGATCACGCATTTGAGATTCGCTTCCTCATCGAGCTGCTGCCGCCTGAAGAGGCCCGGCATCGCGAGGACCCCAACTGGCGACCGCCCGCACCGCAATCCACCGAGGATGGCCTCATCGAAGGCGACGATTTCGACGCCGACATGGACAACCTCGACGACCCACAGGATCCACAGCTCATGCCCGAAGCGTCGATCAAGCCCCGTCGTGCGGAGGACCCGTCATGAAGAACGCCATGAACTGGATCAAGGCCAATCCCCTGAGTGTCGCGTCCTTCGTCGTGATTCTGGCGATGGTGGCGTACCTCCCCTTTGGGCTCAGTTCCCAGGCCGAAGCCTTCCGCAAGGAAGTCGCCGACCAGAACAACAAGACCCAGACCATCGCCAACCTCATGCGCACCTCGGTGACGATTCGTCCCGTGCGGCCGGGTGATCCGGACATCACCAACACCATCACGGTGAACGACCGCGCCATCGAATCGCTCAAGGAGTTCTACGGGCGCATCAAGGAGGAAGCGGAGGTTGCCGAGGAGTTCCTCCTGCAACGCAACATGCAGGACCACGAGGAACTGATGCCGGGCATGCTTTCGGAAGAGGAGTTCGACGGCTCGATGCGTCCGGACTTCCGCCGCCTGTACCGCAACGCCTTTTTGGCGATGCTCAGTGCGCCGAGCCCCGACGCCGCGCTGCCGCAGCTCAATGCCGGCATGCCGCCCGACCCCGAAGAAGTGGATCGCCGCATGGCGGAACTGGCGTCCGACTTCGCCGCGCCGCTGAACCCGCGTGTCGGCCTCACCCCGGAAGAGGGTGAAGCCCGCCTCGCTGAGCAGCGTGCCGATGAACTCGTCCGCGCCCAGCGCGATCAGCTCAACAGCATCCTTCAAGGCACCGCCCGCCGCATCCACATCTACGCCTCGCTGCCCGATCCGCGCGAGCCGGATGTGCTGCCCGCCGACTTTCCGTTCCACGTCGGCGCCTGGAGCGAAAGCAACTACAAGCTCGAGAACATCACCATTGAGGACATGTGGGACGGACAGATGACGCTGTGGATTCAGCAGGACATCGTCCGCGCCATCGAACTGGCGAACGGCGTGCGTCAGCCCAACACCAGCGTCCTCACCGCGCCCATCAAGCGCCTCATCAGCATTCGCGTGATGCCTGAGTTCGTGGGCATCACCAAGCCGCGACCCAGCACCGCGCCGACCAACGCGCCCACCGCGCCGGGCCTCATGCCCGGTGGGCGGGGCGTCAACCCCTACATGATGGAGCCGGGCTTTTCCCCCATGATGGAACCGGGCATGATGTACCCCGGCGGACCGGGCGGCATGGGTATGAGCGGCGGGATGGACATGGAGGAGGAAGTCCTCGACCCCAACCAGCCCATCAAGCCCAACTTCGCGATCTCCAACAGCGGTCGGCGCAGCAACCCGCTCTACGATGTTCGCCTCGCCGAACTGCGCATGGTGGTCGATGCCAATCAGTTCGCCGCGGTGTTCGACGCCCTCCACGCGGTCAACTTCATGACCGTGTTGGAAATGCGGGTGCAGGACATCGACGAATACGAAGCGCTGCGTGAAGGCTACGTCTACACCGGCGACGCCGTCGAAGTCACGATGATCATCGAGTCGATCTGGCTGCGGCAGTGGACGCAGCCGCTCATGCCCAAATCCATCCGCGTGTGGCTGGGCATCGAGAGCGATGGCTCCGGCGATGCCGACAGCGGCATGAGCGATACCTACGACGATTTCTGATCACCCGTACACCTTTTGAGCGCAACGCACCGTACCGTTCGGGCACGCTTGCACGGAGTTCAGGCATGAAACTCAAAAACATCAACCCCTTCCAGAAGTACGTCGACTTCATGGTGATCGGTCTGGCGGTGCTCATCGGGCTGTACGTGCTCTGGAGCTATGTGCTCTCCAATCCCTACGCCGTCGAGTACAACGCGCCGGGCAACACCCGCGTGGTCTCCCCCGCCGAACTGCCTCGACTGCAGCGCGAACTGGCGCGGCAACTCGAAGCGGGCGTCAACTCCGATCGCAACCCGCTGGGTGAACTGCCCACGGACATCTACGAGTACTACCAGGAGTTCGTCACGCGGCTTTCGCGCAGCCACATGAACGAAAAGCTTGCGTTCGGCTCCCACGGACTTGCCGACGGCATGGTCGAACTCACCGGCGGCGAAGCGATGGCCTACTACGTGCCCGCGCCTCCCGCGCCGGAACAGGTCCGCGGCGCCGCCAGCTACGGCGTGCTCGCTCCGCAGGAAGAGCTCGTCGCCACGTTTGCCGCCGACATCCCCAACGTCCGCGACAATCGTGCCGCCACCCGCGAGGCCACCCGCCTTGCCGAACAGTTGCTCGCTCTGGTGGGCAATCCCAATCCCCGCGACTTCCAGTACATCACCGTCGGCGCGGAATTCGACCTGGCGGCATTGCTCGAACGCTACAACGCGCCCGCCAAGGGTGGTCTGCAGAAGCTGCCCGACAACTGGTGGTGGGGAAGCCTCGTCATCACCGATGTGATCCTCGAACGTGAAACGTACGACGAAGCCTCGCAGCAGTGGGTCGATCGCACCCGCGTGCCGCTGCTGCCGGGGCAGCCTGACCTGCGCACCCGCCGTGAAAGCTACGACCCTGCCACCGTGGAAGTGGTGATGGCGACGCTGGCGCAGTACCAGCACGATCTGTCCAACCCGCCGTTCCCGCCGCTGGCGGAGTACAGCCGACCCTGGCGCTCGCCTTTCAGTGAGCAAAAGGATCTCACGATCGATGAACGCCGGGAAATCATGACCCTGCGCAAGCGCATTTCCGATACCGAACGGGCTCTGGAACAGCTCGGCCAAACGGTCAATCGTCGCAACCGACCCGTGCAGCCGCAGCGCCGTCCCACCAGCATCGACGATCCGGCGGGCATCGGCGGCCCCCGTCCGACTCGCCCCACGCAGCCCACCACCCGGCCCAACCCCACGCAGGTCCAGCGCGATCCCAACGCCGAACGCCTGGCCCGACTTCAGGAACAGCTCCAGCGCGATCAGGAACGCTACGCCGAACTCACCGGCGAAGACGTCGTCTTCTCCAGTCCGCGGCAACGGCAGTTCAACCCCCGCATGTTCATGGGCCCCGAGCAGTACGGCGCCTTCCCCGGCGGGTTCATGCCCATGGAGCCAGGCTATCCCGGTGGACCGGGTGTCTACGGCCCCAACGTCTACCCGGGCGGCAACTTCCCGCGCACCGTCCGTCAGCCGCAGTTCCCCGGACTGCAGGGGGGCGACCCCAGTGTTGAGGAGCCCGCCGATGGGCGCGTTCACGTCTGGGCGCACGACCTGACCGTCGAGCCCGGCCGCGAATACCGCTACCGCGTCATCGTCTGCGTCCTCAACCCGCTCTTCCAGCGTCGCAACCTCACCGAGGAGCAGCAGGAAACGTACTACAACACCCTCTCGCTCGAATCCGAACCGAGCGAATGGACCGAACCCATCCGCACCCGGGCTGTGCCCCAGTGGTTCGTCGACAGCGTGAACCCCAACACGCAGCAGGCCACCGTCGAGGTCTGGCGCGTCTTCGACGGCATGCCCAGTTCCGTGAAGTTCACCGTTGCCCCCGGCGACCCCATCGGCCGGGAAGTCACCATGCAGGGCAACGACGGCATCGATCGCACCGTCCGCGTCGATGTTCCCGTTGTCGTCGTCGACACCTACACCGAAGCCAACAGCCTCGGCAGCGATGTCGGCGCACTGCTCTACCTCGACACGGTGACCAAGGTCCTCAAGTCTCGTCGGCCCGACATCGACCGCAACAGCGATGCCCGCCTCGAACTCGAGAGCGAACGCATGCTCCGCGGTGAAGTCGCCGATGGCACGCAGCCGGGCGGCACCCGGCCGAACGTGCGGCCCGCAGGCGTTCGACCCGTCACCGGGTTCCCCTGAAACTGGCCAGCGACATCCTCACACGTCATACTCACGCACGACGGAGCAACCCTCCGTCGTGCGTTGTTTTTACCCGTCCGCCGTTTCGACATTGAGGACCCGCGCCATGACCGACGACCTCCCCCAGCCGCCTGACGACGCCCAGCAGCCCGCCGACGATGCCGACGCGGCCTCCGACCAGTTCAGCCAGCAGGTGCAGCACGTGCCCGTCTCCGCCCGGGTGGGGGATGCCGTCGCCCGAGGCGTCTTCAGCACCGGTGTCCTCGTGCAGACCGGACGACACGAGTTCGTCCTCGACTTCCTGCTCATGGTCGTTCGGCCGCACCAGGTGGTCGCACGCATCGTCCTGCCGTTTGCCGCGATCCCCGGTTTCATCCGTGCGCTGCGTGAGAACCTCGACGCCTACACGCAGCGATTCGGCACGCCGCCCGCGCTGCCCAAACCGCCCGCCGACGCCGTCGCGCCGCCGATCGAGGAGGTCTACCATCAGCTCAAATTTCCCGATGAAGTCGCGGTGGGAACGTACGCCAACGCGGTGCTGATCACGCATTCGCCTTCGGAGTTCGTCTTCGACTTCATCGCGAACTTTTATCCGCGGTCATCGGTTTCCGCCCGCATTTTCCTCACGACGCCGCAGGTGCCGCGTTTCCTTGAGTCGCTGTCCCGCTCGTTCGATCAGCTCCAGCGTCGCCTGAACGAACAGCAACAACAGCAGCGTCGCCCCTCCGCACCGCCCACCGATGATCGCCGCCGCGCGCCGGGCGACGATGACAGTCTGCCCCGCCCCCCGGGCCCCGAATCGCTCGCCTGATTCGGAGAATTCGCGATTGCTCAAAGGCAGGGGGGCAAAAAAAGTTTGACGCCCCAGCCAACGCCCGCGTCGTCGCGCCCCTGATCGCGGCCTCCGCGCCCCGCGTATCCGACAATTAATCCCCAGTTTTCCCACAATTCGGCTCGTCGCATCTGTGAGCCGCGCCTACACTCTCTTTCGCCGCGTTGGCAGCCCCAGACCCCGCTCAGCGATACGCCCGTGGGGTTTCAGGGGGGCCGGGTTGACAAAGTCAGAGCGATGCCTAGACTTTCCTGACTCGGTGCCTCGCCCCGGCAGGCGTCGAATTGCCCCCCGAATCCCACCCGATGAATGTGGAGAAATCGGATGCGAAAGCAGGGGCACTTGACACGCCGAAAATGGCCGGCATAATACGCGGCTCGCTCGAAGTGAGACGCAAACGCGACGCCGAGAGCCAACCCCAGCGAACGACGCCTGACGGTGTCCCACGCAATTGACGGTTTGTTCTTTGACAAGTGGATAGTTCTGGTCTCGTCATGCTAAGTAAAAGCATACCGAGAAAGTAAGCTCTCGAGAGCTTGCCCGGAAGCTGCCAACCTCCCCGGTGGGCAGTGGAAGGGTTGTCACAGTGGTTATCTCGAACCCTGTGACAGGTCATCGACCGCAAGGCGATTGCTCCGTCGTTTCGTCACGCAAGTGGCGGGGCGGCGAAGGACATCGGTTTGAGGTCGGTATGATCAAGCTACTAAGAGCGCGCGGTGGATGACTTGGCGTTCAGAGGCGATGAAGGACGTGGGAACCTGCGATAAGCTCAGGGGAGCTGGTAACCAAGCTGCGATCCTGAGATCTCCGAATGGGGAAACCCAACGGTCTTGTGCCGTTATTCATGGCTGAATGCATAGGCCATGAAGGCGAACCTGGTGAACTGAAACATCTTAGTAACCAGAGGAAAAGAAAGAAACCTCGAATCCGTCAGTAGAGTCTAGCGAACCCGGAATAGCCCAAACCGGTCTTCGGACCGGGGTTGTGGACACCAACGTGGTACTCCGGCGACGATCGCGAACAGGGTTGAA
>CAZEFM010000093.1:0-15710 GCA_964511575.1 uncultured Phycisphaeraceae bacterium | reverse complement strand
GAGAGCGCTGCGTTCGCAATGCAGAGGTTGTGGGTTCGATCCCCATCGGCTCCATTTCAGTTTTCACCTGTCTGGCGCGCATCTGCGCCGATCTCGTTCCCCTGAATCTGATTTGCCACTGATTGCCCCGGGACGTTGCCGTCGTTGCGCGTGATATGGCATACCATGTCTGCGACTGGCTTGGTGGAGTGTTGTTGTGACGGGTTCTGTTGATTCAGTGGCGCCGCCGCCGATTCCCTGGCGGATCTGGAAGATTGCAGCGGTGACGGGCGCGGGGGCGTTTATCGCCCTTTTGGATTCGACGGTGGCGAATCTGGCGTTGGAGTCGATTCGCGTCGACCTCGATGCGACCTTGCCGATCGTACAGTGGGTCGTCACGGGGTATTTGATCGCGCTGGCGATGTCCATGCCTGCGGCGGGTTGGCTGAGCAGTCGGCTGGGGTATGGCCGACTCTGGTCGGCGGCACTGGCGGCGTTTGTGGCGACGTCGGTGATGTGCGCGGTGGCGCCGGATCCGGGCACGCTGATCGCCGGTCGCTTCCTCAAGGGACTCGCTGCGGGGCTGATGATTCCCGCAGGGCAGGCGGTGCTCGGGTCAACGGCAGGCCCGAAGCAACTCGGCCGCATCATGGGGACGCTCGGCTTCGTCGTGGCGCTGGGGCCGGCGGTCGGCCCGGGCCTCGGCGGGTTTCTGCTGGAAGTGGCATCTTGGCGGTGGCTGTTCTGGGTGAACGTGCCCCTGGGGCTGGCGGCGTTGGTTGCGGCGCGAAGCATCGTGCCGGGCGGCGACACCGACCCCAAACGCCCTTTGAGCTTCACCGGCTTGGCACTGCTCGGACTCGGCTTGCCCATGCTCCTTTTCGGCGGAACCGAGATCGGCGCGGCGGGCGTCACCACCCTTTCGGCGGGCACCACCGGGTTGGGCGGCGCCCTCACGCTCGCGTTCATCGTTCTGACAGCCGAGGCGAAGCACCCGCTGATCGACCTGCGTCTGCTCTGCGGCCGCACGTTCGCCGCCGCCACCGCCACCACCTGGTTGACCGGAGCGAACCTCTATGGCGGGCTGCTGCTTCTGCCGCTTTACCTGCAACTCGGCATGAAGATGTCACTCGCCGAGACAGGTGTGATGCTGCTGGTGATGGGGTTGGGAACGGCTGTCATCCTGCCGTTCGCGGGCGTGCTGACCGATCGCCACGGCGCGGGCCGCGTGAGCCTGACGGGGGCGGTGCTGCTGACGGTGACGACAATTCCCTTCGTATTCGCCGACAGGCTGGCGATGACGCCGCTGATCATCGTGCTTGTCTTGCGCGGCATGGCGGTGGCGATGGCGCAGATGCCCGCGATGACGGCGGCATATGCGTCGGTCACGGCGCGCCAGATGGGCGACGCCGCCACGGTTGTCAACATCGCCCAGCGTGTGGGCGGCGCGCTGGGGGCGATCGGCGCGGTGATCGTGCTCACGCAGACACAGGACAGCAGTTACACCTTTGCGGGTGCGTTCGGTGTGCTGCTGGTCATTTCCGTGGCGACGCTGATCCCCACCGCCCTGCTGCTGCGTGAAGGTGAACGCCGCAGCAGGGCGAACGATGAATCGCACCGCGACTGAAGTCGTCACGCAAGGATGTCGTGCACGACGTGGCCGTGGACGTCGGTGAGTCGGCGTTCAATGCCGTTGTTGTAGTAGCTCAGTCGCTCGTGGTCGAGGCCGAGCAGGTGGAGGATGGTCGCGTGGAAGTCGTGCATGGTGACGACGTTTTCGACGGCGTTGTAGCCGAACTCATCGGTTGCGCCGTAGCTGAAGCCTGATTTCACGCCGCCGCCCGCCATCCAGACGGTGAAGCCGTTGGGGTTGTGGTCCCGTCCGCTGGCGCCCTTCTGGAAGGTGGGCATGCGGCCGAACTCGGTGCAGAAGATCAGCAGCGTTTCCTCGAGCAATCCGCGCTGCTTCAGGTCGAGCAACAACCCCGCGGCAGGCTGATCGAGAATCGGCCCGTGCACGTTGTATTGTGCCTCCAGCGCCTTGTGACCGTCCCAGTTGCCCACGCCCTCCCCCATGGCGTAGGAACCGTTGAACAGTTGCACGAACCTCACACCACGCTCGATGAGTCGACGCGCGAGAATGCAGTTGCGGGCAAAGCCAGCCTTGATCGGTTCGGTGCTGTCCGCGCCGTAGAGCTTCAGAATGTGCTGCGGTTCGTTCTCCACCGCAGTCACCTCCGGCACGCTCACCTGCATGCGTGCGGCAAGCTCGTAGCTGGCGATGCGAGCCGCCAGTTCCGTATCGCCCGGATATCGTTCAGCGTGCCGCTCGTTCAACAGGCGCAGGTAGGCGCGCGTCGCCCGATCGTTCTCTGACGATGTTGGCGAGGCGAGATTCAGAATCGGCTTGTTTGCGTTGAACGAGGTGCCCTGAAATACGGCGGGCAGGAAACCGGGGCCCCAGTTGTTCACGCTGGATTGCGGCACACCTCGTGGATCGGGAATCGCCACGAAAGCGGGCAGGCTCTGATTCTCCGAACCCAACGCATAAGTCACCCACGCCCCGATGCTGGGAAAGCCATCCAGCGTGAAGCCGGTGGAGAGCATGTTCTCGCCCGGGCCGTGCGTGTTGGTCTTGCTCGTCATCGAGTGGATGAAGCACATGTCATCGACAAGCTCTCCCAGATACGGCAGGAGGTCCGACACCATCTTGCCGCTCTTGCCCCGCGGGCGGAACTTCCACGGGCTCTTCTGAAGGTTGCCGTTCTCACCCTGGAACGTCACAAGCTTATCGGCGCCCGGCATGGGTTGGCCATCGCGACGAATCAACTCCGGCTTGTAATCGAACGTATCCAGTTGGCTGATCGCGCCGGAGCAGAACAGCATGATGACGTTCTTCGCACGCGGCTTGAAGTGCGGTTTGCGCGGCGCGTGCGGCCGGGCGGGGTCCACCTTGGGCCGAATCGGCGTGCGCGCGGTCGTGCCAAGCAGATTCTCCGAAGCGAGCAACTGCGTCAGCGCGATCCCCCCCAGCCCCATGATGCTGTTACCAAGAAACGAACGACGATCGAGCAAACGCTGACCGATCACCGAAGGCTGCTTATCCATGACGAAATCTCCAACGTCGAACTGATATCAAGGCGTAAAAAGAAACTCGCTGGCGCTGAACATGGCACGACAGAACGTCGGCAGGCCGTGCTCCCGGATCAGATCCAGGCCAGCCGACAACTCCTGCCCTTCGGGTTCGCGACCGAACAGGATGTTGAACGCGCGCGTGATCTGCGCCTGCGGGTCATCGCCTGCTTCGCGTCGCAGGCGTTCCGCCATGATCCGCGACTGCTGCATCATGAACGTACTGTTGAGCAGGTTGAGGGCCTGCAATGCCGTAGTCGACCGCACACGTTGCGTGCACACCTGTCCGGCATCCGGTCGGTCAAACGCACCGAACACGCCATCCTTTTCCATGCGGACGCGGTGCATGTACACCATGCGACGCCACTCCGTGGGGCCGAAGTCCTCGCGCGGTTCGTACACGCGCACATAGTTGTCATTGGGCTTGAACGCGCTGTAGCCGGGCCCGCCCATGGTGAGGTTCAACGCGCCGGTTGCCTGCAGGATGCTGTCACGGATCGGCTCGGCTTCCAGTCGTCGGGCCGGGTAGCGCCACAGCATACGGGTTTGCGCATCCACCATCATCGCTTCGGGGCGCGTGTAGCCCGATTGACGATACGTGCTGCTCGTCACAATCAATCGGTGCATGTTCTTGATCGACCAGCCCTGCTCCATACACGTGTGTGCCAGCCAATCGAGCAGTTCCGGATGCGACGGTTCTGTTCCCATCCGACCGAAATCACCCGGCGTATCGACGATGCCCGTGCCGAAGTGATGCTGCCAGATGCGGTTGACCATGACGCGGGCGGTCAGCGGGTTGTCGGTTCGCGAAAGCCACTGCGCCAGTGCAATGCGCCGTTGCTGCTCGGGCGTGTCGGAAGACAATCCCAGCGTGCCGAAGACTTCCGGAATGTCCGGGTTCACCTCTTCGCGTTTCTGCATCGCATCGCCGCGGTAAAGGCGATACCACGGTCCCGGTTCCCGGAAGATTCCCGCAAACACACGTCGCGGCGACAGAGCAACGGTGAGATCGTACGTCAACGCTTCCATCTTCTGCGCCAGTGGCGCAACCTGTTCGCGTCGCTCCGCCGGCATTTCCGCGAGCCATGCCTCACGAGCGCTTGGATCCAACGGCATGCGCAGTTGGTGATCGACCACCACGTGCCATATACCATCGTCATCCGCGACTTCAATCCTGTATGCGGTCGGCAACCGGTCCGCGAAGACGCCCTGACGGTCTCGGCCCCAGACGATGCGGTCAATCACCGTGGGCTCGGCCAGTTCAATCTGCACCCAGCCGCGGCCGTTCTCATTGGAGATCCAACTGCGGCTGTTGCCGTACTGACCATCGTTGATGAATTCGAGCCGATGAATCTCGGAGTTCGGCATTGTCCCCGAGGCGGTTGCCACCGCGCCCGTTGAGGCAAGGGCAACGTTGCGCGGCTCGGTATCGCTCGTGGCGACGGACCAGATCTCCAGTTCATCAATACACGGTTCCACGCCGGAGTTGGTGCGCTCGGAGGTAAAGCGGACGAACCGCACCTTGCGCGGGGCGAACGATTCCGTGTTCAAACGCGGATGCACCGGCTCACGCGCACCGACGCTCTGAAGCTGCGCAATGGCACGGTCGATCTGATCCTGCAGCTCCCGAACACGTGCTTTCTGAGCGGGATCGTCCGTAACCGGAAGATCACGATCGCCGTAATACACCCCGGCAAAGATCGCCTGAATGGCGTAATAGTCCTTGGCGCTGATCGGGTCGAACTTGTGGTTGTGACACCGGGCGCAGTGCAGTGTCATTCCCATGAAGGCAGCGCCCGTGGTGGTGACGATCTCCGCCAGCTCATCCTGACGTGCGCCGAGGATGGATGGCAGGTCCTGCCCGATCTGCCCCGGAAGATTTGCAGGCGCCGCCACGAGCAGCCCGGTCGCTTCGGGTTTACCCACCGCGTCTCCGGCAAGCTGCTCAAGGATGAAGCGGTCGTACGGCGTGTCCTCGTTGAATGCGCGAATCACATAATCACGGTACGGCCACGCGTTCTCCCGGGGCGTGTTCACTTCGAATCCGCTGGTATCGGCATAACGCACCGCATCCAACCAATGCTGTCCCCAACGTTCTCCATAGCGTGGCGACGCGAGCAACTCTTCCACCAGCCGTTCATACCAATCCTCTGCCGGATCATTGAGGTAACGCTCGTAGAGGTCGTCCGTCGGGAGCAGACCGTGCAGATCAAACATCAAGCGGCGGATCAGCGTGACACGATCCGCTTCGGGCGATGGGGTGAGCCCCACTTCTTCAAGACGCGCAAGAATGAACGCGTCCATCGGATTCCGCACCCATTCCGGTCGACTCACCTTGGGCGGTTCCACGGCCTGTACCGGTTTCAACGCCCAATGGGAGGCCGCCGCGTCCGCGTCAGCATCGTCGTCCGGCGATGCGGGCCAGGTTGCGCCTTCGTTGATCCACTGAACAAGCGTGGCGATCTGCGTTTCGGAAAGCGGCGGCCGCTTGTAAGGCATTTGCCGTTCAGGATCATCGCCCCGCACGAGCTTAATCAGGTAACTGGCTTGGGCATCACCGGGCACCACCGCGGGTTCCGCCGAATCGCCGCCGCGCAACGCGCTGCTGCGCCGATCGAGTCGCAGCGCATTCGTCGCCTGTTCCGGACCATGGCACGAAATACAATGCTGCGCGAAGATCGGCTGCACATCACGGACAAAATCAATGCGTTCTTCCGCGTCCGCCGTCTGAACAAAGACTCCCGTCGTCAGCAGGATCGCGAACGCACAAGTGACACCATACCGCCGTCTCATCGCACCGTCCCCGTTAGATTGAACATGACTCATAACTCACCCGCCTCAACTACTGGCACACTGCCCTCGGACCGCATACTCATTTTCCACTTATTACGCTGAATTGTCCGGGCGTGACTCGCACACGCTGACCCGGCTGCACGACGAGTCGCTCCTGCCAGGCGGACGTCTGGGCGGCGGGCGCGGCCGCCCAGATCGCCCGCACGGCTTCAGGCAGGTGTAATGTCACGGCAGTCGCGGCCGGACCCTCGTAATTCAATTCAAAAGCACGGTCAGAAATCGACCATGACACCCGGATCGGACCTTGCGGCGTCGGCACTGTTCCACGGCAGAACGAAAGCCCGCTTTCCACACCCGGCCGAAGCGTCACGCGTTCAAAGCCTGTCTCGTACTGAACACCAAGCAGCCCCCGCACCATGTGCACCGCCACCCCCGCAGCCACACCCTGCGTTTGACTGCCCCAGTACTCGCGCGGGCCCATGAACTCCCAAAGCGTGCCCGGCCCCTGTTCAAGCTGTGTGCCGAAACTCTCTCGGATGTCACGCGCCAACGTGGCAGCGTCATTCACAGCGACGGCGTGAGCGAGACGCAACATGTAGCTGTACGTCCCGGCACGCATCAGGCCCTCTCGCGGCCGCTGATCCGGCGAAAAATAACCGGTCGCTTCGTTGTTCATCACGAAGTCGGCACGCAGTTGCTCCCAAAGCCATGCCGCACGATCAGCATCCGCCACGCCTGACCAGAGCGCGTAATACTGTGTCGGTTCACTTCGGCCGGCTGTGGGAACGATGCGGCCTTCGAATCGCACAAACGCGTCGGGATAGAACCCGTCGACACTCAACGCGTTGAGGGCGCGCGCCACACGATGCGCACGGGGGAGGTACTCGCCCCGCCCCGTCATTTCCGCCGCAGCGTTCAGCGAAGCCGCGTACAGACAGTTCATCGCAACCGAGATGCCATGCTCATCCATGCGGGCCCAGTCCAGGAACTGCCAGCCGGGCAGCCCTTCAAGCAGACCGAGTTCGTTCTCATACGTGCGACAGATCGCAAGAAATTCGTGAATGCCCGCTTCGGTGATCGCGTCGGGTCGCTCGCCGGTCAGCACGAAGTTCATGTGGCACTGCATCAGCCAGAACAGGCTGTGTCCCGGCATAATCAGCGAATGCAGAGCGTGGCCCTGGGGAACGCGCGGCACGAAGGGCGGGATCCACGCGCGGTCACCGTGAGGCACGGGGCTCAACGCGGCGAGACGACACATGTACCGCGAAATGGCGGTGTCGCCCGCAAGCAGCGAGTAGCTGTATGCGGTCCAATAGCCGTCATGGAACCAGCCGTTGCGTTCGCGTTCGGGATTGTCGGTGAACAGATCGAGCGCGCAATTGGTCGTCGTCGCACGGGCAGCTTCAAAGATCTGGTTGAACACCGGATCGCTGCTCTCGAAGGTCGCGGCATACGCCACGGGTGCGGTGACGACCTGCATATCCACCGCATGAATCGTGATCGGCTTCTCGCTGCGATTCACCAGTCGCACGTACCGCATGGTATGCGGTGTGATGGCGATATACCGTTGCCTACCGTCACGCAACGTGTAGCGCATCGCCTGGCGCAACTGCACATGCAACCGCGGTCGCACGGATCCATCCGCAGCGAGCGTGGCGTGCCAGCCCAGATCCAGCACCGCACCGGCCGGGCCCTCCACCTCAAACATCAGAAACCCAACCGCCACCTCGCCAAGATCGAGCGTCACGCCATCGTGTTGATCTTTCAGGTGAACCGGCCAGCCCGACTCTTCCGGCGCGCGCGGCGTGAGCGCTTCGTTCTGAAGCTGCAGAACAAACGATTCACCCTCCGCGGGAGGAAGTGTGTCAGCATAGGGCGCCCCAACGACGCCATCACCGCGCTCATACGAACGAATCATTTGACCTCGCACGCGGCGCACATGCGGGAGCGGCACTTCGCGCGAGCGCAATGTTTTCCCAACGGCACCGAGCACCACTGCCGGCAACCAGGCCCCGTCGTCAAAGCCGGCATTTCGCCATCCTTCGGGCACGCGGGCACCATCCACAACCTCGACAAGCGGCCCCCGAAGCCCGACGATCGGAGCGCTCATGTCGTGCATCTTCGGTTCGTAGACGCGCCACGCGGACGCCTTCACCTTGTCCGCTTCGTCACCGAACGCGACGAAAAGGCCCGGCCGTTCGCCGTAGTACCCTGCGTCCCAATTGGGCGCAAACCCCACTTCGACCGCCAGCACATTGACGCCGTGCTTCAGGTGCGGCGCAATATCCAGTTCATCGACGGCCAGTGCAGTCGCTTCGCTGCGGGCCGGGCCGATGCAGATAAGTTCGCCATTCATCCACAGGCGATAGACCGAATCGGCGCTGATCGCCATGGGCAGACGCTCCACCGGCTGATCGATCGTGATCTCCCTGCGGAACATTACCCACTGGCGGGATCGCACATCAGGTGTTGCGGTGGACCAAAGCCACTGGCCCCGCCCCTGCCACAACGGCGCACCCGCGTGCGAGTCATCTCCATGTTCCAGCGCATGGGCAACAGGCGTTGCGAAACCCCAGGCTGCGCAACAGATCAAAATGAACAACATCGGTCGATATCGCTTCATGTCTCAGTACTTCTCAACCTGGTCCGCCCGTATTACTGGCCCGACCGGTAAGCGCTCATCGCGCGGATGGCGGGCATGGCGTCCGCCTGGGTAATGCGCAGACGCAGTTGCTGCGTCGTCATCGGCGTGAGCTTCTCAATACGGCGACGTCCAATCGATTCGCCCGCAGCAACCTGACGCCACTGTCCATCCACGAGCGCCTCGATCACGTAGGCGCGAACGTGCTGCCCCTGGGCGATGTCTTCCTCAATCGACACGTACTCGACACGTTCAGCCTTCGGCAGTTTCAGGACCAACGTCCCCGCCTCGGCCCATCCACCAAGCGAATCCGTCGTGGCGAGCGGTTCGCCGAAATGCCGCTTCAGCGCTTCGCCGAACGCCTTCAGACGCTGAACCTCTGCTTTCGGAACGCGACCCGTGGTATCGGGGCTCAGGTTGATCAGCAGATTGCCGCCGCGCCCGATGGAGTTCAGGTACGCCTGCAACATGAACTCGACGCTGCGCAGCGTCTGATCGCTGTTGGGCACCCAGAACCAGGTATCACGTGTGTGCAGGTTGGCTTCTGCCATGATCCAGCCGGCATTCGTGGGCGCCACCCAATGCTTCGGACCTTCGCCGGGTTCCACGACGTTCCACAGCGGATAAGGCGACCAGCCTTGCTCGCTGCCGGACCAACGCACATCAGGATCCGTGCCGCCGAAGATTACCGCATTGGGCTGAAGCGCGCGAACGAATGCAGCGATGGCGTCGCCGTGCGCAGTGCCGATCGTCTTGCCCGACGCGTCCTTCACGTCCCAGCCGAAGGGATCGAACGCGCCATCAAACCACACCACGCTGATCTCGCCGTAGTTGGTCAGCAGTTCCTTCAGTTGTTCCATGAAGACGAGGAAGTAGGCGTTGCGATCGCCAATAATCTTTCGTTCGCCCATGGGGTCAGGCGTGCTGTGACATCCGTAATGCTTGTCACCGCCCGAGACGTACAGTCCGACCTTGAGCCCGTGCTTGCGCGCCGCCGCCACGAATTCGCCTACGACATCACCCTTCCCGCTCTTCCACGGGCTGTTGCGCACGCTGTATTCCGTCGTGTTGGTCGGCCAGAGGCAGAAACCGTTGTGATGCTTGGCGGTCAGCACAATGTGCTTCGCGCCGAACGACTTGGCGGCAAGCACCCACTGCTCGGCGTCAAGATGCACAGGGTTAAAGATGCTCGCGTCCGGCGTGCTGAGCATGTCGGAGTTGATGTACGTTGCCGGACCAAAGTGCACGAACGCGCCAAGCTGATCGTTCTGATACGCCAATTGCTGAGGCGTGGGGACGCGACGGATCGTGGTCGCATCACCCGCGCTTTGTGCCGTTGCATCTGCCCTCGGCGCGATCAGCACCGGTGTCCAGTCCCCCGCATGTTCAGGCGCCTCCGTATCACGGACCGCCTGCACGAAGTACGTCGTATCGTCCGCCAGTCGTCGCAGCGCCGCCAGGGGGTTGGCGATGCTCGCCGCGTAATCGGTCATCGGACCGGGTTGCCCATCTTCGCGGACATACTCCTGTACGCCGCGTGTCTGATACGCTTCGATCATGTCGCGGAAGATCCGCGCCGCGGCGGCGCGATCCACCTGGGCGACCGTATAACCGACCCACCCGGTGGCCGTACCCCAATACGCGCCGTTCTGAAACATGCCTCGCGTGTATTCCGCTCCGGTCGGCCAGCGGAACGTCTTCTGCCAGTATTCGCCTTTCTTCAGGTGACGTACCTGCCCCCAGGCGACAAACTCCTCGTAATGCGCCGCCATGTATCGGCTGATACGATCACGCCGCTCCACATCGGGGAAGCCGATATACACCAGGTACGCATTGCCCCAGATGTCGATCTGCCGTCCGATCTCCGTCGCGGCGAAGTACATCCCCGTTTGCGGATCCTTCAATCGATCGATGTTCTTTTCGATCAGTTGAGCACGCGCTTCGAAGTCAGCCGCGATATGCGCCTCCCCCACCGCGTGCGCCATTCGCGCCAAATCGTTCGACGCCTGCCAGTACAACAGCGAGCAGAACAGTTCGTTCCCCGTCTTCACGACGTTGTCCGTGAAGCCGTACGACGTGTGCGGAAACTTCGGGTCGATCCAGATCAGGCCGCTCTCATCACGAGGCATGGCGTCCATGGCACGCTTGAGACCGGCGAGGTGCTTGCGCACGAACGCATCGTCACCCGTTCGCTTCCAGTACGCGTGTGCGAGCAACACCACGAACTGGGCCGAGTCGGCTTCCGGTTTGGCACGCATGCCATCCCAGATCGGGTCCGCTTCACCCAGGGGAAGCTCAATGGCGTCAAACCCGCCGGGCACCGCCCAGCAGACATAGGCCGGCGTTCCATCGACGCTCAGGTTCTTCGGTACGCTGCCATCAGCGCGCGCATGCTTCAGAAAACGTTCCACCACACCCGCCACCATCGCCATGTCGGCGCGTTCGGGCACGCCGGTCACGAGGTAGTACATGTCACGCGACCACACACCGCCGTAACCCATCGGGCTGTACACCGGCAGGCCGTCCGCCAACTGCATCTTCGACGCTTCGACAACCGCGTGCGCTTTGCCGACAAGCCACTCGATCTGCGGTCGAGAAAGGTGCGCAGCACCATCATTGATGGCATCCGCCTGACTCGAGGAGGCAGGCACATCCGCAAAGAACAACTCGAACAGCTCGCGCGGCGTACCTTCAAACGTCGCCCACTGCAGGTCGCCCGCCGTCGACTGATTGCTGCCCGTGAAATAGACAATCGTTTTGCCCTGGAAGTAAGTCACTTCCGCATCCGATGCGTTGTTCTCCCGCACCGCTGGATCGAGCAGCGGAATGTTGCGGTGCTCGGGGTTGAACGTCACAAACGGTCGATCCTCCGGCGCATCCTCCCAATGAACCAGATCCTTCGAACGCGTGATGCGCGTCTCCCAACCATGCCCGATGTTCTGCAGGTACAGCGTGTACCACCAGTCCCCCTCGTAGTACAGGGCAGGACCCCCCACATATTTGTCGCGGCCGTAGATCGCATCCGGCACGTCACGCCACGTCACCAGATCATCGCTCTCCAGATAACGGAACGTGAACGCCGGGAAACGCACATCACTCGTTTCCACCAGCAGCACGTAACCCTTCGGCCCACGTGCCACCGCAGTGTTCCAGAACCGCTGGTCCTGCTCCGTGGCACGCAGCACCACCACCGGCTTCGTCCAGTTCACCAGATCATCCGAACTGGTCATGACAATCTCGGTGATCTGTCGCCAGGGCTTGTTTTTGCCGTAATCCCCCGCAAACACGTACACACGACCTTCATCGACCAGCACAGTGGCGAACGCATGCCCGCGCAGCGCGACAGACACGACCTTGTCGGCTTCCACATCGCGAATGCGGACTTCATCTTCGTGGAATCGATCACCCGGGTTCCCGCCGATGTCCCAGAACTTCTGGTTGTTCTCGAGCAGGTACAGCCGGTCCTTGAAAACAAACGGCGACACTTCGACCAGAGGCGAACCCAGCCGCCCCTGCTTCTTCAGTGGATGCTGCCACTCACGGTCAGCCGCAAACCCGCCCCCATGCGCGCAGGCCACCGCCAATATCACACCCAACATCGCAACAACCATTCGCGTTACAGCCGAATTCCGCATTGCTTTCCTTACCACAGTTGTCACACTGGCAGGCGACGTCGCCGCCCACTCATCATCGCAATACCCGCCACTCCCAAAAGCGCCACCGAAGATCGCATGTTCAATCAGTACTTCCACTGTCCGACGGCGAAGTTGCCCGGCACCCCCTTGTTCACACGCGCTCCAGCGCCGCTCAACACACGAATACGCATGTCCGCGGCGTCCTGCCGAATCACGTGCCCATCGCCGAAGCCCAGGGGGCCATCCGTTGAACTGCTTATCGCATCGCCCCAGTAACCACTGGCGTTGTGCGTGAAGTCATGCGTGTTCTGCGACCGCTCGTGTGCAATCATGGCACTGCGACCCGTGCCTTCATCGATCGAGTTGGGCCAGGGATCCTCGCCTTCGACATACTCCACCAGTCGATCGGGGTCATACGCCGCAAACCACGCGTACCCCCCGGAAATATGCGGCTGATCCGTCCCCCAGTTGCCATATCCCGGCGTCTCATACCGCTCGGGCTTGTAGTACCCCATGTAAATATCACCTGATTCGCCGAACGATTTCGCCTGCACCGGGCACGACATCACCGCCTGGCTCTGAATGTACTGCCCCCGCAGGACGTCATAGGCGCTTTCGTGCGGCGGGCTCGTCGGACCACGCGTGTACGTCGGCGTCGGACATCCGGTCCGGTCCGCATACGCACCCGAGTTCTCCGTCGCGTAGCTGTACTGCGCGATGTACTGCTGACGCGCGTTGCTCAAGCACGACATCGCATCCGCCGCATAACGCGCTCCACTCAACGCCGGAAGCAACAGTGCGATCAGCAAAGCAATAATCGAGATCACCACCAGAAGTTCGATCAGAGTGAAGGCTCGATTTCGACGCATGACCAGTTCTCCTTAACGTGATTGCCGTCGGTCAAATTGCGATCCAAACCGGCCGTCCGTCGTTGAACGAACGGCCGACGCCTTGTTCAAGGCCTGCCTGTTCAGGCGCTGCGACGACGACGCAGCATGAACATCGCCCCGATCCCCACCAGCGCCAAAGACGCGGGCTCGGGAACCTGGCTGATTTCGATGTAATCAAACGCACCCGACTGCGCTCCTACGAACGCGATGTAGTAGCTGCCGCTGCTGAACGCGGTGCTGTAACTCGCGGTCGCAGTGATGGACGGATCAGCCACGCTGGTATAGGTGACCTGGACATTGAAACCATCGTCAATGATCTCAAAGTCCCAGATATCCTCGCCACCCGTCGCCGGATCCTGATAAACACCGGGGATGCCAGTCGGTCCCCACACGGTGTCCACCTTCGTCGAGGCACCCACAACGGGATACGACCAACTGGGACCACCCAGCCAGAAGTTGTTGATAATGCCTGCGCCCAGCACACCGCCACCGTTGGGTTGACCCGCCGAATCAAGCGCGTTGTTTGCACGCAGCCAGATGGCAACTTCCTCACTGTTACCCGCGGCATCGAACCGTCCGCGGATCGTCACCGCACCGTCAGCGGGGTTGTACTCATTGCGGGTGACCAGGTACGAACGACCACCCGTACCCCAGTCGTAAACCGTCGTCGCCCAGCCATCGGCAACCGTCACGTCCGCATCGTGCGCCGCCACCACCTGCCACTTGCTCAGGTCAAGGCTGTCGCCCTCAAACTCATCGAACAGCACAACGCTCGCGCTGGCCTGAGTCGCAGCCAGAGCGACTGCCAAAGCTCCCGCATACATGGATCGAACCTTCATCTGTAAACCTCCTATGGGTTAATCAAACTGACCTGCTCACCATGAGCAGTTGGATTCAAAATCGCATCACGATGGCCCTGAAACCGAACAGTGCCACTGATACCGGGTCAGGAACCACTTACCGACTCAACACGTGAAAGGACGCCAGCAAGAACAAAACGAAGTTTCATAATCTTCTCCTTGGGTTGATGTGTATGTTTCCGACATGCCTTTCTGTTCAACAATTCATTCCGCTCGACTTTCCTCCTTTAACTGAGATGGAATCTCTCACTTCCCATCAGCGGTTGGCTCCTCCACAAACGTTCCCCGCGCGACGAGCGCGGCAATTTCCGACTCACTCAAAGCCCGCGTGTACACCAGCAGTTCATCCATCGCCCCGGCAAAGTGACGCAGGGCGAAGCGCGGCTCAAACGTGTGCGGCTCCCAGTTGCCGATATCCGCGCGGCCGATCTCCACGGGCGTGCTTTCATGCAGCGCCTGCCGCGCCACCAGCTTGCCGTCGAGGTACTGCCGACTCTCGCCCACCGCCGTGTCGTACACCATCGCGACGTGATGCCAACGCTCGAGCTTCACCACCGGGCCGGAGGCGTACATCACGCCCGCATCCTCCGAAATGGATGCCGCCGTCGCGAACACCAGGCTGCCCGTGTTGTCGATCTGCCAGTGGATTTTGCCCCGCTCCATCCAATGTTCGCTCATGAGCAAACCGGCATAGGCGTGCTTGAACGCATCCACGCGCACCCAGGCGCACAGCGTCATCGCATCCATCGCACCGGGAATGTTCACCCGAACGCGCGAATCCAGTTCTCCCGTGAATACGAGCGACTTCTTCCCCGTGAAGCGCCCCTCTCGCCACGCGGCGTTACGGATCACACCATCGAATGATGCACCGCCTGAACCCATGTTGCGAAGCGTGAAGTCAAATGCGTTGCGAGGCTCAAACACGTAGCACGCCACCAGCGACTCATCCTGCTGAAGCAACTGGACGTATTCGAGATAGCGTGCATAGAGCTGTCGCTCGGCGAGCGTTCGGGCGAAGTCGGCCGGCCGCACGAACGCCGTTGCATCCGCATCGATCGTGCGCATCATGCCGTTCGCATCAATTTCACACCCCTTGCCTGCGTGAATCTCGCGTTGCGGCGTCGCATGGTTCGCGTTCGCCTGAACCGCCACCAGACCATCGAAGACGTGCACTTCAGCACCATTGTTTTCGCGGTCCACATGGACGCCGAACTCCGTGCCCAGATCCACCACGCGAATGCCGCGTGCCTCAATGGTGAATCCATGCGCCTCCGGCGGAACGTGCGCCGCCACGCGACCGTGATGCAGCAACGCGCGATTGACATCCACCAGTTCAAACGTGCACGGCGCGCTGAGTACAACCGAAGAACCGTCAGCGAAGCGCAATTGAGCTATCCCCTGCTCCAGCTCAACAACACCCGCCTGCAACTCGGTGCCAACGGTCAACACCGTCTTTCCGCCCCAGCGCGCATCGATCGACTCCACCAGATGCGCCACAACGCGCTGTTCCTCCTGCGTTGCGGGTCCGGCAGCGATGTCTTCCGAAACAACGGCGGGTGCCGATCGCATCATGATCGAACCCAGCGCCAGCACCAGCACCGCGATCGCCGCCGCCGTCGCGTACAACGTCCAGCGCGGAATCACGATATGTCGCACCGGCGTCAGGTCGGTGCCATCGCCGCGCAACAGCGCGATCATCTCCTCACGTTCACGACGCTCGTTGCGATCCCGCTCGCGCGCCAGCGAATCGGCCTCCGCGCGACGGTGACGCGCCTCCTCT
>CAZEFM010000092.1:3591-16097 GCA_964511575.1 uncultured Phycisphaeraceae bacterium | reverse complement strand
TCTGGTGGCGCACAAGGTGGCGCCTGCGATTGCGGCGGGCAACGCGCTGGTGCTGAAGCCCGCGGAGCTGACGCCGTTGAGCGCGGTGATGCTTTGCGAGGTGCTGCAGGAGGCGGGCACGCCGGCGGGAGCGGTGAACCTGGTGAACGGTCCGGGCGAGACGGTGGGGGACTGGCTCATCACCGATGCGCGGGTGGCGAAAGTGACGTTCACAGGCAGCGCCGAGGTGGGGCGGACGATTCTGTCGCGTGCGGGGATCAAGCGGGTGACGCTGGAACTTGGCAACACCTCGCCGGTGATTATTGCGCCGGATGCGGATCTGGATTTTGTGGCGCAGCGTTGCGCGGTGGGGGCGTTCTACAACTCGGGGCAGGTGTGTCTGTCGGTACAGCGGGTGTATGCGGATCGATCGGTCGCGGAAGCGTTCAGCGAGCGGTTCGTTGCGGCGGCGGATGCGATGGTGGTGGGCAACCCGCTGGAGGACACGACGGACGTGGGGCCGATGATCGAATTGAAGCACGCCGAACGGATTGAAGGCTGGGTGCGTGAGGCGGCATCGGACGGGGCGACGGTGTTGACGGGTGGTCGCCGCGCGGGGCCGGTGTATTGGCCGACTGTATTGGGCGATGCGCGGGAGGGGATGCGGGTGGTGTCGCAGGAGGCGTTCGCGCCGGTGGCCTCGGTGCTGACGTATGACGATTTCGATGCGGCGCTGCGACAGGCGGACGCCACCGAGTATGGGTTACAGGCATCGGTGTTCACACGCGACATTGATCGGGTGTTTCATGCGATCGGGCAGTTGAACTTCGGCGGCGTGATCATCAACGACACGCCCAACTTCCGGGCGGATCACATGCCGTATGGCGGCACGCGACAGAGCGGGTTGGGTCGCGAAGGTGTGCGGTATGCGATCGAGGAGATGACGAACGTGCAAATGGTGGCGGTGCGGTTGGGGCGGGAAGGTCGCGGGGAGTGAGGGAGACACGGGGGCGTGGTTCGCCGAAACGACCGCGCGTGGAGAGGCCGCTACACTATCGGGCATGACGTTTGACCCGGTGCACATCATCTCGGCCGACGGGCCGATTGCCCGTCGATTGGGTGACCGGTTCGAGTATCGTCCGCAGCAGCGGGCGATGATCGAGGCGGTGCGCGCCACGTTCGGGGCAACGGGCGCGCAGCCCGGCGTGCTGCTGGTGGAAGCGGGCACGGGGGTGGGTAAGTCGTTCGCATATTTGCTGCCGGCGATCGAACGGATTCTCAAGGCGAAAAGCGAAGGGGCCGCGGGGGATCGGCGCAAGGGGGACGGGCGCGGCCGCATCGTCATTTCCACGCACACCATCGCGCTGCAGGAACAGCTCATCAAGAAGGACATCCCACTGCTGCAGTCGGTGATTCCCGATGAGTTCACGGCGGTGCTGGTGAAGGGGCGGGGCAATTATGTTTCGCTGCGTCGACTGGACCGCGCGATCGAACGCGCCAATCAACTGTTTCCCGATCCTGAGGAGGCGGACACGCTGGAAACGATTGCGAACTGGGCGGCTACGACGGCCGACGGTTCGCTCGCCACGCTGCCGCAGCTTCGCAAGCCGATCGTATGGGACAAGGTGCAGAGCGATTCGGAAGACTGCATGGGCAGGCGATGCCCGAACTACAAAAAGTGTTTTTATCAGGCGGCCCGACGGCGCATGGAGAACGCCGACCTGCTGGTGGTGAATCATGCGATGTTCTTTTCCGACCTGGCTCTGCGCAAGGAGGGGCACGGCATCCTGCCGGATTACGAGCAGGTGGTACTCGATGAGGCGCACACGGTGGAGGATGTGGCGAGCGAGTACTTCGGCTTGTCGTTCAGCCGGTTCCAGGTACGGCTGCTGCTGGGCGGTTTGCTGGGACGGCAGAACAAGGGGCTGCTCGCGGCGCTGCAGCGCAAGTACGATGCGGAGGCGACGGGGCTGACGAAGGCCGCGTGGAACGTGCGGCAGGCACACGAGGTGGCGGACGCGTTCTTCGAGCAACTGGCGTACTGGCAGGAGTCGCAGGGGCGCACCAACGGCCGTATCAGCGAGCCGAACATCGTGAACAACACGTTGACGCCCGCGCTGACGGATCTGTCGCTTTCGCTGAAGATCGCGCGTGACCGCATCGAGAATCAGGATGATCGCAAGGAGTTGGAGAGCTACGCGAATCGTGCGATGGGGCTGGCGGGGACGATTGCCGCGATCATCGGACAGACGGTGCCCGACTGTGTGTATTGGATGGAGCTTTCGCGTTCGCCGCAGCATCGTGATGCGCGGATTTCGATGACGTGCGCTCCGGTGGATGTGGGCGTGTTGCTTCGGACGCATCTGTTCGGCGCAACTCGTCGAGAAGGCGAGCCGATCGGTGTGGTGCTGACGAGCGCAACACTCGCGACACAGGCATCGGCCGATGTGACGAACACCACGGCCCAATCATCCGGCGACCCGTTTGCGCATCTCAAGCGACGGCTGGGATGCGACGAGCCGGCGACGCTGCAGTTGGGGTCGCCCTTCGATTTCGCGAATCAGGCGACGCTCATCGTCGAGCCTGACCTGCCCGAGCCGAACAACCCGCGATATTTCGAGCAACTGTGTCCGCGCATACTCGAGCACATCGACCGCAGCGACGGCGGCGCGTTTGTGCTGTTCACGGGGTATGACCTCTTGCGCCGCACCGCGGAATGGCTGCGGCCGCAGTTGCAGGCACGGGGCATGCCGATGCTCGTGCAGGGCGAAGGCGAGCAACGCACCGCTCTGCTGGAACGGTTTCGCGGTGATCGGCGGAGCGTACTCCTCGGCACGGACAGTTTCTGGCAGGGCGTGGATGTGCAGGGCGACACGCTGCGCAACGTGATCATCACGCGGTTGCCGTTTGCGGTGCCGGACCGTCCGTTGACCGAGGCACGCATCGAACGCATTCAGGCACGGGGCGGCAAGCCGTTCTTTGAGTACTCGCTGCCCGAGGCGATTCTGAAGTTCAAGCAGGGGTTCGGCAGGCTGATCCGCGGGAAGGATGATCGCGGCACGGTGGTGGTGCTGGACAGCCGGATCATGAGGAAGCCTTACGGGAGGCAGTTTATTGCGGCGTTGCCTCGGTTGCCTGTGGTGGCGCACGCGGAGTGAGGGGCTCACGCCCACGGAAGTGGGCGTGCCGCGCGTGGAACCTGGGGGGTGGGGGGAGCGTAGTAGGAGGGGAGAATCAGGCGCCGATTTCTTCGGGGGGCGTGGTGAGCGGGTCGCGCAGTTCGATGCGGCCGTCCTCATGGGCGAATGCCAGGTGCAACTCCTGCAGGGCGTTGAGCGCGGCTTTCTGCTCGGCTTCCTTCTTGGAGTTGGCCCAGGCGCTGGAGAAGCGGCGGCCGTCGATCTCGACACAGACCTCAAACGCCTTGGCGTGGTCGGGACCCTTTTCGTCCAGAAGCACGTAGGAAGGGTTGGTGGGCAGATGTCGCTGGGCGTATTGCTGCAAGACGCTTTTGAAGTTGTGCTGGTGGGCGGAGCCGGCGGCCTCCTTGATGAAGGGCACCATGTGTTCGAGGATGAACGCGCGAGCCGGTTCGATCCCGCCGTCGAGGTAGATGGCGGCGATGATGGCTTCGAGCACGGCGGCGGAGATGCTCGCGGGCAGCGTGGCCCGGCCACTCATCCCCTTGCCGAGGTTGAGCATGTCCGCCAACGCGATTTGCTGACTGATGCGGGCGCAGACGCGTCGGCTGACGACGGCGCTTTTGATCTTGGTCATCTCCCCTTCCAGCAGGTCGGGGTAGTTTTCAAAGAGGTATTCGCAGACGACGTACCCGAGGATGGCATCGCCGAGGAACTCCATGCGTTCGTTGCTTTCCAGGCGGGTTCCCGCGCTGGAGGCGTGGGTGAGTGCGATACGCAGGAGTGAGTCGTCTTGAAAGGTGTAACCGAGGACTTTAGCAGCTTGGTTAATCATGCGCTTTGGTAAGCGTAGCCGACTCGTCCTCGACCCCGGATTGTTGCGGTCACGGTACCGCAAACTCGCCTGAGAACCCGGGGGCGGGGAGGGCCCGGCGCGCTTTTTGTCAGTGGACGTGTGAGCCGAGGAGGCTCGGCAGGGAGCGGTCGCAAGTATCCGCTCGTCACACTTACTTGTCAACGATGGACCGGACGATTACTCTGCCATGATGCAATCTTATCGCCGAATTGTTCTGGGGCCAGCCGTGATCTTCAGCGCGGTGTTGCTGGCGATCAGCTCAAGCCTGCTGGCAACCGTGGAAACCCCCGCTCAGCCGCAACCCATCATGCCTCTGGACGAAGTCCGCATCGGCATGAAGGGGTACGGCCTGACGGTGTTCCACGGCACGAAGATTGAGCCGTTCCCCGTCGAGGTCATCTCGGTGATGCGGGACCACTCGCCCAAGCGGGGGGTGATCTGGGTGCGCTGCCCGGATGAGCGGATGCAAAAAAGTGGCCCCGTGCAGGGCATGAGCGGCTCGCCGATTTACCTCTGGGAAGAAGGCGAGGAAGGCGAGCTGGGCAAGGGCGGCCGACTGATCGGCGCGTTCGCCTTGGGCTACACGCAGCAGGTGGATTGCTATGCGGGCGTGCAGCCGATCGAACTGATGCGTGAGACGGGCAGCCGCGCGCCGCTGGAGAATGATCAGCCGGTGGCCGGTGCGCAGCGGAGCGGGCTGAGCGTGCACGACATGGTGGCGCTGCTGGACCGGATGAACATGCCGTCGCACGTGGGTTGGCGGGCGCGGGCGTTGGCCGAGGCGCTGCCCGGTGAACCGAGCGGCGATCTGGCGCTGGACAGCGATCTGCCCGGTCCCGAGGGGCTTGCCGGTCAGCCGCAGCCGTTGATGCTGCCGCTGCGTGTGTCGTCGAGCGAGATCGCGTTGGCGACCGCGCCGTTCCTCAGGCGGTTGGGCATCGTGCCTTTGGCGGCGCCGCGCGGCATGTTGGTGGGCAATCCGCCCAGCGAGGTGAAAGCCAATGAGGTGACGATCCGCCCGGGCAGCGTGCTGAGCATTCCACTGGGATTCGGCGATGCCGACCTGAGCGCCGCGGGCACGGTGACGGACGTGCTGCCGGATGGCCGGGTGCTGGGCTTCGGTCACGCGATGTTCGGCGAGGGCGCGGTGGCGCTGCCGATGGCGACCGGGTTCGTGCATTACATCGTCGCCAACCGATCGGTGAGCTTCAAGCTCGGGGGCAGCCTCGAACTGAGCGGCGCGATTGTTCGCGATGAGAACAGCGCGGTGGTGGGCACGCCCAACGGTCGCTTCGAAGCGGCGCCGATGCAGGTGCGCGTCAACGTCGAAGGCCAGCCGCAGCAGACGTACAACTTCCACGTGGTGAACCATCGTGCGTTGTCGCCGATGATCGCCGCGACGCTGATGATGCAGTCGCTCACGGCCGTGCAGGAACTGCCTCCGGAAAACACCGTGCGTATTGTCGGAACCTTCACCTTCAGCAACGGTCGCAAGCTGACGGTGAATTCGCTGTCGCCCCAGGCATCGCAGTCGGCGATGCTCTTCAACGTGGTGCCGGTGATCGGCACGGCGATGGACAATCCGTTCGATCCGCAGAAGCTTGAATCGATCGATCTTCAGGTGGATGTGGAGGCCCGGCGTCGCGATGCGCGGTTTGTCGATGCCCGCATCGATCGGCGTGAGGTTGCCCCGGGCGAGGCGGTGCAGATCGCCATCGACCTGCAGCCTTACGGCGGGGCGGTCGAGACGGTGCGCATGCGGTTTGAGATCCCGTCCGATCTGCCCGAAGGCGAGTATGAAATCGCGGTGACCGATGCGGCGCACTACGCCCAGCGGATGGCGGCGTTGCGGCCTCACCTGAGCCGTGTGACCAACGTGACGGAACTGTTCGAGCAGGCGCAGCGGGTGCTGAGCGTGCCGGACGATGCGTTGTTCGTGTCGATGGTTCTGCCGGAAGGCGGCGTGGCGTTGGGGCGGACGGAACTGCCCGATCTGCCGTCGAGTCGGCGGGCGCTCATCGGGTCGGGTCTGCGTTCGGGCGTGAGTCCGTATCGGAACATGAAGTACGAGATGACGCCGTTGGATTACGTGCCCACGGGTCAGGTCATGTTCAAGGTGAATGTGAAGAAGAAGTGAGGGCGGGTCGCGGCGGCTGCATGAGGCGGGGCGTGGCCGCTTGCCGCGAAGGGGCTTTGTCGCTGGTCTTTTCCAATCGATTCATCCAAGGAATCATTCATGAGTCTGCGTCACGATCTGTTTCGCCTGGGGGGCGTTGTTGTTCTGTTGGCGCTCGCGATTCCCGCGCTGGCGATCAAGCCGGGCATGTGGGACCACAACACCGAGGCTGATTTTGACGCCGGTGAACGCGACAGCACGGTCGTGACCAACCTCGGGGATATCAAGCTCTCGCGGTTGACCGAGTCGCTGGGCGAGATGCCCGAAGATGTGAGTGTGATCTACGACCTGGAGCAGGTGGGGGATGTGCTCTACATCGCCGCCGGCCCCGAGGCGAAGCTGCTGGCGAAGCGGGGCGATGCGATCGAGCAGGTGGCCGCCCTCGCCAACGAGCAGGTCTTTGCGTTGAGCCAGTTCGATGGAAAGTTGCTCGCGGCGATCAGCGGTGCCAGCAGCCGACTCGCGGTGCTCGACGGCGAGGAGCTGCGAACCGTCGCCCAACTGGCGGATGTGCGATACATCTGGGAAGTCATCGTCGATGGCCCGACGATCTACGCGGCCACGGGCACCGAGGGAAAGGTGTTGGCGATCCGCCCCGATCGCTTCGATGCCGAGCAGGAGAACAACCCCGGCCTCACCGTGGTGCTCGATGCGAAGCAGGCGAACGTGCTGTCGCTGGGACGTGATCAGCAGGGCCGACTGTATGCCGGCACCGATGAGGATGGCCTGATCTTTCGCCTGACGCCCACGGGCAACGGCACGTGGGACACGTTCGTCCTGTTCGATGCGCCGGAGCCGGAAATCGGTGCGATCCTGGTGACGAAGGACGGCACGGTGTACGCCGGCACCTCGGATGCGAACCAGGCTCGCCCGGGGCGACTCGAGGCGGCGGTGAGCAACGAAACCGGTCGCCCGCAGCCTCCGGCTGAAGCGCCGAAAACGTCGGACAACGGTGAGGGCGGCGACGCTCCCGCGGATGAAAAGCCCGAGCCGCCGGTCAATCCGGAACCCGCGCCGATGAATGACGATGCGCCCGCCCCGGCGGTCGAGGAACCGGGGAGCGATGCTCCGGTGATCGAGACGCCACCCGTCCCGGTGCCGGGCCCCGTCGAGCCCGCTCCGCAGCCGATGCAGGCAGGGAATGTCGACGACAAGGCGAAGGAGCAGCCCGCCGATGCCAGCGCGGGTGGTGCGGAAGTGACCGCCGAGCAGCGTGACCAGTTGCGCGAGGTGATTCGTCAGCGGTTGCTGGACGCTCGTCGCAGCGGCGCGTTGCAGGCTGGTCCGGGCGACCCGGTGCAGCCACAGGCCCGTCCTGCCGCCCAGCAGCGACCGCGTCCGGCGACGGGGCCGCAGCGTGGCCAGCGTCAGGCACGGCCCGGCAACGCCATCTACCGCATTGACGATCAGGGATTCGTCCGCGAAGTGTTTCGCGAATCGGTCATGGTGCTCCGCATCGTCGAGCAGAACGGACACCTGCTCGTTGCCACCGGCAACGAGGGGCAGATTTTCCGTCTCAACCCCGTTACCGGCGAGACGACCGTGCTGCTCGATCTGGAAAGCGATCAGGTGCCGGTGATTCAGTCGCCCGGCGGCAACGAGGGGTCGAGCCTGCTCATCGCGGCGGCGAACCCGGCGCTGGTGATGCGGCTGGAGCCTTCCGTCGCTCGACAGGGCACCTTCACCAGTGCCGCTCTCGATGCGGGCCAGATCAGCCTCTGGGGCAAGTTGAACATCACGGCCGATGTGCCCGAGGGCTCGGAACTGCGCGTGGAAACGCGCAGCGGCAACGTGGAGGATCCCGAGCAGGGGCCCTGGTCCAACTGGTCGCAGCCGCAGGTGATCGCGCACAACGAGTCGGCCCACGCGTTGCAGCCTCGGGCGCTGTCGATCACCAGCCCGCCGGGCCGCTTCCTGCAGTACCGGCTGACGCTCGTGGCGGGGGACGAGACCTCACCGGTGGTGGATCGCGTGGCGATTGCCTACGTGGTGCCGAACCTTCCGCCGGTGGTGGCGTCGCTGCAGGCGAAGTACCCCGAGACGCCGGCGCGTCCGGCCCGTCCCGGTCAGCCGGCTGGCGGCGACAGCGGCATCCCCGACCCCAAGCCCAACCTCACCGTTGAATGGCAGGCGAGCGACCCCAACGAGGATCGCCTCCGCTACACCCTCGAGTACCAGCCCTCCGGGTCGTCGCGGTGGCTGCCGCTCAAGGAGAACCTCGAGCAGAACAACTTCGAGTGGAACACCCGTCAGGCTCCCGACGGCTGGTACAGCCTGCGGGTGACGGCGTCGGACCACTTGGACAACCCGCCGGAAATGGCGCAGCGCGCCACCCGCAAATCCGCCCCGGTGCTCGTCGACAACACCCCGCCGACGCTGGAAACGGCGATTCAGCGGCCGGAGCGGGTGGGGGACGTGGTCATCCAGGTGGACGCCCGGGATGCGCTGTCGGTCATCCAGTCCGCCCGCTACGCGGTGGACGCCACCGACCAGTGGCAGCCGTTGCTCCCGGTCGATCTGATCTTCGATTCGACACACGAGCGGTTGCAGGTTAAAATCACCGGCCTTGCGCCCGGCTCTCACCTGGTGGTGCTGAGCGTCAGCGATGCCCAGGGGAACACAGCCTTCAAGCATGTGTTTGTCGAGGTGGAGTGACGGTATCGCGCAAGGCGCGTGGCCCGCTGAAGCGACCACGCCGACGGGAACAATGGTTTTCAAGACCGCGAAGATTTGAGTTTCACCAATGTCCACGCACTATCCCAAGCGACGCAGCCTGATCAAACGTGCCCGTAAGCACGGTTTCCGCGCCCGGATGCGCACGAGGAACGGTCGCGCCATGCTCAACCGCAAGCGTCGCGCCGGCCGCAGCCTCAGCGTTCGCCGCAAGTTCTGAAGCGCCTGATCACCCCCCGGGGCCTGTGACAGCAAGCGTCGTCATACGCGCTTGCGGTGGGTGCTATTCCTGCGAACGCATCGCACGCCTGAACCCCATTCGTTCTACCATCCGAGGAAAACTTCCGATGAGCTTTGAAATCGACGTCACGCACGCTCGCCAGGTGCTCGACAGCCGCGGCAACCCCACCGTTGAGGTGGAAGTGGAACTGACCAACGGCGCCAGCGGCCGGGCCATGGTTCCCTCCGGCGCCAGCACGGGTGAGAACGAAGCCGTCGAACTGCGGGACGGCGACAAGAGCATCTACCTGGGCAAGAGCGTCGAGCAGGCGGTGCTCAACGTGAACCAGGAAATCGCGCCCGAGCTTATCGGTCAGGACGCCCGCGATCAGCAGTACATCGACCACATCATGCTGGAGCTGGACGGCACGGACAACAAGTCCCGACTCGGCGCCAATGCGATTCTGGGCGTGTCGATGGCCGTTGCCCACGCCGCCGCCGAAGCCTCCGGTTTGCCGCTTTGGCGCTACCTCGGCGGCAGTGGGGCACGCGTGCTGCCCGTGCCGATGATGAACATCCTCAACGGCGGCAAGCACGCCGACAACAACGTCGACTTCCAGGAGTTCATGATTCAGCCCTGGGGCTTCGACGACTTCGCCGAAGCGCTGCGGGCCGGCGTGGAGATCTACCACACGCTGCGAACCGTTTTGCACGACAAGGGCCTGTCCACCGCGGTGGGTGATGAAGGCGGCTTCGCCCCCAACCTTGCCTCCAACGAGGACGCCCTCAAGGTCATCGAAGAAGCCGTCGACAAGAGCGGCTACAAGCTCGGCGAGCAGATCTTCATCGCCCTGGACCCCGCTACCAGCGAAATGTGGAACAAGGAGAAGGGGGGCTACGTCTTCTTCAAGTCCAATCCCGACAAGGTCGTCTCCAGCGACGAGATGATCGACCACTGGGCCGAATGGTGCAGCAAGTACCCGATCCGCTCGATCGAAGACGGCCTGGCGGAAAACGACTGGGACGGTTGGAAGAAGCTCACCGATCGCCTGGGCGACAAGGTGCAGCTCGTGGGCGACGACCTCTTCGTCACCAACCCGCGCTTCCTCGCCAAGGGCATCAACAGCAGCACCGCCAACTCGATTCTCGTCAAGGTCAACCAGATCGGCACGCTCAGCGAAACGTTCGATGCGGTGAACCTGGCGATGCGCAACGGTTACACGGCCGTGCTCAGCCATCGCAGCGGTGAAACCGAGGACGCGACGATCGCCGACATCGCGGTGGCGACGAACTGCGGCCAGATCAAGACCGGTGCGCCGTGTCGCAGCGACCGCAACGCCAAGTACAACCAGCTCATCCGCATCGCCGAACAGCTCGGCGACGCCGGCGTCTATGGCGGCAAGTACTGGACGAAGGGCTGAGCGGGCGAGGTCGCCGGACAAGAGATCGAGGACGAAGGCCGGAACCTTTGTTACGCCGTGACCGTGCCGCTCCTCCTGTGGAGTCGGGGCGGGATTCACGCTACGCTTGTGGCATGACCGCCCGAATGCGCCGGCTCCGAACGGTGCTCATCACCATCACTGTCTGCATCACCTTTGCCGTGCCGTCGGCTTATTTCGTTCGGCCGCACGTCGAACGGTGGGCGCGCATGCGCGAACTGTCCAGCGATGATCTGGCCGTGCGGGAGCAGGCGCTGAACTATGTGATTCGCCTCGCGCCGACGGATGACCGCGTGATCGCCGCCGCCGCGTCGCGCATCGGCAAAGTCGACGATACCGTTTCGCTGCAGATCTTTCGCGCTCTGGAGCACGCCGCCGTCGCCGATGACGACCGCGTTCTGACGGCGATGGCGCAGTGGCTGCGTTCCGCCGACGACACGACGGCGATTCTCATCTTTCGCGTGCTTGCCCAGGCAGGTGTGGCGGATCGGCCGACCGTGCTCGAAGCGATCTTCCCGCGCATGGCGGCGCACAACGATGATGCGTTTCGGCTGTTCGTGGCGGAGCTCGACGCCGCCGGCGTGTGGGGCTATCCCGAGGTGCCGATCGATCTGTGGATGCGGTCGATCGGCATGATGCTCGACGATGCCGACCCGATCGCGCGCGTGCTGGCGGTGCATCGGTTGGCGGATCTGCACCTCATGGCGTGCGACCCGACGCTGCTGGGGCTGCTCGGGCGTGCGGTGAATGATGACGATGCGCCGGTGCGTTACGCCGCGGTGCTCGCCGCTGCGGAACTCGCCGGCACTCCGGCGGCACAGATGCAGCGGATGGATCTCGAAGCCATCGTGGCGCGCGGCACCGAGGATGCCGACCCCGCCATCGCGCGCGACGCATGGCTGCTGCTGGCGGTGCTCGATCCGTGGTCCGGCTTCACCGCCGACTGGCGCAGCGCTCCGCCCGAAGTCGCCGAGGCGATTCTCTATGCCGCGCTCAAGACCAACCCAGGCCAGCCGCAACCGGCACTCGAAGCGCTCAACGATTCCGAGCAACCGACACAGGTGCGTGCCGCCGCGGCCTATGCGATGCATCTGGCCCTCAACCCTTCGTTTCGTGACGCTGAACGCGATGCCATCGTGCGATGGCGACTGATGCTCAGCGCCCCCATCCATGCGTTGCCCAAAACGCTCGACCGATTGCCCGCCGTTCCGGAGATGCCACCTGTCGAGTTGCCGGTGATTCAACAGGCGGAACTCTTTCGTCTTGCTGCGGAGTCTCCTGACCTTGCCGCCGACGCGTTTAATGCGGGCGACCTTTCTGAATTGGATCGCCTTGCCATTCTCGAGAGCGCGGCCGTGGATCAGCAAACGATCGCGATTCCGCCCGATGCGCCGGACATGCACCGTCTCGCCGCGGTGGCGGTGACGCGTGATCCGCAGCCGGCCGACCTGCATCGGCTCCTGGCGCATGAGGAGCCGGCGATGCGCGACCTGGCGTGCATCGTCGCGGCCCAGCGATTCACCGCGGAACAGAACGACACGCTCATTCGCCAGCTTCTTCGCGACTACAACGACGATGCGAAGATCAGCGGTGCGATCCTCGCCGGGTTGACCGGCCTGCAGCGCGAACTACTCGCCGAACGCACCGAGCTGGAGGACATGTGGCCCGTGCAGCAGATGATGAAGCTCGGCCGGTGGATGCAGGGCGAACTGCCCGAATGGGACGGTGTGGCGGCGACACTGATGTCACGCGACGATCTGCCGCAAACCACCGTGCTGTTGGCGCTGCTGCATCGCGATCGGGCCGCGGCACTGGACTACCTGCTCAACCCGCGGGGCGAACCGCCCGTCGATCTGCTCGAACTGCTCGACTTCTACCGCTGGAACCGCGTGCTGCGCTACTTCATCCCCGATGCCCCGCCCCTGTGGCACTGGGCGGACCCGCACCTCAAACAGTTCCAGATCGACGTCCTGCGCAACTGGTGGCTCGTCCGGCGAGGAGGAGAGGAGTAGTGATTAGTGATT
>CAZEFM010000092.1:0-3491 GCA_964511575.1 uncultured Phycisphaeraceae bacterium | reverse complement strand
CTCACCCACGTCCGTTCGGTGTCAGCACCACCTTCGTGCAGCTATCCGTACGGCGTTGAAAGATGTCGTATCCATGGGCCGCGTCTTCCAGCGACAGACGATGGCTGATCAGGAACGATGGGTCGATCTGTCCATCGCGAATGCGTTCAAACAGCGGGTGCATGTATTTGTGCACATGCGTCTGTCCCGCGCGGAGGGTCAGCCCCTTGGCGAACACCAGCCCGATGGGGAACTTGTCCATGAAACCCGCATACACGCCCGGGATCGACACCGTGCCACCCTTGCGGCAGCATCGAATCGCCTGACGCAGCACGTGCCCGCGGTCGGTCGCCTGATACGTCGCCACCTTCACCCGGTCGTACACCGCATCGATCGTCGTGCCGTGCGCCTCCAGTCCCACCGCATCGATGCAGACGTCCGGCCCGCGCCCGCCGGTGGTTTCCATGAGCTGGTCGTACACATCCACCTCATCGAAGTTGATCGTTTCCACCCCGTCCGCCTTGGCGGCGAGTTCGAGTCGGTCGAGGTAGTGGTCGATGGCGATTACCCGTTCGGCACCGAGCATCAGCGCGCTGCGAATGGCGAACTGTCCCACGGGGCCGGCGCCCCACACCGCGACGGTGTCGCCCGGTTGGATATCGCCCTGTTCAGCCGCCTGGTAACCGGTGGGGAAGATGTCCGAGAGGAACAGCACCTGCTCATCGGGCAGATCTTCGGTGAGCTTGTACGCGCCGATGTCCGCCATGGGGACGCGTGCATACTGCGCCTGTCCGCCGGGGTATCCGCCGAACATGTGCGAGTAGCCGAAGAAGGCTGCGGGTGAATCGCCGTACACCTCCGCCGCCGCCTGGTAGTTGGGGTTGGAGTTGTCACAAAGCGACCATTGCTGGCGCTTGCAGAAGAAGCAGTTGCCGCAGCCGATGTTGAAGGGGATGACCACGCGGTCGCCCGGCTTGAGGTTGCGCACGCCCTTGCCCACATCGACGACTTCACCCATGAACTCATGGCCGAGCACATCGCCTTTCTGCATCGTCGGCACGTAGCCATCGTACAGGTGCAGATCGGACCCGCAGATGGCCGTGGACGTGATCTTCACGATCGCGTCGCGCGGGTTGACGATCTGGGGGTCGGGAACGTCTTCCACACGCACATCGTGCTTGCCGTACCAGCAGACCGCTTTCATCGCAATCTCCCCTCCAATGGGCTGGTTGTCAGACGCGACCGGGTGTGTAGGAGGGCGCATCACTTGCCGGGAACGACTCGAGCGAGCTTTCATCAACGCGGTCGAGTTGCTCCTGGCGCGCCGGGCCGTGCGTTAACGTTTCGACATACGTTCGGCTTTGCTGGTCGTGTGTCGCGGGGCCGGCCGATGCGATCTCACCCGTCTCCAGCAACTGCTTCATCTGACGCAGGCCTTGCTTCGTCTGCGTGCGGCAGCCGTGACCCGTCAACGTTGCAAGCAGGTCGCCCACCACACCCAACGGCGGCGTGTACCAGTACGACAGATGCACCTCCGTACCACGATCGCCCGGCGCGGGGTTGAACTCGACCTTGCCGCGGTGCTTCACTTCCGCATTGCCCACCGTTCGCCAGGAGATCAGCGTGTTCTCGCGGTCCTCGACGATCAGCGTCTCAAAGTGCATCTCGCGATCGCCCGCGCCGTAAGCCACCCAGCGAGCCCGCTGCGCATCGCACACCTTCACACCCTTGAGCTGGGGCATGATCAACGGCAGATTGTTCAGATCGCGCCAGAAGCGATACACCTCATCGACGGGGCGGTTGACGGTCACGCTTGCCCGGCCGTGTATCTCGCGATTCAGCGGATGGCTGGTGGGGCTGGCATCGTCGTTGCGCACACCGAGCGCTTCGTAGAGTGGGCATCGCCCGGTCATGCCGCGCCACACGAGCGGCGCGCCCAATGCCGCCAGCGTTGCTCCGCCGAGGGAGCGTCGCGATGCCCCGCCGATCATCAGCGCTGCGCCCAATGCGGTGGATATCACGCGCTCCGCCGAACCCATGTTGGTCTGCGCTGCGGGATGGTGGCTTTCCTCATGCATGGCAACAACTCCCATCTGCTTGGCGGCAGCTTGTCCAGCCGCACACCCTGCACAGGTGCAAACATCGTGCCTTGCATAACATCACCGCGCCGCGGCAGAACTGCTCGTGCCGGGCGAAATCATTCAGAAGGGATTCAAGAGGATAAACTACAGAAGCCCGAGCATCAGCTTCGCTTCATCGGACATGCGTTCCTGCGACCACGGCGGGTCGAACACCACATCCACTTCCACATCCTTGACATCGGGCACACGCGCCACGTTGCGCCGCACCTCGACGGGAATCTCATGTGCTGCGGGACAGGCGGCGCTGGTGAGCGTCATCGTTACGCGTACGTTCTTCTCCGCGTCGATGTCCACGTCGTAGATCAACCCCAGGTCGTAAATGTTCACCGGAATTTCCGGGTCGAACACCTGCTTGATCGCGGCGACGATCTTGTCTTCCAGCTTGTCGAAGTTGCGAATCACCTCGTCCACCCGGGCGAGTTGCTCGTGGTAACGCTGGGCCGGATCGAGCGGCGGCGCAGGCTTGATGTTCTCGGTCTGCTTCACAGTCAATGGTTGAGGTCGGTGCGGCGGCTGGGGTGTGTCGGACATCATCAACTCCTCCAATACATACTACCGCGTTTGGGCGAAACGGCGATCGATGGCACAGGAGGAAACAGGGAAAGAACAGTGGGTTCGATCACGCGAAGGCGTTCGCTGTTGCTTCGTACCCTTTTTAATCCCGGCCTTTCTCTGTGACTTCGGTGCTCTCAGCGGTCAATCGCTCCGCCGTCCGCTTGATGCGGGCGAGGATCGCGGACAAACCCACCGCGCGGGTCATGCGAATCGCATCGGACAGGCCGAGCCTCTCCAGCAGGTCGTTGGGTATCGAGGCGACGGCTTGCGGGGATGCGCCATCGCAGGCGTGCACCAGGATCGACAAAAACCCCTGTACCGTCGGCGACTCGTCCGCCACGTCCACGTACATCCGCACCAGCCCGGCATCATCCAGTTCCATGAACAGGAACACCGGCGTCTGACACTCCGGCACGCGGTTCAATCCCGCATCACGCTGCTCGGCAAACCGGGGAGGCAACGGCGGCAACTTCCGTGCGAAGTCCAGCAGCATCTCCAGCCGCATGTCCGCATCGGCCCACTGAAACTGTTCGATGATCTCATCCAAAGGCATATTTATCTCGCCGCCGACGCAACGCGGATGAAGGCGTGTTGACCACGGATAACACGGGTGTCACGGATGAAAGCGGCGAACCTGAACCGCTAATGCACGCGCACAAACGCGATTGGTTCATGTCGGGCGCGGCATTGATTGGTTCCCTCCGTGCCTCAATGCCTTCGTGCCTGATGCTCCTTCATCCGTGCGATCCGTGTTATCCGTGGCCCGACTTTCCATTAGTTCTTTTCGATGGGCAGGCCGACGCTGTTGCCCCATTC
>CAZEFM010000091.1:0-16219 GCA_964511575.1 uncultured Phycisphaeraceae bacterium | reverse complement strand
GGGTCACCGGCCTCTGGGCGCCGGCCATGGTCTCGGTCTACCTCTGCGGCATCGTGCTGGGCAACAGCGACATCCTCTACAAACGCAGCCTCATGCGATTCCACGACGGTATCGCCTGGCTGATGCAGATCGGCATGTTCGTCGTGCTGGGGCTGCTGGTATTTCCTTCGCAGTTTCCCGGCGTCGTTGGCGCGGGGCTGCTCATGTCCGCGGCGCTGATGTTTTTCGCCCGGCCGCTGGCGGTCTACCTTTTCATGATCGGCAGCCGATTCAACTGGCGCGAGCGGACGCTGGTGGCATGGGCGGGGCTGCGCGGCTCGGTGCCCATTGTTCTTGCCACCTTCCCCTGGCAGGCCGATTACCCCCGGTCGGAAGTCATCTTCCACCTGGTTTTCTTCGTTGTCTGTACCTCGGTGCTGCTGCAGGGCAAGACGCTCATGCTGGTGGCGCGCTGGCTCAAGGTGGACAAGCCCATCAAGTCGCAGCCGCGGTATCCGCTGGAGTTCGACAAGACCGAGGCGATGCACGGCGAAACGCGTGAGTTCCTGATCGAAGCCGACTCGCCTGTGGTGGGGAAGCGCATTCAGGACCTGGGCCTGCCCTCGGATGTGCTCATTCTGCTGATTCGCCGCAATTCGGGCTTTGTCGTGCCGCGCGGGCAAACGGTCATCGAACCCAACGACACGCTGCTGGTCATGGCCGAACCCGAACTCCTGGTCGACACCCGCCGCGTCCTCGCGGTGAATGAATGAGAAGCGACGCGGCAGGGTCAAAGCGCAGCCGTTAATCGACTCACCAGTCGCGGCGGTTGCGGGCGGTGTGGCGGCGGATGGCGGCCTGTTGTTCCTCGGCGTTGCGGAAGATGGTGCTGCGGGTGTCGCTGTAGAAGCGGCGCAGGTCGGCGAAGGCGCGTTCCGCTTCGGGGTAGCTGCCCGCTTTGAGCAGCGCATAGGCGTCGCGGTAGCGGCGGGTGACTTCCTCGGTGAGCTGCGATTGCGTCTGAAGGAAGAGCTGGTCGTCGAGCCCTTCGGTGAACTTTTCGCGACCGCTGTAGGCGAGCGATTCCTTGAACGCCAGATGGGCCTGATAGAGCGCATCGGGAGCGGATTCGAGGCGGTTGACCAGTTCCTTGGCTTCGAGGAGCCGTTGCCGCGCCAGTTGCGGGTTTTCGACGACGCCGGTGATGGGCGCGCGAATTTCCTGTTCGATCTGCCGTTCGGTGAGGGGCGGGGGGAACCGGTTGGTGTTGTCGCTGCCGCCCCGGCTGAGCAGGCCGAAGACCATGACCACGAGCATGAGCGCGAGGTAGACACCCAGCCCGACGAAAAGCTTGGAACGGCGGGTCATCGCCTTTTGCGCTGGCGCGGTCGGTGTCGCTTCGTCATCGGCGGCATTGTCGGAGGCGGAAGTCGTTTCGCCGATGGTGACGGTGAAGAGCGGCACATCTTCCACAGCGATGGTGTCGCCGGACTGGAGTTTCCGCGGTTTGGTGGTGACGCGTTTGCCGTTGACGCGCGCGCCGTTGACGCTCTGGTTGACCAGTTCCCACGTGCCGTTTTCGAAGCGCAGCTCGCCGTGCCGCCGGGACACGGCCGAGTCGAGCAGGACGATGTCGCACTCGGGCGCGCGGCCGAACGTTACCGGGGACTGGGTGAAGGAACGCTGGCGCGCCCCGGTGGTTGGGCTTGACAACTGCAGGTGAATGGGCGTGACGTTCACCACCACGAGCCTCCCTGAATCCGGCGAATAATAAACGGCGCGAGCACCGACATCACCACGGCGAACATGATGAGCATCGAGGGGATGAGGATGCGCAGCGACGCTGAAGCGGACAGTTTTTCCGCGCGCACGGTGCGGTTGACGCGGAGCATGGTCGATTGTGTTTTGAGGATCTGCGACAGGGGCGTGCCGAGCGACTCGGCCGGGTTGACCGCGCCGACGACGGATCGCAGCGTTTCCAGCGGAATGCGGTTGGCGAGGTTGCCCAGCGCGTTGGCGCGGCTGGCGCCGAAGCGGATCTCGGCCTGCACGATGGCGAGTTCCTGGTTGAAGTCGTCGTTGGGGTCGTCGCGGATGATCGTGTCGATGGCTTCGGAGAAGGTGCTGCCCGCCGCCATGCTCAGGGCGATGAGGTCGAGCGTGTAGGGCAGTTGCTTGGCGATGCGCGCGACGCGTGTGCCGGCGGCGTCACCCAGCAGGTAGATGGGCAGGAAGAAGCCCAGTGCAGCGACGGCGGGAACGGTGATGACCATGAAACGGCTCATGGTCATGAGTTCGACGGTCATCGCGGCGAAACCGAGCAGGCCGCCGCTGAGCAGGCAGATCGCCAGGTATTCCTCGACGCTGTAGCCGTTGGGGTTGCCTGAGGCGTCCAGATCCTGCCGGATTTTGTTGCGGATGGAGGGAAGGTTGAAGCGTTGGGCGATGCCCAGCGTCAGGCTCAACAGCGGCGCGAGCAGCGGCTGTTCGAAGACGGTCTGGCGTGTGGCGGCGCCCATCTCCATTGCCATGCGCCGATGCACCGGCGGCTCCGCGGCCACCGGATACCGGAACAGCGACCACACCAACGCGAACACCGCGGCAGCGACAAGAAGCGTGACGAGAAGTTGCATGAGCAGCATGGGAGAAAGCCAGGGTATTGGTTCGTGGTGAGTGGTTAGTGGTGCGTCGTGTTGCCTTGTAGTCGTCGCAGATAACTCATGTATCCGTTGATGCGTGCAATCAGTTGGTGTGCCTCATCCTTCAATTGTTTGACGTTCGTCGAATCGGCATAGTGCTCATCGGGACATACATTGAAATCGTCAATCAGTTCAGCGAGGGAGCCTCGGGCGATACGGCAGAATCGCAGAGTCTCCTGGTAATGCCATCGTCCGTGTTCCTCGGCGATGTTATTTGTCACTGATACGGCGGCGCGTCGCATCTGAGAACCGAGGCAGTACTTCTCCTCTTTGGGTAAGCCGCGACTGATCTCATAGGTTTAACATCGAAGGCTACGTGCCGCACAATAAAGCTCAAAATCATCCAGCCTGTACCTCGTTTCCGTCATGGTGTCCCCGTGTTTTGAACCACTCACCACTCACCACTTTCCTATACATCCACGTTCATGATGCGGCGGATCCAGAAGAAGCCGGCGAGGATCATGGCGGCGATGATCAGCAGCAGGACGCGGCCGATGGGTTCGGTGAAGAGCATGCCCACTTCCTCGGGGGCGATCCAGGCAAGGATGGCGATGATGATCGGCGGGAGGGCGGCCATCATATTCGCCTGCATGCGCGGCTGAGCGGTCATGGCTTCGAGCTTGCCTTCCAGACGCTGAATTTCGCGGATGCTCTCGGCGATGCGGTCGAGGCTTTCGCCCGTGTCGCCGCCGCGCAACCGGTGCATTTCAATCGCGGTGAAGAGCAGGCGGTAGCTGCTCAGTTGGATGCGGTTGGCGGCGTTGCGCATCGCCTGGTTGAGGTCCATGCCCATCGAGTACTCGCGCAGCAGTTGGGCGAACTCCTGTTTGATCGGCCCGGTGGAGTTGCGCACGAGCAGCTCCATCGACTGCACGAGGTTGAGCCCCGCGCGCACGCCGGAGGCGAGGCTCACGATGCCATCGACGATCTGTTCGTTGAGTTTGGCGGCACGGCGTTGTTCGAGGTGACGCACCACGAGGTTGGGGAGGATCAACCCCGCAGCCGCGCCGACGAACGCCCAGAGCATGTCCTCCATGAGGATGTAGCCGATCATCCCGGTGATGACGATGGTCATGATGGACATGCCCACCGCCACGCGCGGGTCGATGTCGATGAGCAGTTGCTGGTTGAGGACGCGTTCGTACCACTGTTCCTGGCGGCGCAGGCGGGTGAGGAGGCTCGGCCAACCGTAGCGCACGAAGACATACGCCGCGACGAACGCCACGATGGAAATCCCGGTGCGCCAGAGGATGTCGGTCTGAGGACTCACAGAAACACCTTCACGTCAATCTGCTTGCGGGCGATCATGTCGGCGGCAAACGTGGGCACGTAGCCGGTGTGGCGCAGGCGAGGCTGCTCCGGATCGCGGAGGACGAAAATATCCTCCAGATCGATCATGCCCGTTTCCGGATCGATCTGCGTCACTTCGGAGATGTGCGTCACGCGTCGCTGACCGTTGGCGAAGCGGGCGACCTGCACGACCATATCGATGGCAGCGACGATCTGCTCGCGAATGGCACGCACGGGCATGTCCACCGCCATGAGCACGAGCGTTTCCAGACGTTTGGCCGCATCCTCCGGGGTGTTGGCGTGGAGCGTGGAGAGCGAGCCGTCGTGCCCGGTGTTCATCGCCTGGAGCATGTCGAGCGCTTCGGGGCCGCGCACCTCCCCGACGATGATGCGGTCCGGCCGCATACGCAGCGCGTTGCGCACCAGTTCGCGAATGGTGTAGGCGCCTTTGCCTTCAATGTTGGCGGGGCGACCTTCCAGCGCGACAACGTGCGGTTGCGGCAAACGCAGTTCAGCCGATTCCTCGATGGTGATGATGCGTTCGGACGGCCGGGCATAGGCACCCAGAACGTTGAGCAGGGTGGTTTTGCCCGAACCGGTTCCGCCGGAGATGACGATGTTCTTGCGTCCGACGACACAGCCCTGCAGGAACTCGGCACAGGGAGCGCTGATCGAGCCGCGCTCGATGAGGTCGTCGATGGTGAACGGGATCCAGCCGAACTTGCGGATGGTGAGGCAGGGGCCGACCAGTGACAGCGGGCTGATGATGACGTTGACGCGGCTGCCATCGGCGAGGCGGGCATCGACCAGTGGCGTGGAGTGATCGACGCGACGACCCACGGGCGTGATGATCCGTTCGATCACGCTCAGCAGCACTTCATCGGAGAAGAAGCTGCGCGTGGTGGGCTGAATCACGCCGTTCTTTTCGACATAGATGCGATCCTTGCCCACGACCATGATTTCGCTGACGTTCGCCATATCCAGCAGGTCCTGCAGCGGGCCGAGCCCGAAGAGGATGTCCTGGATGTCCTTGGCGACGGTGCGGCGAATGATGTAGCGGCGCAGGTCGCGCGGCACGGTGGGGATCGTCTGCTGGAAAAGATCGTCGAACGCCTCCTCCGCCAGCGTGAGATCCTCGTTGACGCTGGTGGGCTCAAAGAGCAGCGGCATCATGTCGACCATCGACGCCACCAACTCGCGGATCGACTGCTCGCGCGACGGGTCGGCGGTGTGATCATCGTTGGTGAGGTAGTCGGTCTGCACCTTGCCCTGACACTGGCGCACGACCTCGGCGATGACCATGCGATGCAGGTGCATGTGAATGGTGTGGGCGGCGAGCTCATCGCTCATCTCCGCCACACGGCGTTCGAGAATCTGATCCAGGTGCGACAGCGACTGCTCGATGAACGCGGCGTCGGATTTGTTGATGCTGCCCGTGACGCGCAGGTTCATGCGGTCGAGCAGTTCGGCGTGGACCTGCTGCTCGAACGCCATGAGCTGCGCCTGCAGCGCCCCGGCGTCGCGATTGTCGGCGGGGCCTTCCGTGCGTCGACCCTTGGGGCGGATCAGCGCAAGCGAATACTGCGCGATCTGGATTTCGTCGCCGAAGTCCAGTCGGGCCGGCTGATCCACGGTGACTTCGCGGTTGGCGACACGGGTGCCGCTGCGCGAGAGGTTTTCGACGAAGAGCTGGTTGCCGCGTCGCACGATTTTGGCGTGCTTGCGCGCGACGAACGGACTCTTGAGCACCACATCACACGTCGGCTCGCGACCGATGGTGATCGGGTCAACGTCGATCTGGAGCGTGGTCCGCGCGTTGGTGGAATGATCGTAAAGCCAGAATTCCATGGTGCGTTTTCGTCAGAGGGTCGCGTGGTGGCGCGGGGGTTTGCGGGCGATCAGGGCGCGGCGGTGGCGGGCAGACGCTTGCGCTGCTCGATCAGTTCGTCGATTTCGGGGTTGATGCCGCCGGCGCGGATTTCGCGTTCGTTGTCGCCGGGGTTGCGCAGTTGCAGGATGAAATCGCCCGTGATGAGCATCGAAATCTGCGACAGCTTGATCGCATCCTTGGGTGGCAGGTCGATGGTGATGCCGTGATAGCTTCGGCCTCGCTGCGAACCGACCGCATCGTCGGAGATGGTGCGTTCGCCCACCGCCTCGACCTTCACGCGTTCCATGACGAGCTTCACCTCGGGCAGGCCGCCACCGGTGCTGAAGGGGGCGGCGATGTCGACGAACATGCCCGGGCTCAATCCGCCGGGTACGCTGCGCGAGTTCACCGGCAGCCAGACGCGGCGATAGCCCAGTGTGATGTTGCGGTCGCCCGCTTCACCGCCACGCGCCACGAAGTGCGATCGCAAGAGCACGGTGTTCTGCGGCACATCCATCTGCAACGGCTCACGATCGAGCAGCGTTTCCAGCGCGGCTTCGCTGTCGACCGCATCGGGGAAGCTGTCGCGGAAGCTCAGCGGCACGGGCGCGATGCGCACGTCCTGTGGACGCAGCTTCTCGCCGCGCTTCATCGATCGCGTCAGACGGTACACGGGGAACGTCCGTTCCTCGTTGGCGCGTTTGAGCATTTCGACGTAGACGTTGACCATCACGGCCGCGACCACGGCAAGCGCGACGGCCACGAGAACGAGCTTGGTGCTGCTGGGCGGCGGCCCTGCCTGGGAGGACAACTGAGTCATGCACAACTCCACATCATCATGGGCTAACGTCCCGCGTGGGTGTCCGCAGCCACACCAGCACGCGGATGGGGTCGGCGGAGGAGGCCGACCCGGTCAGGTTTGTCGCGGTCAGGCGAACGGACAACACTTCGTGTCCCGCCGCCTCACCGGGTGTCGGCCGGTGATACAACCGACCGATCGAACGCTGCGATGATTCATTTGTCGGCAGGGGGGTGAAACCCGCTGCCCGGGCGGCCTCATTGTAGAAAGAAGCGAGCGCTTCGACATCCACACGCTCCACCCGCCAGAGGCTGAACGTTTCCGTCACCCCCGGTTGGTGACGCATGAAACCCGCCACGCGTTCACCGGCGGCGTTCGCCAGTTCCGTCGGCGCGGGCAAATCGGCCGGTTCCTCGGCGATCGGCTCATCGCCCGGTTGCATCAGCAGGTGCTGCGCGGAGGTCGGCGTTGCCGCATCGAGCCCGGCAGGGGCGGGCATGTCGCCACGCCATGCCATCGCATCGGGTTGCGGTGGATGCGGCGGGGCGGTGGGGGGCATGTTCCACCACGCCCCCACCCCAAGCAGCACCACGCCTCCGAGCATGATTGTTGCCGACCACCACAACCGCGTGCGTTGCTGCATGAGACGATCGATCCGGGTGTTCCGCGACGGTTGGCCGGCGGGCGGTCGGTTGTTGCCGCCTTTCCCGCCGCGTCGCGGTGTTGGTTCACGGCACGGTCGCCGCTATTCGACGTCGGGGCCGGCGTAACCGGGTTGCGAGCGGTAAAGGGCTCGCACAATACCCGCGTAGCCGTTGCCGTTGTCTGCCATAAAGCTCATCGATTCATCGAACGGGCGGAAGAACGTCTCCACCAGCGCGCTGGTGTGCGCCACGCGCGGCCCGGTGGGACGCCAACTGCCATCCTGCTGTCGTTGCTGTCCGTTGACGAATCGCCAGTCGTTGCCCAGTCGCAGGTGCGTGTGGCGGATCGGTCCTTCAAACGGCGTAAAGAGGCGCACATCGTTGCTGTGCGCGGTGTTGAAGGTGATCTCCCGTCCCCTGGGCAGGTCGTCGAAGATGCGTTCCAGCAGCGTGACCGCGTCGCCGCCGTACACCATGTCCGTGCGGCGCACCAGTTCATCCGGCGCATCGGTGGGGAAGGTGGTGCGTCGGGCGATATCGATGTCGTCCGCATTGCCCGCGAAGAAGGTGGCGTTGAGCTGGCTGGCACTGTTCTGCTGCGTGTGCGGACCCCACGCGGTGCCATCGTCGTCCATCACCGATGCCACCTCACGCCACACTTCGTAACGGTCCATCACCGCGGCGCGCTGCACGCGCACCATGCCCTGCCCGAAGTAGGTGAGGTACGCCAGCACCACGATCAGCATCGGCGTCACCAGCACCATCTCGCTCATCACCGCGCCCCGGCAGCGCGCGGGGCAACATCGTCCGCCGTATCGACGTCGCATGTTTCCGGGTTGTGTCCGCGTCACGTTCATGTCAGTGCGTCAGCAACAAATCGGCCAAAGGCGCAATGCTCGACAGATAGCGGTTCAACTCATCCGCCTGTGCGGCATCGGGATAACCATCGGAGGGAAAACGCGACAGCGCATCGACCCAGTCGTCGTAACGACTCACCGGCTCCAACTGCGCGTGCCACATCTGCGTCCACAAATCCCACGAGTGGTTGTTGAACACCTTCGCCTGCGCGATCGCCACCGTGTGGGGGTAGGGCTTGCCCGCATCGAAACGGCTGGACCAGAACAGCGCCTTGTCGCGCTGCTGCGCGATGGCGAGCACCGAAAGGTACTGCCGTCTGGCTTCGTAGTTGTCGTGCGCCAGCAGGGCGTGGTTCAGATCGATCGGGGCGGGGGCGGCGTCGCTGTCGGGGTTGAAGCCTTCGTAGGGGTTGCGGACTTCGATTTCAGGGCCCACATTGACGCCCACGAGCATGAAGTCCATTTCCCAGTAGACGGTCTGGGCTTCGTAGACGGGGTTTCCATCGGGATCGGTGCCGATGCGTTTGGGCGGCAGGCCGATGTCCGGATCGCCGCCGAGCGTCGCGTCGTTGGGGTTGGTGAGGTAGGTGGCGGACAGCCGCCAGATGTGGTCGTTGACGCGTCGGTACTGGATGGGGCTTGCGGACCGCACCCCCATGGGCGGGCCGTTGCGGGCATCGTGCCAACCGGAGCGGTAGTACAGGAACGGGTTGGGCGTGTTGGGGCGACGGATGTACTGCCAGGTGACGCCCTGCGAACCGGGGCTGCCGTTGTTGTTGGGGGTGCGGCTTTTGATTTCCGAAACGATGTAGAGCGTTTCCTTGATGGCGGAGGGTTCATCCGCCGCCCATCCCCAGGCGTGCTTGTCGTTGCGGTCGCTGGAGCGTTCGTTGTCGCGGGCGATGTCGATTTCCCACGCCGGGTCGACAACGGTTTGAATCGGTCGGCCGGGCCAGACGTAGCTCATCTTGATGTTGGCGAGCGTGACGACCCAGTGGCGCAGCCGTTCATAATCGTTGTACGGGATGTGATTGAGCATCCAACTCTGCGTGCCGTAAACGCGATAGAAGGTGGCAGGTCGCGGCTCGGTGGGGGCGGAGGTCAGAGGCGGCGCGCCGGGGCCGGGCACGGAGCCGGGGCCACCCTGACTCCCATCGGTCCATCGCCAGCCGAACAGGGTATCGAACGGGCCGCGGTTGTACTGCTTGTCATCGACGCCGGCGGGCAGAAGTCCCTGCTGCACGGGGCGGCGAAAGTCATCGAACCGGCCGCGCTGCCAGGGAATGTCCGGCACGATGGCGAGTGCGGTGGCGTCGCCCGATGGGCCACGCAGGTTGCTCCTGCCGCCCACCAGCGCGTTGAGCTGCGCCATGGCGCGCATGTTTTCCATGGCCGACTGATTGATGTCATCGAGCGCGAACAGGGCCCGCCAGATGTGCCCCCCGCGGTTGTAGTGCGTCATGTCCGCGACGAGGTCCGGGTCGAGCCGAAACCGTTCATCCAGTTCCAGCAGTTGGGCGTTGTCCTCGGCGACCTGAAACGACATGCTTTCCAGCGCCCGACGGAACCACGAATCCGTCACGCCGCGACGCAACTGCGCGCCCACCGCCTGCCGCAGCGCCTCCACGTCGTCCAGGTCCTCTTCCGTCGCATCGCGCACGGAAAGGTCCACCGCCAACGGCATGGCGTCCAGCACGTTGATCAACGCGATCAGACGCGCCATCTCCACGTTGTTCATCGCCACCGTGTTCATCGAACGCGCCATCCACCCACTGGCGGCGGCGGCGGCGGCATCCGCGCTGTTCTGCGCGACCACCCGCGCGTTCGTCGCACGGCCAACGTTCATCACGTAAAACAGCAAACCCGCCAACAGCACGATCGCGATCAGCGTCATCACGATCACCACGCCACGCTCGCGGGCAGCGGGGCGACCGATGATGCCTTGTCGGCGACGGTGCATGTCAGGCGGTGTCGGTGTCATGGTTCAGTCGATGAATGGAGCGTTTTTCGCGATCTCCTCGTAGAGCTTCACGACCTCATCGGTGCGGCGAATGCGGGAGGCCAGATCAAGGGACGCCCGCGCGGCCGCCCAGTTTTTTGCGGCCATGTAATTGCGCGCGGTGGCGACGAACTGATCGAACTCCGTGTCCTCGATGCGCTGCTTGACCTCATCGGTTTCCAGCACGCTCTTGGCGCGGTTGTAGGCGCGGATCGCCTCACCGAAGCGGCTCAGACGCCGGGCCTTGTCGCCGGTGTCCAGTTCTTTGAGGTAGCGCATCCAGTTGTCCAGCTCCTCAATCGCCGAGGCGAGGCCGGGCAGATTGGGCGACAGCGTTTGAGCGTCGGCGAACGCCTGCTTCGCCTCATCCAACTCGCGCTGCGCCATCAGCCGCTTGCCCCGTGCCATGTGGTACTGGGCCTGCACCTGGCGCAGTTTCTGCGAGACCGACTGGTCGGGCGAGATCGCCAGCGCGTTGCGGTATTGGGCGATGGCCTGGTCGTAGTCGCCCGCCTTTGCCGCCTCGTCGCCCGCCATGATGAAGCCGATGGCCTTGCTGGTGGTGGCGATCTGATCGAGCGCCTCCTGCGCGAGCGTGTTTTCGACATCCGGGAAACCCAGCGCGCGGGTGAACGCCGCCTGTGCCCCGGCGGTATTACCCTCCGCCAGAAGCTGCTGGCCTTCCTCGTAGGCGGCCTGGCTCTTGACGCGGTTGGCCTTGCGGGTGAGCGCTTCGTTGCTGCGAATCGCAAGCGCCGCATCGTACGCTTCGATTGCCGTCGCCAGATCGCCCGAATCGGCGGCGGCGTCGGCGCGGGCGACGAACGACTGGTACCGGTCATCCGCATCGATCTGGTCGAGCAGTTCCTGCAGACGGCGGTCGCTGTGACGCTGCTGCGCTTCGCGAATGAGGGCCATGGCTTCGCGGCGCTGATCGCGGGCGGCCATGGTCTGGGCGCGGCGGAGCACATCGTCGATCGCCGCCAGCGCTGCCTGATCTTCGATCAGCGCGCCGACTTCCTCGATGACGGCCATGCGGTCTTCGGGGTGGATGATGGCGCGTTGCTCCGCCAGTCGCAGACGGGCATCGTCGTATCGGCCCGCTTCCACCTGCGCGCGGATGAGATCCATCTCGCGCTGGAACGCTTCGCCGGCCCGCGCCTGGGTGAGCAGTTCCTGGATGCGGTCGCGGTTGCCGAAGATCGCCATGGCGTCGAGTTCTTCGAGTGTGCGTTCGGCGCGAGCGAACTGGCCGCTTTCCATTGCACCAAGCGCCCGGGCGTAGAGCGCCAAGCCGGTGCTTTCCCGGCCGAAACGCGGGTGCTCGGGCCAACTCGCCGCCAACGTGTCGAACGCCTGCTCGGCACGGGCGTAGTCCTTGTCGCGCAACGCGGCCTGTGCGGTGTTGAACGCCTGCTCGGCGTCGCGCACCAGCGCCTCTTCATCGGCACGCTTGCCTGCCTGGAAGTACAGCACCAAAACCAGCGCCACGAGCGACCAGAACGCCACCGTTCCCGCCAGGATCCACGGCAGCTTGCTCTTGCGCGGGAGCACCGCGGTCGCCTCTTCGGTAATCGCCGACACAGCCGCCGCCGCCTTGGCGCGGGCGTCCACCGCCACCTTCGCCGCCGATGCTTCGGATTCACCCGTGGCGTGACGGCGAATCGCCTTGAGCGCCTCATCCGCCGAGTTGATGCGTGCGGCCGGATCCTTCGCCATCATCCGTTCGACCAGTTCCGACAGCGACTGCTCGATGGTGGGCGTCAACTGCGTGAGCGTCGGCGCCTTGGCACGTGGGTTGGTGTGCCACTTCATCCAGCGCATCGCCTGGTTGCGCTGATCGCGCAGCACCAGCCGAAACGCCTCTTCAAACTTTGCCCGGCCCGCCAGCAGCTCATACGCAATCATGCCCAGCGAGTAGATGTCCGCCCGCGCATCGACAGGCCCCGAGCCGAACGCCTCCGGCGCGAGGTACCGCACCGAACCCATTGACATCGCATCCTGATCGGCAAGCAGCGTCGCCAAACCGAAATCGCACACCTTCAGCCCGCCATCACGTGGCAGAAGAATGTTGGATGGTTTCAGGTCGCGGTGCACCACGCCCTGATCGTGAATCGCTTTGAGCGCCCGGGCCGTCGCGCCGATGATGCCCAGCGCCTGGCGCGGCGGCATCGGCTCGGACATCTGCTGCAGCATCTGCTCCAGCGATGGGCCATCCACATACTCCATCACGATGAAGAGACCGCGTTCATCGTCGATGAAGTCGTGGATACGCACGAGGTGTTTCTGGTCGACGCTGATCCTGCGTTGAATGGCCGCTTCCTTGCGGAAGCGATCGCGGAACACATCCATCGCGTCACCCGATTGCTGCAGCTCCAACGCGATCTGCTTGATCGCGACGTGCTTGCCCAGCAGCCGGTCGTAGCCTTTCCAGACGATCGACATGCCCCCGGCGGCGATCTGCTCCAGGACATCGTACTTGTCGAGCTTGTCGCCCGGGTTCAATGCAGCGGAAAGATGCGACGAGTGTGCGTTCATGGAAATCTCAAAATCCTGAATTCAGCCGCGACGTTGCGCGGTGTTGAGCGTTGCTCGTAATGGACGCCAGGTTGCCAAGTTGCCAGATTGCCAGGCAGACCGTTGATAAGGAAAGCGCGTCATCCACGATGCCGTAGCTCCTTCCCAACATTCCTTTTCCCTCTGGCTCCTGTGCGTCTTGGCGTTGACCTCATCCGCGTTCACGGCCGCCGCTCCAGGCTGGGCAACGGCGGCAGTTGGTCGACGATGCCTTCGTTGGTGAGCGTCGACCGCGCGTTCACCAACGCGTACGCGCTGCCATCCTCCCGTCCATCCGCGAAGATCGCCCGTACGTACGGCACCGCAAGATTCAATCGATGCTGCACCGATACGCTCACCGGATCCTTCGGCCCGAACTGCGCTATCTCACCTTCCACCAGCGGCACGCCCGGCAGCGCCACGCCATCGTAGCGGTACACCGTGACCACCGTGTTCTGTTGATCCGCGGCATAGCGCAGACGATCGGGCAGCAGCGCATGCACCCATGCGGGCTGATCGACACCGTAGGCCGCGAAGTAATCGCCCACGCCGTCCGCCACCCGGTCGGCCGGCACGTTCCCACCGCTGCCGCGACCCGCCACCGGCCACAGCGCGACCACCGCCGCCTGACGAATCGCGTTGTACTTGCGGTTGCCCTCGCGATGTACCAGCACGTTGGCGGGCTCACCGTCGAAGGTGTAGTCGGCCGGGATCTGGACGATCGCGGTGCGCGTCGCGGCGAACGCGGCGTAATGCACCACCATGTTCCCCGCCATCAGCGTCGTCGTCTGCGCCAGCAGCAGTGCGAAAAAGAGCAGGATCGGGAAAACGAGGCAGAACTCCAGTGTCGCCGTCCCCGAAGCATCCGCCAGACGACCGCCGCCGTTAGCCGGATCCCCCTCGTCGCGCCGGCCGCGATGCAGTTTCCATAACAGTGTCGCCAGCACGACCACCGCCGCCGCGGCCACCAGCCCGATCGCCGCGCACCGCAGCATGGTGGCGTCGGTCATGGCCGCCCACCACCAGGTGGTTGCGGTGTCCGCCGACTTGTTCGCGACGATGAGCATGGCTTCACATTCCCCAGTCCGCCAGGGGCACGGGCCAGTGGAGCATCCACTTCATGCCCGCCAGGATCGCGCCGCAGCCAATGGCGACGCCGAACGGCACCCGCGGGCTGTCCGAAGGCAGGTCAGGCGGCACCCGTGCCGCCAGGTGCAGCAGCGCGCCGAACACGCGGCCGAGCGTCGCTTTCACCACCCGCCCACGAATCATCAGCACCACCGCAAACAGCAGGGCGAACACGAACGACAGCAACGCCGTGTCCACCACGCACCGCCACTCGGCACACCAGGCGCCGACAGCGCCCATGAGCTTGGCATCTCCGCCGCCGAGCGCGTGGGCGAACAGGAACAGCATTGCGAAGGGGACAAGCCCGGCCGCCAGCGCCAATCCCGAGTCGCCGAGTCTGGCCATTGCACCCTCCATGCCGCCGGTGGCCCATCCCGCCACCAGCCAGAACATCAGCCCGCCCGCCATGGCGGTGTACGTCAGCCGATTGGGAATCAGCCCCGTGCGAATGTCACGCTCACCGGCTGCCACCACCACCGCCACGAGAATCGCAAAGGCAACCGCTTCGGCCATGAGTCAGTTCAGCCACAGATGGAACACGCCACAAACTCCGATCCAGCAGCTTCGGCCACGATGGCTCAGGACGGCCGTGTGTCAGACGGGTGGCCCGCCGGCAATCCCGTCGACCGTCACCCACACGCCGCATCCCACACCATCGCCGGCCACCTGTGGCTCAGCACCTCACGGCAGGTTCGGCGTCTGGTAATCGCCCGCGTCGGTGCGCACATCGCCCCACGTGTCGCGCATCCATTCGGAGATGCGGTCGCGGAACACCACCAGCAGGCCCAGCAGAGGCAGAACCACCGCCGCCACGATCAGCAGCTTCTCCAGCCCTTCGGCGCCCTGTTCAGACGCGTGCAGACGCTTCAACTGCTTGCAGATGGATTGGAATCGGCTTTTCATGATTGGAACTCCCTTGCGGTAAGCCTTGTGGCGGGGTCAGTAAGGCGGGTAGCGTAGCGGGCGCGACGCATCGGCGTCACGGAAACGGCAGGGCGTTGACCGTGGTGATCAACTGGTAATGTCCCACCAGCGTCGCCAAAGCGAGCTGGAAGATGTAGTAGCTGGGCAGGCCGATCGCCGCCAGCAGCAACGCCCACTCCAGCGTGGTCGCGCCGGCTTCATCGCGGTGCAGCGAGGCGACGCCCCGTGCGGCGGGGGTGTCCTTCACCTCTGCCGTGCCGCTTGCCGGACTGTCTGGCCGGGTAACGTCCATAATACCATTATCGTCCATCGCTTAAGCGGATTCAAATACTTTTCGCGTCAATGCGGTCACCACCCCCGCATCCTCGGGGCGCAGTTTCCCCGCAAGGGATGAACGCTCACCCGTCCACGCCAATTGCATCGTTTTGTCGCCCTGATCGTTTTCGACCGGCTGCATCCGGAAAATGTCGCGTAATCGATACCGCCCGTCGTCCCCCAGGGCGTCGATTTCCGTAATCTGCGTCACCAGACGCCGCCCGCCGATGTGTCGGCTGGTCTGCACCACCACGTCGATCGCCGAGGCGACCTGCGACCGCAGGGCGTGCAGCGGCAACTCCACCTTGCTCATCAGCGCCAGCGTCTCCAGCCGGTTCAACGCATCGAAGGGGTTGTTGGCGTGCAGCGTGCCCATCGACCCGCCGTGGCCTGAGGTCATCGCCTGGATCATGTCCAGCGCCTCGCCGCCACGCACCTCCCCGATGACGATCCGGTCCGGCCGAAGCCGCAGCGATGAGCGGAACAGGTCGCGGATCGTCACCGCGCCCCGACCCATCTTGTCCGCCGCCCGCGTCTCCATCGAGATCACGTGCTCCTGCTGCAACTGCAATTCGGACGAGTCCTCGATCACCACGATGCGCTGCCCCGCGGGAATGAAGCTCGACAGCGCGTTGAGCAGCGACGTCTTGCCCGAACTCGTGCCGCCCGCCACCAGCAGGTTGCGTTCCGCCCGCACCGCCACCTGCAGGTACTCGCGGGCTTCCAGCGTCAGCGTGCCCAGCTCGATGAGCCAGTCCATGTCCAGCATCGATTTGCTGAACTTGCGGATGGTCATCGCCGTGCCGAACCGCGAGCAGGGGGCCTTGGCGACGTGAACGCGCGAGCCGTCCGGCAGCCGCGAATCCACCAAGGGATCGATTTCCGACTGCGTCTTGCCGGTGAACTGAAGAATGTTCGTCACGGCCGCCTCATACGCCTCCTCATCGGCGAACCGCGCATTGGTTTTTTCGAGCTTGCCGTCGCGCTCGATATAGATTTCATCGGCCCGGTTGATCATCACTTCCGTGATGCCCGGGTCTTCAAGGTAGGGTTTGATCGGCGCGAGGTAATGCCCGATCGTCTCGACGAAAATATCGTGATTCGTCATACGTCATAAGATATCCCGTCACGCCAAAACCCGCCAGCAGGGCGAGGTTTA
>CAZEFM010000090.1:0-16451 GCA_964511575.1 uncultured Phycisphaeraceae bacterium | reverse complement strand
GGGCCAAGAGTGAGGATGTGACCGGCGCCGATGCGGCCGCGTGGCTGGAGAACGCGGGCATCATCACCAACATGAACGGTGTGCCGCAGGACACGCGTCCGCCCAAGACCCCCAGCGGTTTGCGACTGGGCAGCCCGGCGGTGACGACGCGCGGTCTCAAGGAGCCGCAGATGCAGCAGATCGCCGACTGGATCGATCAGGTGCTCACCAGCGGTGGTGCGCAGGACGTGGCCGACCGCGTCCGCGGCGAAGTCGCCGACCTCTGCCGCGAGTTCCGCATGCCGCATTGAGGGCGAACCAGTGGGGGAGCTGTTTGCAACAGTTAAAAGACTGGTCCCCGCTCGACGTTATCTGGTTGGACAACACGCCGTCATACACTTTATCGATGACTGATATGCCGCTTCCAGGTAAACGGATTCGTCGTACCCGTCTGGTTCGACCGATCGGTTTGTGGTTGCCGTGGAGGTGGACGCCGTGATACCGGACGCCGACCCGAGTGAAGCCTGTTATGAGCCGCAGACGGTGGCGTTTCTTCGTGAGGTGGAGCAGCGGGCGCAACATGGCGACGTCGCCTGGCTGCAACGTCATGGCAAGGTGTATCAGGCCCTCGACGCTGCGTGATCGGTGACTGGGGTGGTTTGCGACAACGTTGCGCGACGCTATGCTCTTGCCGTGAACCGAATTGAACGCATTTTCAGTGAACTGCGCGACGCCGACCCGGTGGGCAAGGCGTTGATGCCCTTTCTGACGGCGGGCGACCCCGATGTGGCGACGACGGGGCGGCTGCTGCCGGCCATCGAAGCGGCGGGGGCGAGCATCTGCGAGTTGGGCATTCCCTTTTCCGACCCGGTGGCGGACGGCCCGGTGATTCAGGCGTCCATGACCCGGGCGCTGGATAACCGCATTACCGTCGACCAGATCTTTGACATGGTGCGACAGGTTCGGCCGCAGGTGTCGATCGGGCTGGTCGCGATGGTCAGCTACTCGATCGTGCATCGCATCGGCGTCGAACGGTTTGTCGCCAAAGCGAAGGATGCGGGGATCGATGGGTTCATCTTCCCCGACCTGCCGCTGGAGGAGTCGCAGGTGGTGATCGGCCCGGTGCGCGACGCGGGATTGATCTGCAGTCTGTTGATCGCGCCAAACACGCCGATCGAGCGGGCGCAGGCGATTGCGGCGGCGTGCAGTGGGTTTGTGTATCTGCTGTCGCGCGCCGGGATTACGGGCGAGCAGGCGACGGTTGCGCCGGAGCTGCCGGGCATCGTGGCGCGATTGCGCGAGGTGACGGATCTGCCCATCGCGGTGGGGTTCGGCATCTCCAACGCGGAACAGGTGCGGCAGGTGGTGTCGGTCGCCGACGCAGCCATCGTGGGGTCGGCGATTGTGCGGCGCATCGATGAGCACCGCGCACAGGGTGCTGACCGGATTGTCGACGAAGTGCAACGCTTTGTCGGCGAACTGGCGACGGGCCTGGATGTGGCTGTCGCGCAGTGAAATCGATTGCGAACGCGACCGGTCGTGTCGCTTCATGATTGTCCTTCGTTCCTCGTGCTGAATCAATGACGGCAGCGCATGGGGCCGTCCTTGTCGATGATGCGGAAGTCCAGCAGCTTGCCCGCGAGGAACGGATGCGGTTGGCAGAGGATGTGGTCGGGTTCCGCCCGTGAATCGACGATGTGTTCGACGCCGTTGTGAATGTAGCGAATGCGGAAGGGGCGGCGCAGCGTGCTCGTGCGGCGTCGCAGATCGAACCAGGTGACGTAGACGTTCTCGTAAGCGATCGCACTGAGTTGCACATCGTCCGCCACATCAGCATCCTCGCCGAACAGCGTGAACTCGAGCACCTCGGCGACATCATCCTGATAGTCCGCAATGTGCCAGCGTGGCATGAAGAGGTGGTTGGTCGTGCCTGCCTCGGTGCGGAGATTGCTGAACATGGCGACGGCGGTTTCGGTGCGGAGCCCGAGGTAGGGGTTCAGCCCGTTGAAGAGGATGAGGCCGATGACGAGCATCCCTGCCGAGGGTGCCATCGCGAACTTCTCCCGGGCGGGTTCCTCGGGTAACCGCGTCCGACGCATGACGATGATGAACGCGATGAGCCCCGCGACCGCGAGCGAGAAGAAGATGTGGAAGCCGATATCGCTGAGGTACATCTGAAACGTGCGCGCCTGGTTGATGATTTGCCGGAGGAGGCTGGTGCCTTCCGCGGATCCCGATGTGGCGACGACGACGATCAGGACGATCGCGGCGAGCATGCCAATCCAGCTTGCCGCGATGGTTCGCACCCGTGAGGGCCGATACAGTTGCCAACGTCGCACGAAGGGTGCATTCACCCATTGTTCTTTGACGTGCGATGCGAGTGTGTCGGGTGCGAAGAGGAAGTAGAGCGCGAACATCATTGCCGAGAAGCTGTAGATCGCCTGCACCGGATGGAGCGACAGTGCGAGATGGAACGTGATGCCGACGATGATCGCCAGGGTTCGCCACCCGCGCAGCAAGAGCATGATCGGCAGCACGATCTCCAGCAGCAGCGCTCCCCAGAGGCTCGCCAGGAGGAACGGCTGACCGGTGGGTAGTGACAGGCCGTAACGATGATGCAGATGCTCGCTTACTTCGATGTACATCGCCGCGCCGCAGCTTACCTGCGGGTTGAGGTAGTCGGTGTTGAGCTTGGCGAGTGCGGCGAAAAGGTAGAGCATGATGAACGCGATGCGCACCAGAGGCGCGAACCGGTGGAACAGGGCTGTGCGATCGATGCGGCCGCGCGATCGGATGGCGCACTCGGCCACGGTGATGAGGATGGTGAGGCTCACCATGGCGTTGAAGAGGATGTGGTTGGGCAGGCGAGGCATGCGATCGAACGCGTTGGCCACATCGAGGATAAGCATGATGGCGAAAAGCCTGAGCGACGAAGGTCGGAAGAGGACGAGCAGGGCGGACAGGGTGAGCAGCCAACCGATGAGGTGCTCGCTTCCCGGGTGCATCCATGTGCGATGACGGGCGACCTGATGCACGAGCATTGCCGCGGCCCAGAGGAAGCTGAACCAGACGAAGGTGTCGTGCGATTGGGCAACGGCAGGCCGTGACGCGGCGCGCAGTGATGGTGAAACCTCCATGCGCCCAGCATGTTCAATCGCGGGCGGCGGCGCATCGGGTCGTTTCCGCATCAAACCATGCGTGTTTCACGGAATCGGCTGAAGCGGACGAAAGGCAGGCCGGTGTCCGGCTACGTTCTGACCGTCTGCAGCACCAGCGCGCTGGCGGGCAGGTAGATCGCCACCGGGAGCCACGCCATGACCACCGGCGGAAGGAACGAACTGGACATCTGCAGCATGACGATCCCGCCCGACCATGCCCCGATGCACATAAGCGCCGCCTTGATCGCCTGGCTGAGCATGTTCTTGGGTTCCAGCAGCATGAAGTAGGGCAGGCCCATCACCAGGACCAGCACGTTCGCCGCGAGCAGGCTGAATCGGCTGTGCATGATCTGCACGGCACTGACGGTCGGGTCGTCGCGGAGTTCCTGAAGCTCTTCGATGCTGAGCAGACGCGGATAGATCGCCCGATGCCGCGCGAGAAGCGCCTTGGGGGTGAGATCGGTTTCGTAGTAGTCGACCTGCTGGGCGCCGGCTGCGCTGCCGGTTGCTTCATGCGCCAGGAGCAGATCCCATCGCCTCAGGTCCTTGTTCCAGTACGCCTGCTTGGCGGTGATGTGTCGCACGGTGCGCCCCAGTTCGTCGCGCACCATGATCTTCACATCGGTCAGTTCTTCGTTCTCGTGGTTGAAGTGGGCGGCACTCATGAGATTGCCGTTCCCGTCGCGCACCAGTTGAAAGTCAAAGCCGGCAATGGTGTCGGCCTTGATGTGGTTCTTGCTCCGTGCCAGCTTCTCCTTCACCGGTGGGATGAGGTACTCCTGCACGGGCAACGTGAGCAGGTTCAACAGGCAACCGGCGACCACGACGGGTGCGGCGATGCGGTACATGCTGATGCCGCTGCTGATGACGGCGATGATTTCACGGTTGCGCGCAAGACCGGTGAGGGTAAAGCCCATTGCCGCGGTGACGAGCAGGCCCGAGAGAAACGAATAGACGAGCAGCACCATCGGGCCGTAGTAGTCGCCCACCGTCCATGCGATGCCGCGGACGAACTGCCAGGTCGTCGGTTCGGGCATGACGAGGGGCAGTTCCCCCGTTGCGCTCGTGGTTTCGACCTGTTTCTGTGCCAGAACTTCCGCCCGGCGTTGCCCGGCCGCGAGAAACTCATCCAGGTCAACGATGAGGTCGACCAGAACGAAGAGCATCATGAACACGACCGTGAGGATCGCGAAGTTGATGATGAACTGCCACACGATGTAGCGATCAAGGATCTTCATGATGCGTTTTCAGTTGCGACTGACCTTTGCATAAAGTCCCGCCACCACGGCGAACAGCAGCATCGCCCCGGACCAGGTGACGAACAGGCCGATGTTCGCCGAGAGCTTGGAGTTGGTCGCGACCTTTTCGCCGCTGTAGGTGATGATCGCCACGAGGACGGACAGCAAAAACGTCCAGAAGTAGACGACCAGGGGCATACGGTCCTTGAGGCGAATGCTCAGCAGCGTTCCCACGAGCAGGGCGAAGAGGCAACTGGTGGCGGCGGCCGCTCGTTTGTGGAGCTGCGCCTCGATTTCGCGGTGGAGCTTGACGATGCCGCGCTGCAGTCGGTTGCAAGCGACCATCACGTTTTCCACCGCCGCCAGTTCGGGATGATCGTAGACCATGTCGATGAGCTCGGTGGAAGCGAAGCCGGTCAGGGGCTGGAGCGTCTGTGCGGGCCAGCGGGTGCGGGTGACGGCATACTCGTTGTGCTGCGTGCCGCGACCCACGAGCGTTTCGTCGTAAATCGTCGCCTCCACCATTTCGATACGAACCTCCGGCTCGGCGAGCGGCTCGAGCACCTCGGCGACGAGTTCCGCCCGGCGGGCTTCGATGCGCTGCGTCGGCACACCGTTGACGAACTTGCGCACCACCACCGGTCGCGTGTCGGATCGTCGCAGCACCAGACGATCACCCTGTCGTTCCACGGCAGGGGCCGCGACGACAAACTCCTCCCCCGGTTGGCCGCCCTGCAGCACCACCGGCGTTGCGTTGGTGGACAACAGCGCGGCTTCCAACTGATCGATCACGCTCAGCAGTGCCAGCCGTTCGATGAGCGTGTGCTTGAGGTTGTCGATCTTGTCGAAACGTTCTGGCCGTTCACGCAACTCGTCCAGCCGCGGCCAACTCAAGAACTTCGGATCGTCGCGCAACGGGCTGGGCACACGGATCGTTCTGATGTCGAAGTTTTCGTTGGCGACCAGGCCGCGCATCGGTTCATAGAACGTCACGTTACGCAGCCGCATGGTGACGTAGGTGTGGTCGTTGATGTTGTAGAGGTGAACGTTGGCGCGTTCGGCGGTGACGTCCATCTGGATGCGGTGGTTCTTGTCCAGCTTGCCCACCGCGACGCCTTCGAGCAGGATCATCTGATACGGTTGATGTTGACTGTGCGGGTTGACCGGCGGGGGGTGGCTGTCATCGGCGCGGTCGGCGTACACGACCATGTCGCCCAGTTCCATGGCCCGGCCCTCGCGCACCTGGTTGACCAGCACGCTGGTCACATCCTTCTGCAACTGCTGCGACGCCATCAGGTGAAACCGCGGCACCACCCAGTTGCTCAGAAGAAAGAGGCTCAGCGTCAGCACCAGCCCCAGAAAGAGGACGGGCAGCAGAATCGCCCGGTAGCTCAACCCGGAGGCGGAGCAGGCGATGATCTCGTTTTCGCTGGCCATGCGGTGGAAAACGAGCGTGCTGGCAAATGCTCCGGCGAAGGGGAGGATGAACCCCACAAAGGTCGGCGCGACAAAGAGCACGAACTTGATGAGTCCCCACGGGTCGAGCAGCCCATCGGACAGGGGTTTGATCGCCGCGGCAAAGCTGATCACCGACACCAGCACGAGGGTGCAGACGACCAGCAGCTTGAGCAGCTCACGCAGGATGTAGCCGTATAACGTCCAAGGCATGAAGCCCTCCAGTATACCGCGTGGGGCGGCTGCCCGCCCGGTGCGGGGACGTTGGAACGGGCGTCGAGCACCGTTGGCGGGGTTGGGTGGCGCGGCACTTGCGGCAAAAGGCTTGTTCGGGGCGGGGCGGGCACAGTAGGCTCGATTGCTTTGCCCTACCGCCTTTTGGGAACCCTGAGGCATGCAATCCCGGCCGCGCGTTCTTTTCTTAAGCGATCACCTCGGTCATGCGGGCGGCGTCGTGCATGGGGCGACGCGCTATTTTCTCACCGTCCTGCCGCGGATCGACCGGTCGCTGATCGATTTGACCGTCTGCTTTCTGCACGAGCCGCACCCCGCGGCCGCCGCGCTGCAGGCGGCAGGCATCGAGCCGATCTTCTTCGGTCGTGCCAAGTGGGATGTGAGGGCGCTGGGCGACCTCAAGCGGCTGATGCGGGAGCGGCAAATCGATCTGGTCCATGCCGCGGGGATGAAGGGCATCCTGCTGGGTCGGCTTGCCGCCCGTGCCACCGGCGCGAGGGCGATCATCCACCTGCATGACATGTACCCGCCGTCCGCCATCATCGGCTGCCTGCAGCGGTGGCTCGCCCCCGGGACGCATCGTGCACTGGTTGTTTCCAACGCGGTGGCACGGTTCGCCGTGACCGCGTTTCGCATGCCGCCCGAACGGGTGCAGGTGCTCTACAACGGCATCGTCGTAGAGGAGTTTGCGAATGTGGAGGAAGCCACGCGGCATCGCGTACGGCAGGAACTGGGGTTCGCGCCAACGGATGAGGTGGTCGGCATTGTGGGACGGCTGCTGCCTGTGAAGGACCACCCGACGCTGCTTCGCGCGATGGTTCATGTGCGGCGCGTGCGGCCGGCGGCGCGGCTGCTGATCGTGGGTGACGGGCCGGACCGGGCGGCGTGCGAAGCGCTGGCGCGTGGGCTCGATCTGCAGGATGCGGTGGTTTTCGCCGGGCAGCGCGAGGATGTGGCGCGCATGGTGGCGGCGATGGATGTGGTGGCGATGCCTTCGCTGCACGAAGGTTATCCCTACGCGGTACTGGAAGCACTGGCGGCGGGAAAGGTGGTGGTGGCGACGGATGTGGGAGGTTTGCCTGAGATCATCACGGCCGGGCGCAACGGTCTGCTGGTTCCGCCATCCAATCCGGCGGCGCTTGCCGATGCGCTGGTCGAAGCGCTGACGCCCGGCCCGTCGCGAAACAGATTGCAGGCGGAAGCCGCACGGTCCGGGCAAACGCACCACGTTGATCAGCACGTGCGACAACTTGAGCAGATATATCTGGCAGCGATCGATCTGGGCGACGTTCAGGCACGGCATAGGCAACCCCATCAGGCGCCCACCGGATGAAAGCGCTCCGCTCCAGTTGGGAGAAGAACTGGCCCGAGTTGCGGTGTGCGGCGGCGGGGGGGATGCCCGCGTTCGTCACCTCACGACGCAGTATCGAAGACGACACGGGCGTACCGGTGTTCTGCTATCACCTGGTGACGCATGCCAGCTTTGAACGTGACCTGTCGCATTTGTCGCAGGGGGGATATGTCACCCTCGATGCGGATGCGCTGCTCGCTCATGTGCGGGGGGAACGCGCCGCGCCGCGCAAAGCGGTGGTGCTGAGCTTTGATGATGGCGCGGTGAATCTATATCGGGTGGTGTATCCGCTTCTGCAGCGATTCAGCATGAAGGCGGTGGCGTTCATCGCGCCGCGGTTTCACGGCAACACGAACGATGCGACGGATGCACGCTGCTGCACGTGGGATGAACTGCGTGAGATGCATGCATCAGGTGTTGTTGATGTGCAGTCGCACACGTACAGCCATCGGTACGTGCCGCGTTGGCCGGAACCGGCGATGCTGTTGGGGCCGGATGCGGAACGCGTGGAGGCGATGCGCGGCGAGCCGCTGGATCTGGCGGAGGATTTGTCGCGCGCGAAACAGGTGATCGAAACACGGCTCGACAAGCATGTTCGACATCTGGCGTTTCCGCGTTACAACGGCAGTGCGGCCGCCATCGAGGTGGGGCGGTCGTTGGGATACGAGGCGTTCTGGTGGGGCGTGTTGCCGCATCGACCGTTGAATCGGCCGGGCGATCCGGCGACGCACATTGTGCGGCTCAGCGGCGAGTTCGTGCGTCGCTTGCCCGGGCCGGACCGCCGTCCGCTGACCGCCATTCTCGCGGAGCGCTACGGCAGCAGCCTGCGACGGGTGCTGACACGCCGTTGAATGTGAACGTGATCATTTGAAGGTGACGCGGATGGTGTGTGGCGCGTTTCGCAGCTTTTCTCCCTCCGCACGCCAGCGGTAGCACGCCGATTCGATCGCCGCATCGATGTCGATGTAGCGCGATGACTGTACGAAATCCACGCGTACCACGCGCCCCTCGCGGTTGAACGTCATATCGACAATTGCTTGGCGCGGTGCGCTGGTGAGGTACGTCACCACGCGAATGCGCGGCGCCACCGGCCGCACTTCCAGACCGTCGATCACGAGCACGCCACCGGTGCGACTGCCATCGAGGCGCTGCTCGATCGCGGTGGGCGGCGCTTCGCTTTGCGTGCGTGCCGAGGCGGTGGGACGGGCATCGTCGGCGCCATCGCGCGGCTGGGCCGTGTCGGACTCGGCGGGCTGCTGCGATTCGCTCGGCGCGGCCTCAGGTGCTGGCATCGGCACCGGAGGCGCGGGCGAGGGCACCGGCGGCGGCTCCACGTTGTCAACCTCAACGGGTTCGATCGGCTCCGTCAGAACGGGTGGGGTCGTTGCCATTTCCCCTGCATCGTCCTTCGGCAGGTCGGGCAGTTGCGGGGGCGAGATCGGCGGCAACAGCGCCAACGACTCATCGAGCATTTGGGACACGGCCTCCGCGGTCTGCTGAAGTGCCTGCCGCGCCTGTGCCGCCGCTTCGGTGGCGTCGACCAGCAGCGGTGCGTTGGGCGTCGGGTCGACGTCCTTCTGCACGGCCGGCTGCTCCGTATCCACCGGGCGGGCGAGCAGTTCCCGCACATCGTCGTAGGGAATCCATGCGACGGAGGTTCGCGTGGGCGAACGGTCGCGGCCGATGTGCAGTTCGGCCTTCTCGCGGTCGTCGACGTCGGCAAGCCGCACCACCGGCGGAGTGCCCGCGCCATCGCCCAACCGGCCGAGCCCACCCAGAAGCAGGGCGTTGACCAGCAACGCCAGCACAGCGCCCACCCCCAGCGGCACGATGGATTCGCGATCGATCATGTCGTGAACCATTCTACCCCCTTGGCATCGGCGCGACGCCGTAAACGCCTTTGGGGAATAGTTCCATGGTAAGGGCGGTTTCCCCATGTGTGGCCGGTCGGGCGGGAAAAGCCCACTGCTGGTAGAATCGCATGTTTTCAGGAAGCACCCTCGGGGAACCTATGCTTATGAACCTTACCAGCAGATGGCTGACAGTCTGGGCAGTACTCGCGAGCCTTCTGGTGGCGACGGGGACGAGCCGTGCCCAGTTCGCGGACATCGCTCTGGGGAACGATCTCTTCGGCTACCCGGTGCGGACGGTGTGGCAGACGCCCACGGCACAACCGGGACAGAGCGTGGTCCTTGCCGTGGCGCTGGATATCCCCGAGCCGTTTCACATCAATCCCAACCCGGCGCAAGTCGTCGCGGTGGGCGACTTCCATCCGTATCCGACGACGCTGAACGTGACCGAAGCGCCGAACGTCATCATGTTCGAGTCGGCGCGTTTTCCCCGACCGCACCCCGTGAAGGTCAGCTTCGCCGACGGCGAACTGATGGTGTACAGCGGTGAGACGGTGATGTACCTGCCCGGCCGAGTCGCGGCGGATGCGAAGCCGGGCAAGTACGACATCACGCTTTCGCTGGAATATCAGGCGTGTGATGACAACAACTGCCTGGATCCGGTGACGGTGGAGATTCCCGTCACGCTTGAGATCGTTCCCGCGGGGATGGCGGTGGGGACGCTATCGGATGCGGATGCGACGCTTTTTGACGGCCTGAGTACAGCGGGCAACCAGGTCGCCTTCGACGTGTTCGGCATGAAGTGGACAGTCGATGCGTCCACCATGTTGGGCACGGTGCTGACGCTGTTGCTCGCGGCGATCGGCGGGTTTCTGCTCAACCTCACGCCGTGCGTACTGCCGGTGATTCCGATCAAGATCATCGGTCTGTCGCAGGCGGCGGGCAATCGCTCCAAACTGCTGATGCTCGGCACCATCATGTCGTTGGGCGTGATCGCGTTCTGGATCGGCCTGGGGGCGGCAATCACGATTTCCGCGCGGTTCCTCGCACCCGGCAGCGGCATTACCGCGACGAATCAGCTTTTCCAGTATCCCGCGTTCACCATCGGCGTGGGCATCATCATCGCGCTGATGGCGGTGGGCATGTGCGGTCTTTTTGCCGTGCGGCTGCCCAACTTCGTTTACAGCATCAACCCGCGGCACGACTCGTTCGCCGGCTCGTTCGGGTTCGGGGTCATGACGGCTGTGCTGTCCACGCCGTGCACCGCGCCGTTCATGGGCGCTGCTGCCGCGTGGGCCGCCACCGAGAACCCGGGCGTCGCGCTGTCCGTTTTCGCCGCGGTGGGGGTCGGCATGGCGCTGCCTTACCAGATTCTGTCGATGAATCCCCGGCTCGTTGATCGCATGCCGCGCACGGGGCCGGCGAGCGAACTGATCAAGCAGGTGATGGGCCTGCTCATGCTTGCCGCCGCGTTGTACTTCATCGGCACCGGGGTGAGCGGCCTGCTGATGACGTATCCCGACCCGCCGAGCCGGCTTTACTGGTGGCCCGTGATGGCGATGGTCGCCGTTGCCGGTGGGTGGCTTGCCTACCGTACCTTGCAGATCACACCCAGCGTTACGCGCCGGGCGATCTTCTGCTCGCTGGGCGTGCTCGCCATCGTCGGCAGCGTCTACGGCGGCATCAGCTTCACCGATCGCGGCCCGGTCAACTGGACGTACTACAGCCCCGAACGATTCGCCGACGCCCGCAAGGCCGGCAATGTCGTTGTGCTGGACTTCACCGCCGAATGGTGCATCAACTGCAAGACGCTGGAGCATGGTGTGCTCTACCAGGATGCCGTCGCCAAACTGCTCAACAGCGAAGGCGTCACTGCGATGAAGGTGGACATCACCGGCTACAACCCACCGGGCCGTGAAAAACTGCGCGAGATGCAACGTCTGACCATCCCATTGTTGGTGATCTACAGCCCCGATGGTCGCGAGGTGCTCAAGACCGATGCCTACACGCCGGACCAGGTGATCGCCGCCATCGAGGAGGCGCGCAGCGCCGACGTCGCCGGCAACCCGTCGCAGGAATCGACGAGCGCCACGCTCCCGACAAGCAGCCTGTAATCGTTGGGTTACCGTACAGGAGCGGTGTCGCTGCCAGCCGCATCAATGTGCTGGTAAGGCGAGATGCCACGCTTGGATCCGCGCACGAACGCGGCGAGCTCAGCGCACAATGGGTTGTCTCCCAACTCCGCTTCAATCCGGTCGCACGCCACGTTGTTGCTGTGTCGTTCGCGAAAGAGAATGTGAAACGCGCGTTTCAGCGGCTGCAGATGGTCGCGCAAGCCCGCCCGGCGAAGCCCCACCACGTTCAGCGACCCCACCCGTCGGTCGGAATACGCCACACAGAAGGGCGGCACATCCTGCGTGATCGCCACCACGCCCGACAGCATGACCAATCGTCCGATGCGGCAGAACTGATGCACCGCCGCGTTCCCGCCGATCGTCACGTTGTCGCTTACCGTCACGTGCCCCGCCAGCAGCACCCCGTTGGCGAACGTGCAGTCGTTGCCGATGACGCAGTCGTGTCCGGCGTGGCTGTTGGCCATGAAATAGTTGCGATCCCCGACGGTGGTGGAGCGGTCGCCCGTGGCGCGGTGGATCGTCACCGATTCCCGCAGCACGTTGCCATCGCCGATCGTCAGCCCCGCGCCCGATTGCGCCGGATCAAACTTGCGATCCTGCGGTGCCATGCCCAGGCACACGAAGGGATAAAGCGTGCAATCCCGTCCGATCGTCAGCGGCCCCTCGAGATAAACATTGGCGATCAGCCGCGTGCCTTCCCCGATCGTCACCCGCCCCACGATCACGCAACCCGGGCCGACCACAACCGACGAAGCGAGTTGCGCCTGGCTGTCCACGATCGCCGAGGGATGAATCTGAGCCAATGCCGGTCTCCTCAAAGGCGGATATCATAACTTCGTTCGCGTTCGCCGCTTGTTGCGACGCTTCCCCCCGCTGATCACCCGCTGCCGCCCATGAGTCTCACGTTTCAGAATCTCGGTCGCCTCGCCTATCCCGCCGCACTCGATCTGCAACGGCAGATCCATCAGCGTGTCGTCGATGGTGACCACCCGCCCACCGTCCTGTTCGTCGAGCACGACCCCGTCATCACGATCAGTCAGCGACGCAACGCGCAGCAGCACGTGCTCGCATCGGCGCAGCATCTGGCAGGCCTCGGCATCGACACGCAACCCACCGATCGCGGCGGTGATGTCACCTACCACGGCCCGGGACAACTCGTGGCCTATCCCATCCTCCGGTTGACCGACATGCGCTTCAACGTGGGCCGGTACATCCGCTTCCTCGAAGACATCATCATCGACACCGTGGCCGTGTTCGGCGTCACCGCGCATCGCGTCGACAAATGCACTGGCGTCTGGATCACCACGCGCGACCCGCTCACCGACACCGAACGCACCGCCAAGCTCGCCGCCATCGGCGTCCGCGTCAAACGCAACGTCACGCTCCATGGCCTGGCGCTCAACGTCACCACCAACCTCGATCACTTCAACACCATCATCCCCTGCGGCCTGGCGAATCGAAATGTCGCCTCGCTCCAGACGCTCCTGAAACACGCCTGCCCCACCCTCGACGACGTGCGCCACGCCATGCGCGAACAGTTCAGCCACCGATGGACAAAGATTCACACAGAAACGTCGACAGGATCAACAGGATCAACAGGATCAACGGGATGAAAACCAATTGCGTCGTCACCCGCCCCCATCATCCCGACAATTCTGTCTATCCCGTCAGACAAAACGTCTTCAATCCGTGTCCATCCGTGTCCATCTGTGGCTAAAAATGCGCTTTCATCCGCGGCTGCAACCGCTCAAGGAGCACGCACGAGGAAGCTTTCCAGCGGTTTGCCTTCGCCGGCTTCATCCGTGTCGATCTGCGTTCGGCCGTTGCCCATCGCATAGGGAAACTGCCGTTGGAGCGCGCGCACACGTTCGGAATACTCGGACATGATCACATCGCGACCGCTGGGCGTGCGAAACACCCGTTGCACGCGATCGTCCTCGGTGAACAGGCCAACGGTGATCAGCGACATGTTGGGCCCGTGATAGAAATACGCCTCCGTGCCGTCGGCGCGCAGCGCCTTGACCGCATCTTCCGCCAGCTTGCGGAAGTTGGGGCCCATCTGGCTGTCGTAGTAGTTGATCTGCAGCGTCAGCATGCCGCTGTAGCGACGCAGGTCGTAGTCGCTGTCGGTCACCACCGCGCCATCGACGCCGAGCGGCACCATCCGGGCGTTGGCGAAGGGTTCGCTGCCGTTGATGACGATCGCGCGGGTTCGCATCAGATCGGTTTGGGCGAGTTCCATGGTTTCGCTGGGGTACACGCCGCGCAGCACCCGCGCCTTGTCATCCTTGCCCTCGACCCAGAGGTCGGGCACCTTGGCTTCGAGCACGAGCTGCCGCACCAGCCGATTGGCGCGTTCCTGTCGGTCCCGGCCGGAGAACTCCGCCAGCAGAATCGACCAGCCGGCTCCCATGGCGCGTCCGGTGAGTTGGCGCGGTCCGCGGTTCGGCCGCCGCTGCCCGTCGGACATCGCGCGCAGGTCGGCGAACGAATCACGGACGATCCGCTCCTCGTAACAACCCGCCAGCGCCGCCGCGACAAGCAGCGTGGCCAACGTCAACAGATTGGCGGAGCGACGAATCATGGAGCGTCGCGGACTCAGGAGGGACGCGTCACCGGTTCTGCCGGCGACACAGGGGAAGGGCCGTTGCTAACCTCTGACGCCACGGCAACCTGCCGCAATGTACCGCCCCACACCCACAGCGCCAACCCCCGATGGGCCATAAATGCCGCGGCCTTTCGACTATCACCGCGACGGAAGCTCTATGGATTTTTATGCTTTGTACGGATATCATCATAATGATGATGCTGCCCACCGCCCCTCCAAACCCCAGCCCCTGTGCCCTGGACCCCAGTCCCTACTCCCTCCGTCAATGTCGTGGTTGTCGTGTTTGTCGTGGGGGTGACATCGTCACTTTTTAATGTAAGGACCGCGCCATGAACCATTTGCGCAAAAACGACACGGGTCGAGGGGGAGGGGGGGTGACATGCCGTGGAGGCATGCGGTCTTCAGGGATATCCATCAACCGACAGAAGTCTTCTGAATGGACCGTGTTTATCAGACGCATTGGGGCACACGGTCGGCCGTCGTATTGCCGGGTGCTGCCTCAACCGGTAAAGTGGGCGGACGCGAACGGCGGCCCGCTTCTCATCGCGCGCCATGCCAACGATTTACGTTCTGGTTGGTTTGTCTGACATTCAGGGAGTGATTGACGATGACCCAGGCTCAGCCCAAGGCGTCCCACGATTCCGCGCAGCAGTCCAGCGGCTCCGTCGAGTCGGTCATGCAGGAAAACCGCAAGTTCCCCCCGGCGGCGCCATTTGCCGCCAACGCCCACATCACCTCGTTCGAACAGTATGAGGCGATGTACGCTGAGTCCATCGAGAACCCGGACAAGTTCTGGGGCGAGGCCGCCAGCGATCTGCACTGGTTCAAGAAGTGGACCCGCGTGCTGGAATGGAATCTGCCCGATGCCAAATGGTTTGTCGGCGGCAAGACCAACCTCTGCTACAACTGCATCGACCGTCAGGTCAACGCCGGGCTGGGCGACAAGGTCGCCATCGTGTGGGAAGGCGAGCCGCTGGAGGAGGGCGGTCAACCGCAGATTCGCCGGCTGACGTACAACGACCTGCTGCGCGAGGTCAGCAAGTTCGCCAACGGCTTGAAGAAGCTGGGCGTGAAAAAGGGCAGCACCGTCACCATCTACATGCCGATGGTGCCCGAGCTCGCCATTGCCATGCTCGCCTGTGCCCGCATCGGCGCGGTGCACTCGATCATTTTCGGTGGGTTCTCCGCCTCGGCGATTCGCGACCGTGTCGAGGACGCCAAGAGCAGCGTGCTCATCACCGCCGATGCCGGCTGGCGTCGCGGCAAGCAGGTGCCCCTCAAGTTCACTGTCGACGAAGCGCTGCAGGAAGAGGAAATGTCGCTGCAGCATCAGGTCGACCACGTCGTCGTCTACAAGCACGTGGGCAACACGATCAACTGGGTCGAGGGCCGCGACCACTGGTGGCACGACCTGGTCGCCGATGTGTCGGAGGAATGCCCCGCCGAGGAGATGGATGCCGAGGACCTGCTTTTCATCCTCTACACCTCCGGCACCACGGGCAAGCCCAAGGGCATCATGCACACCACCGGCGGGTACATGGTCTTCACGTATCTGACCAGCAAGTATGTCTTCGACCTCAAGGCCGACGACCCGAACGAACTGTACTGGTGCACGGCTGACATCGGCTGGATCACCGGACACAGCTACATCATCTACGGCATTCTGCCCAACTGCGTGCCCACACTGATGTATGAAGGCGCGCCCAACCACCCGGGTCCGGACCGCTTCTGGGACATCATCGAACGCCACAAGGTGACCAAGTTCTACACCGCGCCCACGGCCATCCGCGCGTTCATGAAGTGGGGCGATGAACACCCCGGCAAGCACGACCTCTCAAGCCTCCGTGTTCTGGGCACCGTCGGCGAGCCGATCAACCCCGAAGCGTGGATCTGGTACAACAAGAACATCGGCGGCGAACAATGCCCCATCGTCGACACCTGGTGGCAGACTGAAACGGGCGGTCACATGATCACCCCGCTGCCCGGCGCGACGACCACCGTGCCCGGTTCGTGCACGCGACCGTTCTTCGGCATCGACGTCGCCATCGTCGACAAGGACGGCAACGAGCAGCCCGCCAACACGGGTGGTTTTCTCGTCATCCGCAAACCCTGGCCGGCCATGCTGCGCGGCATCTACGGCGACCGCGAGCGGTTCATCAAGACATACTGGTCCGAGATCAAGGGCTGCTACTTCGCCGGTGACGGTGCGCGTCGCGATGAGGATGGCAACTTCTGGGTGATGGGCCGTGTTGACGACGTGATCAACGTGTCGGGGCACCGGCTGGGCACCGCGGAAGTGGAGTCGGCACTGGTGTCGCACCCGGCGGTGGCCGAGGCGGCGGTGGTGGGTGTGCCGCACGAGATCAAGGGCACGGGCATCGCGGCGTTCGTGACGTTGCGCGGCACGGGCAGCCCGTCGCCTGAACTCAAGGAGGCGCTCATC
>CAZEFM010000089.1:0-16515 GCA_964511575.1 uncultured Phycisphaeraceae bacterium | reverse complement strand
CGACCAAGGCTGAGCAACTGCAACGCCTGGTCGGTCAGTTCAAGCTGGCGACGAAACAGGCTGCATAACGCTTTGACAATCGACCCTTCGTGTGACGCCGTTCCCGCGATAGCGACCAGCCATCGCGGGACGGCGTTATGCGTTTAACGCTCGTCGGGCTCATCGTGTCGCTACAGCGTTACTTCGTTGCCGCTGCATTCGTCGCGTTCGAAGGCGGTGATGTTGGTCAGCGTCGTTTCGGCGATGGCGCGCACCGCTTCCCGCGTGAAAAACGCCTGATGACCGGTGATGACAACGTTGGGGAAGGTGAGCAGCCGGGCGAAGACATCATCCTGAATCACGGTGGTGGAGCTGTCGCGAAAGAACAGCTCCTGCTCTTCCTCGTACACATCGAGGCCGAGGTAACCGATGGTGCCCGACTTGAGCGCCGCGATGGCTGCCCGTGCATCGAGCAGGGCGCCCCGGCTGGTGTTGATGACCATGACGCCGCGCTTCATTTTTGCGAACGCCTCGCTGTTCAACAGGTGATGCGTGTCGGGTGTGAGCGGACAGTGCAGCGCGATGATGTCCGATTCGCGCAGCAGTTCATCCATCGTGACGTACCGGGCGCCGAGGTCGCGGCAGGTCTGGCTCGGGTATGGATCGAAGGCGAGCACGCGGCAGCCGAACCCGATCATGATGCGGGTGAACACCGTACCGATTTTCCCCGTGCCGATGATGCCCACGGTCTTGCCGTGCAGGTCGAAGCCCATGAGGCCATCGAGTTCGAAGTTGCCATCGCGCACCCGGGCATAGGCACGATGGAGTTTGCGATTGAGGGAAAGGATGAGGCCGACGGCGTGTTCGGCGACGGCGTGAGGCGAATAGGCGGGCACGCGCACCACGGTGAGGCCGTGCTGCGCCGCTGCTTTCAGATCCACGTGATTGAACCCTGCCGACCGCAGCGCCAGCAGCCGGGTTCCACCCGCGGCAAGATCACGAATCACCTGGGCGTTCAGTTCATCGTTCACGAACGGGCAGACGCAGGCATACCCCCGCGCCAGCGCGCTGGTCTCAGCGGTGAGTCGCGGCTCGAGGAAGACCAGTTCATGACCCAGCCCCAGTGCTGCGTTAGCGTCGGAAAGCGATTGCTGGTCGTAACATTTGGAACTGAACACCGCGACACGCATGACAAGCCTCCCTCGCAGCGTGATTCACGCGCGCTTGAACTGTTTTTCCAACTCGCGCAAGGTCAGGCGGATGGTGGTGGGGCGGCCGTGCGGGCAGTTGCTTGCGCGTTCGATCTCATCCCGCCTTGCCAGCAGCGCCGCCAGTTCGGCATCGCTGAGCTGATCGCCCGCCTTGACCGCTGCCTTGCAGGACATCATGTCGAGCACCTCGTGCAGCGCGCTTTCCAAAGCCGTGTCGCTGGTGGCGAACGCGTGTGGGTCGATGTCGCCTTCCTCCACATGATCGAGCAGGCTTTGCATGAACGCTTCGGGCTCCACCTTGCGATCAAAGAGGAACGTGGGAAACGCGTGGATCGCCAGCGTGTTTTCGCCGAACGGCTCCGCCTCGATGCCGATCTTCTCCAGCAACGGTTTGAGCGGTTCCAGCAACGCCAGACGTTGCGGCGAAGCGCTCAACACCGCGGGCATCAGCATGCGCTGGCTTTCCAGGTTGTGCGAAAGCACACGCTGGCGCAACTCCTCGAACATCACCCGTTCGTGCAGCGCATGTTGATCGACGATGAGAATGCCCTGTTCATCCTGCGTGATGAGGTAGCTCTTGTGGACCTGCAGCACGCCCTGCGATCGCAGCATGGGCGATACGTTGCTGTCCGCACGAACCGATGTGTCAGCGGCGGGCGCGTTCGCGATCGGTGCGGTGGATGCAGGCGGTTCGTGCTGAAGGATCTCCGGTTGTTCCGCTTCCAGCGTGCGTTTGACTTCCTGATAAACGAAACCTTTTTGTGTCGGGTCCATGCGACGGAAGTAATCGACAAACGCGGAAGGCGACTCGATGGGGGCGGTGGACGCAGCAGCGCTGCCGTTGGATGCGGGAGCGGCGAAGTCGAACGTTGGTTGCGGTGTCGCCGCTTCGCTGCGCATGGCGAAGTTTTGCGTCGGGAACGTGGCGCGGGTGGTCAGGTCGGTGCCCAGCAGTCGCTGTCGCAACGCATGAAGCACCAGGCCGTGCACCCGGCTGGGCTCGTGGAAGCGCACCTCGGCCTTGGCGGGGTGGACGTTGACATCCACCGTGGTCGGGTCGAGGCTGATGAAGAGCACGACGACCGGATACTTGTCCGGCGCAATCAGCCCGCGGTACGCCTCCTTGATGGCGTGGCCGATGTTTCGGTCGCGAATGGGGCGTCCGTTGAGACAGATGTATTGAAACTTGCCCGTCGCCCGCGCGATCGACGGTTGACCCGCCAACCCCCAGATGGCTGCGCCGTCAGCTTTGGCGGTGTCCTCGAAGGTCAGTTCGAGCAGCGCTTCGTCCAGTTCTTTACCGAGGATTTGCACGCAGCGCATGCGCTGGGCATCCGGGCCGTGCAGTGCCGGGGCGTCCAGCGTTTTGCGATCGTTGTGGGTGAGGGTGAAGCTCACGTGGGGATGGGCCATGGCGATACGGCTGACGACATCGCTGATGTGGCCGATCTCCACGCTTGCGCCGCGCATGAATTTGCGCCGCGCGGGGGTGTTGAAGAAAAGATCGCGCACCTCGATGACGGTGCCGGGTGAGCCGGCCGCGGGTGCGGGGGTGGAGATCGCATCGCCTGCCGCCTCGATGACGTACGCCGCCTCGGCGACCTGGCCGTCGACCGTGGCCCTGCTGGTGATGCGGAGCCGACTGACACTGGCGATCGATGCCAGCGCCTCGCCGCGAAACCCCATGGTGTGGATGCAACTGAGCTGCTCGGCGGTTTCGAGCTTGCTCGTGGCGTGGGAGGCGAGCGCCAGGGGCAGCTCCGCTTCGGGAATGCCCGTCCCGTCATCGCTGATGCGGATGAGTTGGCGGCCGCCCTCCTCGATGGCGATGTCGATGCGCTGGGCCGCGGCGTCGAGGCTGTTTTCTACCAGCTCCTTCACGACGCTCGCCGGTCGCTCGATCACTTCGCCCGCGGCGATCTGATTCACCAGCAGTGCAGGTAAACGCTTGATACCCATGACGGGAGGCATGGTATCATGGGGGCGCGGGGGAAGGTAGGGGGCAGGGCAGTGGTGGGAAGGGGAACGCGTGACCGAGGGATTTCCAATCTGGCAAGGGGCTGGTAATGGCGATTGAAGCGAACGATGTCATCGTGTTTCAGGGGGATTCGATCACCGATACGGGGCGCAACCGGGGCGTGCGCGACGCCAACCATCCCGCGGCCATGGGCCAGGGCTATGCGTTTCTTGCGGCGGCGACGCTGCTTGCCAAATACCCGCAGCACAAGCTGAAGATCTACAACCGTGGCGTCAGCGGCGACAAGGTCTTTCAACTCGCCAATCGATGGCAGACGGACACGATCGATCTCAAGCCAACGATCGTGAGCATTCTCATCGGCGTCAACGACATCTGGCACATGCTGGCGGGCAACTACGATGGCACCGCAAAGGTATACGAGGACGATCTGCACACGCTCATCGATCGCACACGGCGTGAACTGCCGGAGGCGCGCATCGTGTTGTGCGAGCCTTTTGTGACGCGGACGGGTGTGGTGAACGACTCGTGGTTTCCCGAGTTTGATGTGCGCCGTGCTGCCGCCAAACGTCAGGCGGAAACGTTCAATCTGACGTGGGTGCCGTTCCAGTCGATGTTCGATGCGGCTGTGAAGGAGGCTGATCCGGCCTACTGGGCATACGACGGCGTTCACCCGACCCTCGCCGGCCACCAGCGCATGGCCCAAACCTGGCTCGGGGCGGTGGATGCGTGAACCGCCACGATGGGTTAATTCGGGAGGTAATCCATGCGATTAGGGCTCTTGCTTTTGACGTGTGCATTAACGATGGTCGCGTGTGTCGCTCCGCCACAGGACACGGGCAAGGCGAGTGACCTCAACCGCCATCGCGTCGACGAACCGATTCCGCTCGCCGAGGTGCGCGAACGTGGCATTCAGGGAAGGCTCGGCGTCCCTCTGGGCACCATTGTCCATCTAAAAGGTGAAGCGGTCGCCAACCGATCACAGGCGAAAGTTCACGCATCCGTCCCGTTCTTTCTGAAAATCACGCGCGTGGACGACCGGTCGCTGGAAGCGCCAATTCTGTTCCCTCATTACCCCAGCCGCATGACAGTTGGTCAATCGCTGACCCTCGGCGACCACTTCCACATCGTCGCATATGAATCGGGCGGTTACACCGGTGCTCCCGATGGACTCTTTAAGTATACGCGTTCATTCGCTACCACTGGCTACTTCTTCGAAACCCATCTGAACGTCGTAAAAAATCTCAACAGCACCCAGCGCGAGCCCACTACCGGGCCGTGGGCAGAATAACGGTCGCGCTTCGACCACGTACTTTGCCCTACCTCTGCGCCCTCCTGTCCAACTCATCCGCGTCCATCTGCGGCTAGAATGCGTGCCTTCATGCAGACGCTCACGCAGATCAAGTCGCTGTTGGCTGCCTATGGGTTGCGGCCGAAGCATCGTTTCGGGCAGAACTTTCTGCACGATGCCAACAAGATCCGTCAGATCCTCGCCGCGGCCGATATTCATCCGGACGACCGCGTGCTGGAAGTCGGCCCCGGCACGGGCACGCTGTCGCTGGCGCTGCTGGAAGCGGGTGCCCGACTCGTGGCGGTGGAACTCGACCGCGATCTGGAACCGGTCCTGCGCAGCCAGTTTCAGCCTCATGCGGACCGCGCCACGCTGCTCATCGCCGATGTGCTCGCGAGCAAGGGGCGGATCAACCCCGAGGTGACGGCTGCGCTGGGTGAGGGCCCTTTCAAGCTGATCGCCAATCTGCCATACAACATCGCCTCGCCGCTGATGGTGAATCTTGCCGTCGATCACCCGAACATGCAGCGAGCGGTGGTGATGATCCAGCGGGAAGTGGGCGAGCGTCTCACGGCCCGGCCGGGCTCGCGCGATTACGGGCCGCTCGGCATTCTCGTGCAGGCGATGTGCCACGTTGACGAGGTCGCCACGCTACCGCCGTCGTGCTTCTGGCCTCAGCCGAAGGTCGATTCGGTGGTCGTCCGTCTTGTTCGTCGCGACGAGCCGCTGACCGCGCACCCGGATCGGTTGGCGGAACTGCTGCAGCGCCTCTTTCAGAAACGCCGTAAGCAGCTTGGGACAATCCTCGGGCGCGACACGTCGTGGCCGCCCGACATCGATCCCAGCCAACGCCCGGAGCAGCTTTCGGTGGAACAACTCATCGCCCTGGCTGATTCACTCCCTTGAACCACCCCGCCCCGGCCTCTATCGTGAGTGAGCGATCAAACGATGAACCGTTATAGGGAACCCGCGAATGAACGCGAATCAACGCAAATGCACAAACCAGAGCCCGTAGTTCAGAATGACCCACGGACCCCGCGGCCGCGGTCAGGCACGAAAGCTAATTAGCGTCCATTCGTGTCCATTCGCGGTTCTTCCCTCGTGGCTCACGAAAAGGAATCTTCATGCGTACCCTCGTCGCCATTCCTGTTTACAACGAGCAGAAGTATGTCACCCGCGTTCTCGATGAGGTGAGGCGATACGCCAGCGATATTCTCGTGATCGACGACGGCTCCACCGATGACACGCCGATGCTGCTCGCCAAGCAGCCGGTGGATGTCATCCGTCACGCCCGTAATCGCGGCTACGGCCGATCGCTCATCGACGCCTTCCGCTGGGCCGCGTGCTACAACTACGATTGGCTCATCACCATGGATTGCGATGAGCAGCACGAGCCCGCGAGCCTGCCCGACTTCTTCACGGCACAGGAACGGGACGATGCGGACATCATCTCCGGCAGCCGTTATCTCGTCGCTCAGCCACAGGACGACCTGCCGCCACAGGATCGTCGATCGATCAACGCCACCGTCACGCGGTGGGTGAACGAACGGCTGGACCTGAACATCACCGATGCATTCTGCGGCTTCAAATCGCATCGCGTGTCCGGCCTGAAGAAACTCAAACTTGCGGAGACGGGCTACGCGTTCCCGTTGCAGTTCTGGGTGCAGGTGGCGGCCAACGATCTGCGTGTCAGCGAAGTGCCCATTCGGCTCATCTACAAGGACCCGAACCGCGCGTTCGGTGGACATCTGGACGATCCGCAGCACCGCCTGTCGCACTATCGCGACGTCTTTGAGAACGAACTCGCCCGGTTCCCCGAAAAGTTTCAACCGTGCTGCTCCCGCTGTGTGGAACGGGACGTTTGAGACGCGCAGGGCGCGGTGTGGTGTGGGCAAAGCGCTATGGGGACGCCGCTCCTGACCGCGCCTGTGGTTTAGCGCTCGGCGTATGCGTTCACTACAATCGCCTGCCATGCGTGTGCTTGTCGAGCCGCCTTTGAACCAATGGACGTTGCGAAGCACGCCGCCTGTCACCGGTGTCATCGCCACGGGGCATCAGCCCTGGCTCTGGCACCCGGGCATCCTCGCCAAGGACATCGCGGCCGCCCAGTTCGCCAAACGCCATCAGCGACAGGCAACGCACCTCGTTGTTGACACTGATACGATTCCCGGCCTGACGCTCGACCTGCCCGTAGAGCGCGGCCGGGAGCTTGCCGTCACCCGTCTTCGCCTCGCTTCCATCCGCGTTGATCTGCCCGTTGGCAGCCAACCGCCCGTGGAGGCGCAAGCGGTCGTCGCCGTTTTGCAGGGTGTGCACGACCGTGTGGAAGGCCGCGTCGCGGTCGACCTGTCTCCCCTGATCGCCGCGTGGACCGATCTGCCGCCTGCCGCGAACCTCGCCGCCCAGATCAGCGATGTGCTCGATCGCCTCAAATATCCGTACATCGGCCTGCTCAACCGCCTTTATGCCAGTGAACTGCTTCGTCGTGAGGACGCCCGCGCGATCGTCGCCGACATGATCCGCGATGCCCATGCGTGTGCCCTGACGTACAACCGTGCCGTGGCTGCGCATCCCGAAGCACGTATCCGCCCGCTGCACGTGGGGGTTGATTTTGTGGAACTGCCTCTCTGGTCGATCACCGACACGGGCCGACACCCCGTCTTTGTTGATCGCATCGAACGCAGCGAAGCGGTGCTGTTCGATGGCATCGATTCAGCCACACTCGCCCCCCGCGCGCTGCTGCTCAGCGCTGTCATGCGCGCCTGCTACTGCGATCTTTTCATCCACGGCAAGGGGGGCGGCGTCTATGACCGCGTCACTGAAACGTGGTGGCAGTTATGGCGAAACGAACCGCTTGCCCCGAAAGCGGTCGTGAGTGCGGACGTCACGCTGCCCTTCGATGTTCCCGTCGCGGAGCCGGCCGATCTCCACCGCGCTCAGTGGTACGCCCATCATCTGCCGGGCAACGTCGATCGAGTGCTGCACCTGAATGGGCCCCGTGTCGCCCGCAAGCGGGAGCTGCTGGCGCACATGGACGATGACCGTGACAAACGTCGACGGGCTGCCGCGTTCGCGGAACTGCACGCGATCAACGCCGACCTGTCGCGCGAGCACGCCGACCTGCTCGCCGCCAGCCGCGCTGCCGTGACCCATGCCCGCCAGGCCGTCGCCAACCGTGCCATCGCGACCCGCCGCGACTGGTCCTTCGCGCTCTACCCGCCGCAGACGCTCCACGCCCTGAAGGCGAAGCTGAGCGGTGCGTGATTCTGGCGTGGTCGCCTCAGCAATCCACCCGTTTTGAGTCACGTCCTCTCCATTTACACCGCGCGAAAACTCCCCGGACCGCTCGCCCCGTGTCGATACCTTCCACGGCGTCCGCAGCGAGGCGCTGTCGCCGTATCCCTATTCTCCGTGGTAGAACCCATGCCCCTATCCACCGTTGATCGCCGACCGCTCGTGGCTCACGTGCTGCATCGGCTGGATGTCGCCGGGGCGGAGGTGCTCGCGGCGGGATTGGCGCGGCAACTCGCCGCCTCGCCGGACCACCCTTACCGCTTTCTCTTCATCTGCCTCGATGGACGTGGCATCCTGGGCGAGCAACTCGCGGCCGAGGGGTTCGAGGTGATCCAGATGGACCGCCGGCCGGGGCTGGATGTGGCGCTGGCGCGACGACTGGGCACGCTAATCCGGCAGCGCGGCGTCGATCTGATCCACGCCCATCAGTACACCCCGTTCTTCTATGCAGCGGTCGGTCGGCTGCCCGCCGCCCGGACGCCGATCCTCTTTACCGAGCACGGCCGCCACTACCCCGATCACCGTCGGCTCCGGCGTGTGCTGGCGAACCGTTTCCTGCTGCGTCGACACGATCGTGTCACGGCGGTGGGGGATTTCGTCAAGGCGGCGCTCATCGCCAACGAGGGCATTGCCGCCCATCGCATCGATGTGATCCACAACGGCATCGACCCCGCGCCGTTTGGCGAAATCGACCCGGCCGCTCGGCAGGCGGCCCGGGACGGTCTTTGTCGCGAGTTGCAGCTCGATGCCGCGACGCTCGTGGTGTTGCAGGTCGCCCGCTTCCACCCGGTGAAGGATCACGCCACGGCCATTGAGGCGTTTGCCCGGGTCGCGCCCGATGTGCCGCAGGCGATGCTGCTGCTGGCGGGGGATGGGCCCGAGCGGGAAGCGATGGAGCGGCTGGCGGCGGACCGGGGTGTGGCATCGCGCGTGCGATTTCTGGGACTTCGGCGGGACGTGCCGCGACTGATGCAGGCGGCGGACCTTTTCCTGCTGTCCAGCCTGAGCGAGGGGGTGTCGCTGACGCTGCTCGAGGCGATGGCGACGCCGTTGCCCATCGTGGCGACGGATGTGGGCGGCAATCGCGAGGTGGTCGCCCACGGGACGACGGGTCTGCTCAGCCCTCGCCGGGACGCTGCCGCCTTGGCGGAAAACCTCACGGCACTCCTGCGCGACCCGGCGAGGCGCGACCGCATGGCCGCCGCCGCCCGTGAACGTTTCCTTGCCCATTTCACACAGGCGCGGATGCACCAGGACTACGAGAACGCCTACCGCGCGATTCTGACTCCCTGAAGCCCGAGGGGGACGGCCGTCTCCGCGGGCGGGTGTGCAGCGCCTTAAAAGGCATTGCGGTGTTCCGATATCTCGTTAAAATATGACTGCCGGTCCTTGGAGGGACGTGGTGGGGAGGGGGATCCCCAAATAAGTTCGTTCCGTTTTTTTCGCCCGACAGCGGGACTGCTGCAGTCCGTCCATCGTGCGTCAGCGGGACATGGTTCTTCTTCCTTTTTGGAGGGTCGTTATGTTCAGGAAATTTGTGCTCGCGTCCGCTTTGTCCGTCTCCCTGATGGGGGGCGTCGCCTCAGCGGGAACCATCACCTCGTTGCCCCAGGCGACCTTTGGCGGTAGCGGTATCCCCAACCATTCGGTCGTGGTGACCACCATTCAGGACGGTGGGGTGACGATCACCCTCGGCCTGACCGCCCACCAGCGGTACAGCTCCCCCGCCGTCACCAATGACGGGGTGAATACCTTCTTCGCCGAACCGGGATTGAACACAGAGGGTTCCACGAACGGCGCAACTTGGAACTTCGGCTACTACATCTCGGTCGATGGGGCGAGTTACAGCAACTATGACTTCAGACTGGTTTACGACATTGACCCCGAATCCGGGGTGAGTTCGAACGATACCAAGAGCCTCAGTGGACTGAATCTGTTTTTGCTGCAATTGGGAGGCGCATCCTATTCGAACAACACGCTGCAGGATTCGCAGAACTTGAACTTTCTCACTTACGGCGGTTCGAGCTTCGACCCGTTTGCACACGGTGAGTACCAGTTCTCGTTGGAAGCGAGCAAGAACGGCACCGTGCTGGGCAGTGCGGATATGACCGTGCTGGTGGGCGATGTGGCGGTTGTGCCGAACCCGGCCGCGGCTGGTGCGGGCCTTGCCCTGCTCGGCGGCATGGGTGTGATGCGGCTTCGCCGTCGTCGCTGATACGAACGGTATGCCTCTGATTCAAGAAACCGCGGCTTCGGCCGCGGTTTTTTTGTGAAGAGGGACGGAGGGACAGAGGCACGAAGTCCTATAGACACGAAGGCACGGGAAAGTGGTTGGTTGTGCCCTGGTCACTTGTCATTCGAATTTTTCGGCTTCAGCCGAACAGCCGTTTGTACATCTCGATGGTTTGTTGAGCGGCTTCGTCGGGGTGGGGATGCGGCAGAGCCTCGGCCGAGGCGTAGCCGTTGTAGCCGATCGCCTTCAGTGCCGCGACGATGGGCGGGTAGTCGAGGTGGCCCGTGCCGGCGGGGCGGCGGTTGGAATCCACAAAATGGAGATGGCCGACGTGGCGGCCGGCATCGCGGAGGGCGGCGGCGATGTCCGCTTCCTCGATGTTCATGTGGAAGAGGTCGGCCAACAGCTTCAGGTTGCCCGCGCCGACAGCCTCGATCAGTGCCACGCCATCCGCCAGCGTGTTGAGCATGTTGGTTTCATACCGGTTGAGCGGCTCGATGAAGAGGTCAAGTCCGCCGGCGTGGTCGGTGAGTTGCGCCAGGCTGTCGCGCAGGTGGTGGTGGGCGGTGTCGCGGTCGACGTCGCCGCCGTGCCTGCCCTGCATGGAGCCGATGATCGCCGGGGCGTCGAACGCGGTACCGAAGTCGATGATGGCGCGGACGAAGTCGACGGCTTTGGCGCGTCGGGTTGCATCGGCATCGGTAAGGCTGAGCTTCTGAATGACCCAGCCAGCCCCCGTGCCGACCGCAGCCACCCGTAACTGATGGTCGGCAAGCAGTTTTGCGAGCGTTGTGCGGTCGACGGTCACGGCATCGGGCATGAACAGTTCGACGGCATCGAACCCCAGTGCTGCCGCCTTGCCACACGCTGCCGCCAGATCATCCCAGAAGACGAACGGCCCGCCGCGTGCCTGGGGGACGAGGCTGATGGTCACGGCCGACTTGATGGTGGGGCTGTCGCTCATGTCGCGCATGGTAGCAAGTTACCGCGGGTTTCGGAGCAAGCTTTAGGGGTGAAGTTGAGGTTTTTGCGGTAGTTGCACCGCCAATTCCATCTTCGCGGCTTCGTTATTCAATCGGTTCTTTTCGTGTTGACAGGACAGCTGGATTACTTATACTGATGCGATCGGCTATCTTAGATAAGAATTACTTATTCTTGAGTTGAGTGGTGGTTGGTTATGCAGACGTTGCGACTGTTCTGTGATGTGGCCCGACTGCGCAGTTTTTCTGACGCGGCGGCGTTGCATGGCATTACACAGTCCGCGGCGAGCCAGCGGGTCGGGCATCTGGAGCGGCGGCTGAACGTGACGTTTTTCGACCGCTCGGTGCGGCCTCTGACACTGACCGATGCGGGGGAGCTGTTCTGGCGCGAGGTGCAGGAGCTGGTGGGCCGGTACAACCGCCTGGAACAGCGTGTGCAGCAGTTGCATGCCGGCCCCGAGGGGCAGGTGACGGTGGCGGCGATCTACTCCGCAGGCATCGGGCTGCTGAACCACATCAAGGAACGGTTTGAGAGTGTGTACCCCAAGGTGTCGGTCACGTTGGAGTACAAGAGCCCGGAGGATGTGCACGAAGCGGTTCGGGCCAAGCGGTGCGATCTGGGGATTCTGTCCTACCCCAAGCGGTGGCGGGACGTGGATTACATCCCGCTGCGCAACGAGGTGATGGCCGCGGTGTGCGGGCCGGACCACGAGCTGGCGGGCAGGACCCGGGTGCACGCGCGGGAGCTGGCGAACTGGTCCATGGTGTCGTTCGAGCCGGAGCTGCCTGTGGCGCAGCAGATTGCGCGTTATTTCAAGGAGCAGCAGGCCCGGCCACGCATCAAGCACGTGTTCGACAACATCGACACGATCAAGGGCGTGGTGGAGGTGACGCAGTGCTTTGCCGTGCTTCCCAAGCGAACGGTGCTTCGTGAGGTGGCGGCGGGCCGGCTGGCGGTGGTGGAGCTGGAGCCGGAACTGGTTCGGCCGGTGGGCATTGTTCATCGCCGACGTCGTGGCCTTTCGCGTGGTGGGGGAGCGGCGAAACCGGGAGCAGAAGGTGGTGGCGGGCTGGAGGCGTCGCTGGCGTCGTTCAGTCCGGCGGCACGGCTGTTTGTCGAGTTCCTGCTCGAGCACGCCGGGCCGAGGGTTGACACCGTGGACGACGTTGAGGCGCGCGGCCGGGAGTTGGTGGGCGGCCGGGTGTGATCAGTGGGACAAAACGTTGGTTGGAGTTGCCCCTGTGTGGGCGGCCGTACCGCGAGGCTGCGTGGGCCTGGTGGCGCGGTGCAAAGGGATTGGTTGCGCCTGTAAACGATAGGCGTCCAGAGAAGTGAGTGGATGTTGATGGCACAAATTGCGTTGAGTCAGAACAACGGTCGTACCCTTTATGAGGAAGCCATTGCGCGGCTGGAGCGCGCCCAGCAGTTTGCTCAGATCGATTCCGAGGCGCTGGCATTGCTGGAGCGCCCCACGGCCATTCTCGAAGTGTCGATCCCGGTCCGCATGGACTCGGGGAAGCTGGAGGTGTTTACCGGTTACCGGGTGCGGCACGATGACACGCGTGGCCCGGCCAAGGGAGGGATCCGCTTTCACCCGGGAGTGACGCTGGACGAGGTCAAAGCGCTGGCGTTCTGGATGACGTGCAAGTGTGCGGTGGTGAACGTGCCGTTCGGCGGGGGCAAGGGCGGTGTGATCGTCGACCCCAAGCGGCTGTCGTGGATGGAACTGGAACGGCTCAGCCGCGGCTACATGCAGGCGGTGGCGGATTTCATCGGTCCGGACACGGACATCCCCGCACCGGACGTTTACACCAACGCGACCATCATGGGCTGGATGATGGACGAATACGCGAAGATTCGTCGTCGTCGTGAGCCGGCGGTGATCACGGGCAAGCCGATTCCGCTGGGCGGCAGCCTCGGGCGCGAGGATGCGACGGGGCGCGGCGGGTACTACTGCATCAAGGAACTGGAGCGGATGCGCCAGTGGTCGCCGCGCAATGTGCGGGTGGCGGTGCAGGGCTTCGGCAACGCGGGACAGAGCGTGGCGTTGCTGCTGTACAACGATGGCTACCGCGTCGTGGCGGTGAGCGATTCGCGGACGGCGATTCACGACGACGACGGCCTGGACATTCCCGCGCTGATTCAGCGCAAGCGCAAGGAAGGTGTGCTCGCCGCTGAGGGAGCCGTGACCATCGGTCACGAGGATCTGCTGGAACTCGATGTGGAGCTGCTGATCCCTGCGGCGCTGGAGAATCAGATTCGTTTGGACAACGCCGAGCGCGTTCGTGCGAACGTGGTGGTGGAGCTGGCGAACGGTCCCGTGACGGATGAGGCCGACGAGGTGTTGTACCGGCGGAACGTGCTGGTCGTGCCGGACATCCTCGCCAACGCGGGCGGCGTGACGGTGAGCTACTTCGAGTGGGTCCAGAACCGTCAGTGCGACACGTGGACGCTGGAAACGGTGCACGAGCGGCTCCGCCGAATGATGACCACCGAGTTCAAGACGATTTACCAGTTCATGACGACGCACAACATCGACATGCGTACGGCCGCCTATGCCCAGGCGCTCAAACGCATCGGCGATGCGGTGAGCGCACGCGGAACGTACCACCATTTCAGCAACAAGTCCGGATGACGGGGGAGAGATGGGCGACGCGTTGAGGGGATTCATTGCGATTGTGTGTACCGCGCCGCCCGGCTCGAACGCCCTTATAGGAATCATGAGGTAAGCCAATGTCGATCAGCCGATTTCCCGCGAAGCATGGCCTGTACGATCCTGCCAATGAGAAGGATGCGTGCGGTGTGGGTTTCATCGCGCACATCAAGGGTGTGCCAAGCCATCAGATTGTCAGCGATGCGCTGGTGATGCTGCACAACATGGATCACCGTGGCGCGTGCGGTTGCGAGGCGAACACCGGCGACGGCGCGGGCATTCTCACCGCCATTCCCGACGGGTTCATGCGCAAGGTGGCGCAGCAGGATCTGGGGATCACGCTGCCCGAAAAGGGGCGGTATGGCGTGGGGATGATGTTCCTGCCCGTCGATGAGCGGATGCGTCTGCAGTGCCGCAACATCGTCGAGCACTTCACGCACCTGCAGGGTCAGGAGGTGCTCGGCTGGCGTCGGGTGCCGACCGATGCGGACGGCGCGGACATCGGCAAATCGGCCCGGGCGACGGAGCCGGTGGTCGAACAGTTCTTCGTCGGCGCGGCTGAGGGGATCGACCAGGACGAGTTCGAGCGACAGCTTTACACGATCCGCAAGCAGGCGTTCCACGTCATCAAGGCGGCACCCATTGATGACTCGCAGAGCTATTACGTCTGCAGCTTCTCGAGCCGGGTGGTGATCTACAAGGGGCAGCTCACCAGTGCGCAGGTGCCGCTGTATTACCCCGACCTGCGGGATGAGGATTACCAGAGCCATCTGGCGATGGTTCACTCGCGGTTCAGCACCAACACGTTCCCCTCGTGGGATCGCGCTCAGCCGATGCGCTGCATGAGCCACAACGGCGAGATCAACACGCTGCGCGGCAACGTCAACTGGATGACGGCGCGGCAGGGACAGATGAAAAGCGATCTGTTCGGCGACAACCTGCATCGGCTGATGCCGGTCGTCGACCCGGTGACCAGCGACTCGGGCATGTTCGACAACGTGCTGGAGCTGCTCATGCTCGCCGGTCGCCCGCTGCCTGAAGCGGTGATGATGATGATCCCCGAGGCGTGGGAGAATCATGAATCGATGTCGGTGAGCAAGCGCGCGTTCTATGAGTATCACTCGTGCATGATGGAGCCGTGGGACGGCCCGGCATCGGTGGTGTTCACCGACGGTCGGTACATCGGCGCGGTGCTCGATCGCAACGGCCTGCGACCTTCGCGGTACTACATCACGCACGATGACCGGGTGATCATGGCCAGCGAAGTGGGTGTGACGGAAGTCGCGCCCGAGCAGGTCAAGAGCAAGGGCCGGCTTCAGCCCGGGCGCATGTTCCTCGTCGATTTCGAGCAGGGACGCATCGTCGACGACGAGGAGATCAAGAACAGCATCGCCACCCGTCGCCCGTATGGTCAGTGGCTTCAGAACCAGCGCATCGAGTTGGCGGAGATCACCGCCACGCTCAGCGATGACGCGGCCACGTATCGCGACACGCCTGTGGAGGAGTTGCTGCCGCGACTGCGAAGCTTCGGCTTCACCGTGGAAACGATGCAGCACATGCTCATCCCGCTGGTGAAGACCCGCAAGGATCCGATTCACTCGATGGGCGACGACGCGGCGCTGGCGGTGCTCAGCGATCGGCCGCGCATGCTCTACGACTACTTCAAGCAGCTCTTCGCGCAGGTGACCAACCCGGCGATCGACTCGATTCGCGAAGAGATCATCATGTCGCTGGAGTGTTACGTCGGGCCACAGCAGAACCTTTTGGAAGTCGGCGAGTCGCACGCCCACCGGCTGCTCGTGCCGCACCCGATCCTCACCAACGAGCAGATGGCCGCCATCAAGCAGATGGATCATCGCGGGTGGAAGACGAAGACGATCGACATCACGTTCGAGAAGCCCGCATCCGATGAATCGGCGGGTGAGCTGCTGCGAGCGGCGCTCAAGCGCATCTGCAACGAGGCGTCGCAGGCGATCAAGGAAGGCTACAGCCTTGTGGTGCTGAGCGACCGCGCGATGGGGCCGAACCGCGTACCCGTCAGTGCGCTGCTTGCCACCGGCGCGGTGCATCATCACCTGGTGCGCAAGGCGCAACGCACGCGCATCGGCATCATGGTCGAAACCGGCGAAGCACGCGAGGTGCATCACCACTGTCTGCTCGTGGGTTACGGGGCGGATGGAATCAATCCGTATTGTGCGTTTGAAGCGTTGTGGCAGGCGCAACGTGACGGGTTGCTGTCCGAAGACCTTCGCACGCCGGACGATGTTGTTACCGCGTACCGCAAGGGCGTTGCCAAGGGCATGCTCAAGGTGATGGCGAAGATGGGGATCTCCACGCTCGCCAGCTACAAGGGCGCGCAGATCTTTGAAGCGGTCGGCCTTGCCGAGGAAGTGATCGACCAGTGCTTCGTGGGCACGCCCAGCCGCATCCGCGGCGTTGGTTTTGAGGTGCTCGCCAAAGAGGCGATCCGTCGTCATCAGCTCGGCTATCCGGAACGCAAGACGACGTCGCTCACGGTGCTGCCCAACGATGGTCAGTTCCAATGGCGCGCCGAGGGTGAACGCCACGGCTGGAGCCCCAAGGCGATTGCGGACCTGCAGGTGGCGGCGAGAACCAACAGCCGACAGGCGTACGAAACCTTTGCCCGCATGGTGAACGAGGATTCGCGCATGCGGTGCAAGCTGCGCGGGCTGCTGACGTTCAAGCCCACCACGCCTGTGCCGATCGAGGAAGTCGAACCTGCATCCCAGATCGTCAAGCGGTTCGCCACCGGCGCGATGAGCTTCGGCTCGATTTCCGCCGAGTCGCACGAAGCGCTCGCCATTGCGATGAACCGCATCGGTGGCAAGAGCAACACGGGCGAAGGCGGCGAAGACCCCGAACGGTTCAAGCCGCTGC
>CAZEFM010000088.1:0-16600 GCA_964511575.1 uncultured Phycisphaeraceae bacterium | reverse complement strand
CGCCTCGGGCAGCCGTTTGAGCAGATCCTCCACCGCGGCGCGCAACTGGGCATCATCGTTCGCCGCTTCCATCTCAGGCGTCTGCGGGATGAGGATGTCGGGCACCGCGCCGTTGTTTTCCATGTCGGTGCCGTCGGGCAGGTACCAGCCTCTGAACGGCACGCGTACGGTGGTGCCGTCGATGAGGCGGTACGACCCGGTGCTGATCACGCCGCCCGCCGTCTGCTGGCCTACCAGCGTGCCCCGGCCGAGCGTCTTGAACGCATGCGAAAAGATTTCCGCGTTGGAGAAGCTCGCCTCGTTGCAAAGCGTGTTGATCGGCAGCGTGTACCGCTGAATGAACAGACGATCCTGCGGATAGGCGTTGCTGGTATCGACCGGCTCAGCACCGCGCGGCACGGTGTAGGCGTGCGGCTGCACCATGATCGAGGCGAGCAGACGATCGGCCGTCCACCCCCCGCCGTTGTTGCGCACGTCGATGATGAGCCCTTCCTTGTCGCCCGCCGCGGCATACAGATCGCGCTCGAACTCTTCGAGCGAGGCTTCGTTCATCGAACGGATGTGGATGTACCCGATGCGGCCGTTGGACCACTCCTCGACGAGCCGCGCCTTGTCCAGGCGCCAATCACGATAGCGCAGGTCGGCGAAATCGCTGTAGCTGATCGGCCTCATGAAGACGTTGAATTCACGCCACTCGCCGCCGATCTGCCGACGCACGGTCACGATCGTTTCCTCGCCGATGCGTCCCTGCAGCATCTTTTCCACGGTGTCCGTCGGGCCGAACGGCTGCAACTCGATCGCGGTGATGACATCGCCCGCTTCCAGCGCCATCGGCCCCATCGCCGCGGGGGTTTGCGGCACCACCGCCACCACCTCGTACCCATCGCTCACCCGCCGATGGATCGTGCCGAGCCTGCCATACGGCTGGGTGTTGGGCATGCGATCGCCCGGCGAGTTCACCCCCATGTGCGATGCGTTGAGTTCGCCGAGGAAGCGGTTCGCCACGTCGTTGAACTCGCTGGCGGTGCGCGTCCGGCGCGCCAGTTCGTGATACCGCCGGGTCACCTGCGGCCAGTCCAGTTCCTTCATCGTGGGATGGTAGAACCGTTCACCCAGCAGCCTTGCCGCTTCGAGAAACTTCTCGCTCGCCTGTTCCTGCAGGTCGATGCGGATGCGGTCGTTGATGTCGACGTAGCTGGTCGTTCCACCGATCACCGGCACGATCGCCGCCCGACCGCTTTCCACAACCACCACACGATCCCCGGCGAGCGTCACGTGCTGAACGTTGGCGTTGTTACCCAGACGCTTCGTGCCGCTGCCATCCCATTCGGTCGACCACAGCGCGTTCTGTGTGACGTAGATCACCCGTTCCCCCCCGGGCGTCATGTCGTTGTTGGTTTCGGAGTTGATGGTGCGGGTCACGCGACGCAGCCGCAGGTATGCATCCTCAAGGTCCAGCGTTTTGTCCGTCGGTTTTTTCGCGGCGTCCTTCGCCTCACCGGGCTTGGCAACGGGCAACGGCTTGCGTTTCTTCGCCGCCGCAGCCGCGTCGGTGTAATACTTCTTCAATTCAACTTCGGGCAGGGCCTCCAGTTCCTTGTCCAGGTACACGCTGTAAATGTCGTACTGCCCGTTCACCCGCCGGGAGATGAAGCTGAGAATCTTCCCATCGGCGGACCATCGCGGGTTCACATCAGGCTGCGGATGACGCGAAATGTTCACCGGTTTGGCGCTGCCATCCACCGGCACGATCCAGATGTCGTAGTTGAAGCTGCGGTCGGCATCGCAGAACGCGATGTATCGGCTGTCCGGGCTCCACGACCAGTGCAGGCTCGAGTTCCAGCTTTCGCGCAGCACGCGCTGCTCACCGGTCGCCAGATCGTGCAGCATCAGATTGCCCGGCGAACGCAGAAACGCCAGCCACCTGCCATCGGGGGACGGCGAAGGCGATGAGTCGCCATGCTCCGTCGCCACCAGTGGCGTCACCTCAAACCGAATCGCATCGTGCCACCGCTTGGGGTCCAACGGCTTGTCCGCGGATTTCTCCTCCGGTTTCGCTTCCGCCGCATCCTCAGGCTTCGCCTCTTCCTTGGCTTCGTCGTTCTTCTCTTCGGAGGCCGTCGCATCGGATTCGCTTGCTTCCGAAGCGGCATCCGCCTGGTCGTTCGCCTTATCCGCCTGGTCGGTTTCGTCCTTTTTCGCGACCGCCTCGTCCGGCTTCTTCGCCTTGTCGACTTTGGTCGCCTTGGCGAACGAGTCTTTGATGTCACTGCGTGTGAGGGTGACGGTGGCGTAAAAGATCGAATCGATGCCTTCGCGCGTGCTCACGAAGTACAGTCGCGTGCCGTCGGGCGACCAGGCGAGTTGCTTTTCTCTGCCCGGCGTGTGGGTGACACGCGCTGTCGGGCTGCCATCATCCACGTTGCGGATGAACACCTCGCCTCGCGCGATCACCGCCATCACCTTGCCATCCGGCGAGAGCGCCGCTTCCGTCACCTCGCGATTCACCGATGCAAGCACGAAGTTGTCATCGTCATCGGTGCTGCCGCGAATGCTCAATGCCACCGGGTCGCTCGTGGGCGACTGCAGGTTCAACCGATACAGCGTGTCCCACACCGCCAGCACCGCGGTCGTGCCGTCAGCACTCACATCGAAGTTCTGAACATCAGCCTCCGCGAAGTTGGTCAGCCGTTCATGTTTGAGCGCCGCGCGGTCGAACGTTGCCGGGTCGAACCCGTTGAGGTTGATGCGATACAGATTGACACAGTTCAGCTCGCGGTCGGAGATATAGAGCAGTTCCTCATCGTTGCGCCAGCGCGCGTGACCATCGTTGCCGGGCCAGTCGGTGACCTGGGTGAACGTGTCGGTTTTCCGGTCGTAGATCCAGACGTCGCGTGTGTCGGGGTTGCGGCTGTGTCGGCGATGCCATGATGACCGTCCACGTGTGAACGCCACGAATCGCCCGTTGGGGCTGACCGACGGGTGCGAGCCGTAGGCATCGTGGATACGCACGAGGTCGCCGCCTTCCAGTCCGATCATGTATGGCCGGGTGTATCGCTCGGCATCCCCCTCGGTGGCGGCGGCAAAGGTGATGACCGGTCGCCCCGCATCGTCAACGCCGAAGCCCGCGAGGATGCACGACTGATCGATGTGCGAGACCTGTCGCACATCCGTGCCGTCCGCCCGCATGAGGTGGATGTTGAGATAACCCGATCGCGTGGAGGTGAAGGCGATGTGCTGGCCATCGCAGCTCCAGGCGGAGCGCAGGTCGTCGCCGCGATGCCGAGTGAGCCGAACCGCCTGACCACCGGTGGCATCGACCTTCCACAGGTCGCCGCGCCACGAGAAGACGATCTTCGCTCCATCGGGGCTGATGGAGGGGAACCGCGGCAGATCGACGTTGCCATCCGTGTCGGCCGCCGGCGCAACCTGCTGGGCCGCACAGGCGGTGATCAGAAAGGCGGTGAGCAACAGGTACACCACGCCGAGCGGATAACCGCCCATCCGGGCGGAACGGGTCAACACCATGGAAAATCCTCCGGCAACAAGGCGTTTGCGATAGCGCAACAGGGTAACAGATTAGGGAAGACGGAGGGATTGGCGCGCGAGATGACCGAGGCGGGCGGAAGCCAATCGCCGATTGATTCCTGCTCCGTGGCTGCCTCTGACGTCCGACCCCGCCCCCTGACCTCCGGCCTCTACCCCCCCGGCTTACATCACTTTGGCGATCTGGTCGGCGACGCGGTCGCAGACGCTGAGGTAGCTCGGGCCAAAGGTGGTCACGTGGGTCATGGCGGTGTTGAGCCAGTAGATGCGGCTGCGCTGTTCGAAGCCGGAACGCAACGGGTGGGTCTGGCAGTACGTCTCAAAGAAGGTGGCGTCGGCGGTATTGAAGATGCGCAGGTACGCCAGTTCGTATTCGACTTCGGAGTAGTTGACCCCGCCGTCAATGAAGCCGGCGAGCGTCGGGCGGTCGGTATCGAGGTCGTCCACGATGATGTTGTTGGCCCACAGGTCGCCGTGCACCAGCGTGGGCTGGTTCGATTCAGGCAGCCACTGATCGAGGTGTTCGAGCACTTCACTGACGACCCAGCGCGTGCGGGCGGCCAGTCGATCGCGCACCGTATCGAAGTGGTGACGCATCACGGGAGCGAACCGGTCGAGCCAACGGATGTAGGTTTCCCCGCCCAATGCGTTGCCGTAGGTATCGCGGCGGTGACGGTGCAGTTCGGCGATCTGGAGGGCGAACTGCTGCTGCAGCACGCGTTTGCCGCGTGGGCTGAGCTTCGCTTCGCCCAGGTTGCGGCCCGGCAGACGGCGCATCAGCAGACACGTCTGGTCGAACACCTCGCCACCTGACACGCAGACGTAGGGTTCGGGCACCGCCAGTCGGGTGTGCTGGCGATACCACCGCAGCGCGGCGAACTCCTGGTGCAGTGCCGCATCCTGCTCGGGCGGGGCGAGTTTCGCCACGATTGCCGCGGGTTGGCCGTCCGTCAGCCACTCGTAGACCGCGTTGCTCACCCCGCCATGCATGCGTCGCACGGTGGTGACGGTGAGGCTCGGGTCCAGCCGGTCACGCACGATCCGCGTGGCGGCGGACGCATCAATGGGGATTGGCGCCGCGGTCATTCGCAACTGTACCTGGTGTCGCGCTCGTTCCATGGCAGGCAGCATCACGGTCATTTCATCGACCGTTCAAACGCCATGCCGTAGGAGGGTAACCCACAGAGTCTGTGTGGCTAACAAAAAAGCCCCGCTCCATTTAAGGAACGGGGCTTTGGTCAGTGGAGGTGACAGGGTTCGAACCTGCGACCTTCTCGATGCCATCGAGACGCTCTCCCAACTGAGCTACACCCCCATGGCGGACGCTCAAGGGCGTTCCAGCGCTGGCAGTATAGGAAGGCTTCCGATCCGTTTCAAGCGCGGGTGCCGGACGGCAAACGGGCGGACGGCAAGGTTCGCCAAACAACTTCCAATCGCGGATTGCGACTGGTTTTAGCGCCTTGGCTGACGGAAAAAAATCATCGGCTGGGCGTACCGCAACGCATGGTCGCCGCGTTGACGTCCACTGGGGCGAGGGGCTACATTGGTGCTTCGACCACCCTGCCACCCCTGCCCCACCCGGTGGAACTTGTTTTTACTTCTGCATAGGGATTCGACGCAATGGAACAAACGCGTATGCCGACCTCTGACCTGTCCACGGTAAGCCGCCGAACGTTCGTAAAGTCCGTGGCGACGGCCGGTGCCGGCCTGGCGCTGGTGCAGCCCACCTGGGTTTCCGCGGCACAAAGCAAGGAACAGGTCAACGTCGCGCTGATCGGCAGCGGCGTGCAGGGCACGATCCTGCTCAACTGGATGCTGCGAATCCCCGGCGTCCAGATGAAGGCGATCTGCGACATCTTCGAATTCAACCGTGTCCGCGCTTCGGGCCTGTGCCGCAAGGCCAAGCAGGAAGTCAACCAGTACATGGACTACCAGGAATTGCTCCAGACGGAGAAGGATCTGGACGCGGTGGTCATCGCCACACCTGACTTCATGCACGCGGAAATCACCAACGCCTGCCTCGAGGCCGGCCTGCACGTTTACTGCGAAAAAGAGATGTCCAACGACATCGAAAAGGCCCGCAGCATGGTGCACACCGCCAAGAAGACGGGCAAGCTGCTGCAGATCGGCCACCAGCGCCGCAGCAACCCGTTCTATAAGCACGCCTACAACCTGTGCAATCAGGCGAAGGTGTTCGGCCCGATCACCCACGTGCAGGGCCAGTGGAACCAGGCCAAGCCGATCGACATCGGTTGGCCCAAGCGGTACGAGCTGGACGAGGCGACGCTGAACAAGTACGGCTACGAGACGATGGGCCAGCTCCGCAACTGGCGCTGGTTCCGCAAGTTCGCCGGCGGGCCGATGGCGGACCTGGGCTCGCACCAGGTCGACATCTTCAACTGGTTCCTCAACGCCCCGCCCAAGAGCGTCTACGCCACCGGCTCCAACGCGCGTGCCATCATTCAGGGCAAGGAGGAAGAGGCCACGTTCGTCCCCGAATGCGAGGACAACGTGCTGTGCATCTACGAGTGGGACACGCCCAACGGTGTGGTGCGCGGCTTCTATCAGGTCGTGCTCACCTCCAGCCACGGCGGGTTCTGGGAAGCGTTCCTCGGCACGCAGGGCTCGTTCGTGATCTCCGAGATCACCACCAAGAACGCGATGTACCGTGAAGCCCGCGCGCCGAAGCAGGACTGGGAAAACGAAGCGGAGAAGATCGAGAAGGACGGCGCCGAAGCAATGAACTTCGACCCGCTCAAGTCGCGCAAGGCTCAGGGCAAGATGGACGAGGCCGCCCAGGAACTGGAGCAGTCGCTGGACAAGCCGGTCCACCAGGTGCACCTGGAGAACTTCTTCGCCGCCATCCGCGACGGCGAGGCGCTGACCTGCCCCGCCGAAGTCGGCTTCGAAACGGCCGTCACCGTGCTGAAGGTCAACGAAGCGCTGCGCACCGGTGCGAAAATCGAGTTCAGCCCCAGCGACTTCAAGGCGTGAGGCATCGAGCGTTGGACGTGAGCCGATCCGGCGGGTGAACATGCCGTTCGCAACACCCGCATCGATTCGCACCCATTCGCGTTGATTCGCGGTTCTTCATGAATTCCCCGGAACCGCGCGGCTTACCCGCGCGGTTTCCTTTTTGTATGAGCCAATCTTCCCTCGACAACGTGTCTCCTGCGGGTGGTCATCGGTTTGAACATCGGGCGATGGCAACGGTGTTTGTGTTCCACATCTTTGATGAGGAACGGCAGGCGGCACAGGCGGCAGCGCGAGGGGCGTTTGAACTGATCGACGAGTTGGAAGAGCAGCTCAGCTATTTCGTGCCGTCGAGCGATGTGTCGCAGATCAACCGGCTGAAGGCGGGGGAATCGGTGCGGGTGGGGCCCGCCACGCTGGCGTGTATCGAAGCAGCACTGGAGGTCGGCCAACTGACGGGCGGCGCGTTCGACCTGACGGTCGGGGCGCTGCTGTCGGGACGGCAGCCATGGGACGCAACGCCCGAGGGGCTCGCGTACTACCAGCCGCGTACCGGGCCGGTGCGCATCGGCATGGATCTGATCGCGGTGAATCACGCCCTCAGCGCGGTGGCGGTGCTGGCGGACGATGTGGAGATCGACCTGGGCGGCATCGGCAAGGGGTATGCGCTGGATGAGGCGGCGGCGTTCCTGCGCGACTGGGGGATCGCGCGGGCGATGCTTTCCGCCGGCGCGAGCACGATGCTGCCCGTGGGTGATCCGCCGGAGGATGGCTGGCGCATGCGGGTGATCGACCCGCGTGATGAGCGAACGGTGCTGGGCCACTTCCGCGTTCGCGGTCAGGCGGTGAGCACCTCGAGCTGGTCGACGCGAGATCCGCATGTGCTGGATCCGGCCACGGGGCAGCCGGCGATGCGTCATCTGGCGGCATGGGCGTCGGCATCGTCGGCGGCGTGGGCCGATGCGCTGTCCACCGCGTTTCTGGTGATGAACGCCGATGCGGTCCGAGCGGTATGCAATGACAGGGTAGGGGTTTGTGGTATGCTCTTGGAGAATCGCGACGCCTCGCCGAGGCTTCAGGTATTCGGCGAATGGGAGCGATTTACCAGTGAACTGACGGACCGGCCTGATGATGAGCCCGCGTCCGAAGCGGGTCCTACGCCATGATGAGAGACGACTTTTCCAACTGTCGCCGGGCCATCGCCGTGTCTTGGTCGCGTAGCGCGTGGGCGTTTTGCCTGCTGCTCTTGGCGCTGACGCCGGGCGTTCAGGCACAGGGGCTTTTCAGCAACAGTCGCTCGCCCTATCCGCACTGGATCAACCTCATGGATGAGGACGGGCAGATCATCAATTTGCGCGATCGCGACGCCAAGCCCTACTCCCCCACCGTGACGTGCGGCCGATGCCACAACGTGGATGCGATCAACCACGGCTGGCACTTCAACAGCAACGCGGACGATGTCGCCGCCGGCCGACCCGGCGAGCCGTGGATCCTCATGGACGCCCCCACGCGCACGCAGTTGCCGCTGTCGTTCCGCAAGTGGCAGGGCACGTACCATCCCGACGAGGTGGGCATGGACGAATGGAAGTTCACCCGTCGATTCGCCCGACACATGTCAGGCGGTGGACCAGGCAAGGGCCCCAAAGACGATCCCGCTGCCGAGCGTGAAGAAGAGGATGATGACCCGTTGGCCACCCCCGAGGGACGCTGGCACATCTCCGGCTACCTCGAAAACGACTGCATGATGTGTCACTCGGCCAGCTCAGGGTACGACGTCACCGAGTGGGCGCGGCAGATCGAAAGTGAAAACTTCAAGTGGGCGCCCACCGCGGCGCTGGGCCTGGCGCGGATCGTGGGCGAAACCCGCCGCATTCCCGATGATTTCGACCCCGAGTTTCCCGAGTTCACCCCCGGCGCCACGTTGCCGCAGGTGCAGTACGACACCTCGAAACTGGATGCGAGCAACCGCGTCTTCTTCGATGTGGTGCGTAAGCCGCCTGTCGAGCGGTGCTATTACTGCCACTCGACGCACGAGACAGGCGAACTGAGCCTGCCGCGATGGCAGCGCGACCCCGATGTGCACGTGATGCAGGGCATGAACTGTGCCGACTGCCACCGTCACGGCCTGGACCATGCGATGGTTCGCGGCTTCGAGGGTGAGGCGGCGATCACCGGCAACCACGGCGCAACGGGGCTGAGCTGCGCCGGCTGCCATACGGGTGACCCGACGAGCAACACCCCCCAACTGGCGGGCGGCCGCATGGGCGCGCCGATCCCCGCCCACAAGGGCATCCCGCCGCTGCACTTCGAATCGCTGACGTGTACGGCGTGCCACTCCGGTCCGTTCCCACAGGCCTCCAGTCAGGCGGTGCAGACCTCGCTGGCGCACGCGCTGGGGCTGGGCGATGAGCATCGCCACAACGCCGATCCGCCGCACATTACGCAGCCGGTCTTCGTCCGCAACGCTGAGGGCAGGATCGAGCCGCACCGCATGGTGTGGCCCGCGTTCTGGGGCGTCATGCAGAACGACCAGGTCGTCCCCTTCCCGATCGAAGCGATGCAGAAGTCGGTGGTGCGTTTCCTCCGCGCCGAGCCCGCCGAGGACGGCGAACAGGCCGATCCGAAGAGCTATCCGCGTGGCTGGTCGCCGATCACCGCCAAACAGATTGCCGCCACGCTGGCGCATCTCCAGAAGGAGCTTGAGGAAGGACAGGTTGCGGTCTACATCACCGGTGGGCGCTTACATATGCTTGAGAACGATGCGGTGGTCGCCCGGGAGCACGAGGCGGCGAAGCCGTATTCCTGGCCGTTGGCGCACGATGTGCGTCCGGCCAATCAGGCATTGGGGGCGCGAAGCTGCATGGAATGTCACGCAGCCGACTCGCCCTTCATCGCGGGACTTGTCGCGGCGCAACCGGTGTCGCCCAACGAAGAAGTGATCCGCGCCATGCACGAACTGCAGAACGTGGACATCGAACTGTGGGAAACGTGGGCACGCGGGTTCGGCATGCGGGACGCGTTCAAGATCGCCGGCTTCACCGCGGCGGGCATCATCGCCCTCGTGCTGCTGTGGCTGGTGATGCAGGCGTTGTCCGCCGTCCACCTGCGACGCAAAAAGGAACTGGTGAAAGCCTGATGCGCCGTACCGCGGCCGATCCGCAACGATGCACGGCCACGATGGTCCATCAGAATCGACGGAATCGATAGCACAACCATGTACGTCACGTCGGTCATTCTCGGGCTCGCTGTCACACTGGTGCTGATCGCGCTGCACTTTGCGGTGCGCGGCCGACGGGAACGCTCCGCGCCGCCCGTGGGACGGTTCGGCCTCATGCTCTATCTGGTCGTGCTCATCAGCACGCTCATCGCCGCGGTGTCGGCATGGACGCCGCTTGTGCAGGGACAGGCGATGCGCGGCTGGATGCTGCTGTTGCACTCGTCGGCGGCGGGCCTGCTCATCGCGTCGCTCACCTCGCTCATCTTCCTTTGGGCGGGTGGATGTCGCATCGCCGCGGAACCCGATGACAGCGGCCGCGCCTTCTCCGCCGGCACCAAGCTCGCATTCTGGCTGGCGGGATTTGCGGGGCTGGCGGTCATCCTCAGCAGCCTGCTGCCCATGACGCCGCTGTTCAGCACCCACGAGCAGGAACGGCTCATCCAACTACATCGTTACGCGGGGCTGGGACTGGTCCTGGCGCTGCTGGTTCATCGATACCTCTTGTGGCTCGCGCAACGACGCAGCCGCGCAACAAAAGGAGCTGCTCAACATGAAGCGACCTCTTCCTAAGGGCCGCCTCGGCTTTACCACACTTTCCACCGCCCTGCTGACCGCGCTGGCGATCTCCGTCACCGGCTGCGACAACGGCGGCAACGCGCCCGACACCACCAATAACAACAACAGCGCTCCCACCCAGCCCGCCAACGGCGGCGACAACGCCGGCCAAACCCCGGAAGAAACCCCCGCCGACACGCCCAGCGAAACGCCCGCGCCGCAGGCTGATCCTGAGCCCGCCGCCGAAACGCCCGCCGAGACCAACGGCGAACTCGTCGAAGTGGAACTGGAACTGCCCGCACCGCTGTTCCTGGGCACCCCCAAGGAGCCGCCCACCGGCACGACCGCGCTGGGCAACCTCCCGCCACGCGAACCGCTCAAGGCTCCGGCCGGTGCCGTCAACCTCGCCAAGGGCAAGCCCGTCACTTCCAGCGACGACATGCCCATCATCGGTGATCTGGATCAGGTCACCGACGGCGACAAGGAAGCCACCGACGGCAGCTACGTCGAACTCGGCAGCGGCAAGCAGTGGGTCGTCATCGACCTGGAGGAGCCCGGCGAGATCTACGGCATCGTGATCTGGCACTTCCACGCCGACCCGCGCATCTATCGTGACGTCGTCGTCGAAATCGCCGACGATGAATCGTTCACCAAGAACGTGCGCACCGTCTTTAACAACGACCAGGACAACTCGCTTGGCCAGGGCGTGGGCGAAGAGCGTGAGTACTTCGAAAACAACGAAGGCCACCTGATCTACGTCAAGGGCGAAAAGGCGCGCTACGTGCGTCTGTGGAGCCAGGGCAACACCGCCGACGACCAGAACCACTACATCGAAGTGGAAGTCTGGGGCGTGCCCGCCAAATAAAACTCAAAGCGCGTGCTTAAAGCCCGGGGACCAACCCTCCCCGGGCTTTAACGCCGCGTGACCAATCGCATCATCGTCATCACGCCGCAAGGAGCACGACCATGCCGATCCAACCCTGCCGCATCGTGACCTGCCTGCTGGGAGCGGGCCTCCTCCTTGCCGCGACGGGCTGCGGTGACGAACCCGCCTACGAAACCCCCGCCACCTCCGATGCATCCAAAGCGCCCGCGGTCGACACCCCGACAGCGTCTGACGATGCTTCCGCCTCCGACCTCGTCGCACTGAAGATCACGCTGCCCCAGCAACTGACGATCGGCACCAAGCCCGAACGCATCGACTCGGATGCCGACTTTGACGCCCCGCCGCCACCACCGCTGCAGGCGCCCGCCGCGGCCACCAACCTCGCACTGGAAAAAAACGTCACCAGCAGCGACCCCATGCCGTTCAACGGCGAACTGACCTACCTCACCGACGGTGACGCCGAGGCCTACCCGAACAACATCGTCGAACTCGCCCCCGGTGTGCAATGGGTGCAGATCGACCTCGAACAGCCGTGCGACATCTACGGCATCATCACGTGGCGCAACCACGACAAAGCCGTCGTCTACCGCGACGTCATCGTGCAGATCGCCGACAACGCCGACTTCACCGAAAACGTCCGCACGCTCTTCAACAACGATCAGGACAACTCCAGCGGCCTCGGTGCGGGCAACGACCACGAGTTCTTCGAAAAGAACCACGGCCACGTCGTCCAGACCGACGGCCAAACCGCCCGCTACGTCCGCATCTATTCCAACGGCAGCACCGACAACGAACAGAACTACTACTGCGAAGTCGCCGTCTACGGCATCCCCCACTGACCCGCACGACGCAGTGACACGCAAACTTCGGCGAACTCAGCCCCCCTTCGGGGCATGCCCACTGCTCGTGGCAAACCGGTCTTTCATGAGAGAATTGCGGCTGTCAAAATCTGGTTTCCTTCGCACAGCCTTCATGTACGTTTTGATGATGTGCGCGACGGCCTGCGCCGAAGACCCCGCCTCCACGTCTGAGCGATCGATTCGCCCCACCGGAAATACGCAGACGGTCGAAAAGCTTCGCCCGCTGACAATCGCATTGCCTGACCGCGCCCTGATACCAACCCCACCTGAAAAGCCACGTAACACAACCGCCATCGCCGAAGAGGCCTCGCGGACGATCTTCGCACCGCCTGACGCTGTCAACCTTGCAATCGGCAAAACGATTGTCTCAAGTGACGATGCTCCCCTCATCGGAGAACTCAACGCCATCACCGACGGCAATCGAAACGGATTCGACGCGGAGATTGTCGAATTGATGCCCGATCTGCAATGGGTGCAAATCGACGTTGAACGACGAGCTTCCCTATACGCGATCGCGATGTGGCGGGAAGATGCTGGCGACATGGCAGGTGAACATATTGTCTATCGCGATGTCGTCGTGCAGATCGCCGACGACGCGTCCTTCACCGAGAACGTTCGAACGATCTTCAACAACGACCAGGACAATTCCAGCGGCCTCGGTGCGGGAACCGACCGCGAATATTTCGAAACCATTCATGGCAAGCGAATTCAACTGAACGGCGAGGTGGCACGATACCTGCGGTTCTACAGCAATGGGAACACACGGGATCGCTATAACCGCTACCTCGAAATTGAAGTTTTCGGCGTACCCGCCCCATGAAACTGCACTGGCTCATCATTCTCGCCTTCATCGCGGTGTTGGGGCTCGCGCTTCAGATGCGCCTGGGCAATCTCGGCGGCCGACCCATGCACGCCGACGAGGCGAACAACACCATCATCTTTCAAACGCTCTACGAATCGGGCAGCTACGAATACAGCCCGCTCGATCATCACGGCCCCAGCCTCTATTACCTCACCCTGCCCGTCGTCTGGCTCAGCGGAGCCCCCGATTTCAACAGCACCAATGAAGCCACCTACCGCACGCTGTCGGTCGTGTTCGGCATCATCCTCATCGCCATGCTCTACCTCGTACGCGACGCCTTGGGGTGGCCCGCGCTCATCGCGGCGGGGTTGCTGCTGGCCGTTTCACCCGCGATGGTCTTCTACCACCGTTACTACATCCACGAGCCGCTGCTCATCGTTTTCACGTTCGGCCTCATCGTCGCGGGATGGCGCTATTACGTGCGGCCAAGTCTTGGTTGGGCCATCGTCGCCGGGCTCAGCGCCGGACTCATGTTCGCCACCAAGGAAACGAGCGTCATCCTCTGGGCATCGATGGCGGCGGGCATCGCCACCGTCTGGATCACCCGGCCGCAGCGCGACATCCGCGCCCTGCTCACCGCCGTACCGCCGCAACATCTCATCGCCGCGTTCGTCGCCGCCAGCCTCGTCATCGTCCTGCTCTTTTCCGCTTTCTTCCGACATCCGCAGGGCATCGCCGACTCGGTGCTCTCCTACTTCAACTACGCCCAGCGTGCACAAGGCGCGGGGCACGAAGCACCCTGGTACACCTACCTCAAACTGCTTGCCTACTACCATCGCGACGACACCATGCGCGCCCCCTGGTGGAGCGAAGGCGTCATCCTCCTGCTCGCGGTCCTCGGCGCGTGCTTGGCGTTCGTCGGTCGGGGACTGCCTGCCGCCAACCGTGACTTTGCGCGCTTTCTCGCCGTCTATACCTTCTGCGTCACGCTCATCTTCGCCGCCATCCCGTACAAAACACCGTGGAACGTTCTGCCGTTCCTGCACGGCATGATTCTGCTCGCCGGCATCGCCGCGGCCGGGATGCTCATGCACCTGCCACGCTATGCCCGACCCGTCGCGCTCATCCTGCTGCTCATCGCTCTTGCCCATCTGCGCATCCAGGCCGACCGCGCCACCAGCGAACGCCACCACGCCAACCGCGACAACCCCTACGTCTACGCCCACACCACCACCGACACCACCCGGCAGCTTCTGCCGTTCCTCGATCGCATCGCCGCCGCCGCCCCGCCCGACCAGCCGCTGGTCATCCAGATCTACTGCGACAACGCCTGGCCCCTGCCCTGGTATCTCCGCACGTACAAGCACGTCGGCTACGGCAATCAACAGGCCGTCCACCCCCAGGCCGGCATCGTCCTCGTCGAACTCGCCGATTACGCCGACTTCGCCCACTGGCAGGAAAAGCTCGGCCCCAACTGGCGCAACCCCGGCAACTACACCCTGCGGCCCAACGTGTTCCTTACCGCTTTTGTTCGCGAGGACCTCTTCCAGGCCATGCTCCGGCAATCCGCCAGGCCCACGGCTGCGAATTGACCCGCCATCCGGTATCCTGTTGTCATCCCAACGTGTAAGCAGAAAGGAAGTTTGAATGCGAAGTTGGATGTCCCCCCACCGAGTCACCATGATCATGGCTCTGCTCGTCGCCGTCGCCGCGGGCTGCGCCGCCACCAACGCCCAGAGCCAGCCCAAGCTCAACCAGCCCCCCAAGGGATTCGTCGCCCTCTTCAACGGCAAGGATCTCACCGGCTGGAAGGGGCTCGTCGGCGACCCACGCAGCCGCGCCAAAATGAGCGACGAGGAACTCGCCCAGGCGCAGGCCAAAGCCGACGAAGTCATGCGCAACCACTGGTGGGTTGAAGACGGCATCATCGTCAACGATGGCAAGGGCCCCCACCTGTGCACCACCAAGGACTACGGCGACTTCGAAATGTACATCGACTGGAAGATGACGCCCGGCACCGACAGCGGCATCTACCTGCGCGGCTCCCCCCAGGTCCAGATCTGGGATCCCGTCAACGGCATCCCCGCCGCCAAGGTCGGCTCCGGCGGGCTCTACAACAACCAGAAGAACCCCTCCAACCCCCTCGTCGTCGCCGACAACCCCATCGGCGAGTGGAACACCTTCTACATCAAAATGGTCGGCGAACGCGTCACCGTGAAGCTCAACGACAAGCTCGTCGTCGACAACGTCATCATGGAAAACTACTGGGAACGCGACAAGCCCATCTACCCCACCGGGCAGATCGAGCTGCAGACCCACGGCGGCCGCATGGAGTTCCGCAACGTCTTCATCCGCGAAATTCCACGCGACTGACCATAACCCCCGCCTTACCCGAAACCCACGGATTAACGTCCGTGGGTTTCTTTCCCGCCCTTACCCTACCTGCCTCAAATTCGTCCTCCCGGAGAAAGCACGATGAGCAGCGGACTCTCTGACGTCCTGCACCAGATGGCGCAGGGGAACACCCCGGGCCGTCACGACGAAGCGGATCCGATCGAGCACGATGTGGAAGACGCTGAGGCAGTGCCCGCCGAAGCCGCGTTCGCCGATGATGACGACCTGCAGGACGATACCGATGCGGGCTTCGAACCCGCCTCCGTGGCTGCCGCACCCGTGCGACGTCCCACCCCTCGCCGCAAGAACCAGAACAACAGCTTCAAAGCCGTCATGGTCCCCATCGTCGCAACCGTCGGCATCCTCCTGCTGCTCCCCGCGGTTTGGGGCACGATGGTCGTACTCGGTCAGAACGTCTGGCGCAGCGATCGCCCCGACGCCGCCACCATGGGCAAAGCCATGCTCATCTGCTGGCCCCTGAGCCTCGCGCTCATCGGCCTGGCAGTCATCATGTACCTGCAGGTCAGAGCCGCCGAAAGCGACACCCCACCCCGCTGAAGCCACTCGCGAAGTGGAGGGGCTTCACCCCACCGACTGCAACGTGTAACTCACCGCATTGCGGATCATCCGCAGCCCCGGCGGCGTCGCTTCCAGCGCCTCCTCACCCAGGCGCGTCCACGCCGGATGATGCGTCGCATGCACATACCGCTCCGGGTGCGGCATCAGCCCCAGCACCAGCCCCGATGGGTCGCAGATCCCCGCAATATCATCCGTCGAGCCGTTGGGGTTGTCATTCGCTGCGTATCGCAACGCAATCTGCCCCTGGCTCCGCAGCCGCTCCAGCGTCTCGGGCGTATCCGTCACAAACCGCCCCTCCCCATGCGCAATCGGCAGCTCGAACGCACCCAGATCGCGCGTCCACACGCACCGCGTATCGGCAGGCGATTCCACCCGCACCCATCGGTCGATGAACCGCCCGCACGTGTTCTCCGCCAGCGTCGTCGTCTGCGTCCCCGTCCCGTCCGGCAGCAAACCCAGCTTCACCAGCACCTGAAACCCATTGCAGATCCCGATCATCGGCACGCCCCGCTCGATCGCCCGCTGCAACGGCTCCAACAGGCGATGCCGCAGCCGATTCGCCAGGATGCGGCCCGCCGCAATGTCATCCCCATAGCTGAACCCGCCGGGAAACCCGATCAGGTCCGCCTCCTCGATGATGCCCGGCTGCTCGATCAGCATGTTCAGATGCACCGTCCGCGTCGCCGTCCCCGCCAGCTCAAACGCATGCGCCAGTTCCCGGTCACAGTTCGTCCCGGCCGTCCGAATGATCAACGTCGTGGGTTTCATGCGAGGAATCATAGCAGGGA
>CAZEFM010000087.1:10176-16653 GCA_964511575.1 uncultured Phycisphaeraceae bacterium | reverse complement strand
TTCCATCGCAGGTATCCCGCCTTTCACGGGGTTTGCCGGCAAGTTCGCGCTCATCAGCGTCGGCTTCGCGGGGGGATATTACTTCGTCATCGCGGTCGCGATCATCACAAGCTTCTTCACGCTGTATTCGATGACGAAGATCTGGACCTACGTCTTCTGGGGCGAAACGCCCGAGGATGCGCCCAGGCCACTGAGCTATCGCGGGATGATGGTTCCGACGGGGGTGCTGGTGGCGGCAACGGTGGTGCTCGGGGTGTTCGCCCAGCCGTTCCTCGACCTGGCGCAGAAGGCGGCGGACGATGTGCGTGATCCAACGAACTATGTGACGGCGGTCCTGGGTGAAGGGGCGTGGCCTGTGCAGGGGCAGGAGCCTGCCGTTGCCGACGCCGCCATTGAAACGCCGGGACCGACCGCGGCGATTCCCGTGCCTCTGACGCAGGAGCCGCACTGATGATACTGATGCGCGTGTTCTATTTTTTGCGATTCGTGTCGATCTTTCTGCGTGAACTGGTGAAGTCGAACGTGGAAGTGGCGCGGTTGGCGTTGTCGCCCACGCCGCGCTTTCGTCCCGGCTTCGTCGCCGTGCCGATCCGTTCGAAGACCGATTTTGAGATTACGAGTCTTGCCAACAGCTGTACGCTCACACCGGGCACGATCTCGGTGCACGTGGAGCGTGACAAGCAGTTGCTGATCATTCACGCGCTGAACACGGGCGGCGACCCCGATGCACTGCGGCAGAGCGTGCAGACGGTGCTGGAAGACAACATTCTCAAGTGGGCACGTGGCGGCGATGGCGATCCGCCGGCGATGACCCGCGTCGCGCCCGAAGGAGGTCAAGCATGACCGATCTGCCTCACAGTCCGTTCCTTTCCGCTGTGGCGGGAATCTGTCTGGCCTGTCTTTGTGCGGCGGCGGCGATGTGCATCTACCGCATCTACATCGGCCCACGCGCCGCGGACCGCGCCGTGGGCTTCGACTCGCTGACGATGAACTTCATGGGCATCGTGTGTCTCCTGTGCATCATGTTCCGCCAACACCTGTACTTTGACGCGGTGTGGATCCTCACCATTGTCGGGTTCGTCGGCGCCGTGGCGGTGGCCAAGTATCTCGAGAAAGGCCGGGTGTTCTGATCATGCCGAACGTTTACGAAATCGTGATCGCGTTGCTGATGGTCGGCGGGACGTTCTTCATCGTCGTGGCGGGCATCGGGCTGGTGCGCTTTCCCGACATCTACTGCCGCATGCACGCGGCGGGGAAGGCGGGCACGCTGGGCATCACGCTGCTCATCCTCGCCACGGTGGCGTATTTCACGCCGCACGATTTCAGCGTGGCGACGCGCGGCCTGCTCGCCATCTTTTTCCAGTATCTGACCACCCCGGCCGGGGCGCACCTCCTGGCGCGCGCCTGCTACATCAACGATTACCCGCTGTCCGAGCGCACCGCGGTGGACGAACTGAAGATCCACCTGCCGTCCCGACCGGACGATGTGGTGACCTGGTCCGAGTGATTCCCGGCTGCGTTCCGTCGCTTGCCTCCAGCGGACAGTGTGCCGGCTTCGTGCTACCTTATTCCCATGACGCATCAGAACCTTTGGGCGCCCTGGCGCATCGATTACATCCGTCAGATCGAGGCGAATCCGCCCGAGTCGTCGCGCGGCAGCGCGTGCTTCCTCTGTGATGCCGCCGGCGTTGTCAACGACGAACGGGAGATGCAGCATCGACTCATGCTGCTCAACGATCACCGCGGCATGATCCTGCTCAACCGCTTTCCCTACACCAACGGCCACCTGCTGGTGGCCCCGCGCGATCACGTCGGCGATCTGACCGATCTGACAGCCGAACAGCGCCACGGAATCATGGACCTGATCGTGCTGGCGGAGCGTGTGCTGCAGCGAGCGTTGAACCCGCAGGGGATGAACGTGGGGATGAACCTGGGACGCTGCGCCGGCGCGGGGCTTCCCGGTCACGTGCACGTGCATGTCCTGCCGCGATGGAACGGCGACACCAACTTCATGCAGACCGTCGGACAGGTGCGCGTGATTCCCGAGGCGCTGGAAACGAGCTACGCCAACCTGCGTGCGACGTTGCAGCAGCTTGATGGTTGAGCGACATCGCATTGTCTTGAACCTTGAGAGGACCGGGGTATGGCCTCCTGCGAACATTCGGGTGGATGGTGTTGTGCGGGCTGCGACGCTGAGAACGACGACACGTTCGACGTGTGCTGGCAGTGTGGTACGGATCGGGATGGCAAACCTGATCCAACGTTCCGATCGGAGCAGGCACCCGGGCATCAGGACGCGATGGCAGCGGATGTTGCCGACGTTGATCTGGAACGTCGTCGTCGGTTCTGGTTACGGGCGTGGGCTGGATCGTGGGCCCTGCTGATGTTGATCCGGTTGGTGGACGCGGCGCTTCCGGTGACGTTCGCGATGAAACCCTGGGAGCAGGCGATCAACGGCTTGCTGCTGGTAACACTGGGTGTTGCGGTGAGTTCACCCGTGCTGTGTCTACGTCAGCTTCTTGCGGGCCCGGGGAAGGGGCAGTCATCGTCACGGACGAATTGATGCGACGGTCGGGCGTCAGCTTGCGCTGCGGTTGAGGGTGGCGGCGTGGTCGAATTCGATCGCGATTTCGTGGCCGTAGTCGCGGGGTCGGCATCGGACGACGCGGCCGTACACGTCAAAGCCCTGCTCAGGGCCATGGGGCGGGAAGAAGACGGCGATGGAGGTGTCCGGGTCGACGGGTTCCTGACTGATGGCGGCGAGGCCCGTGTTGGACATGTTCAGCAACTGCAGGGGGCAGATGCGGTGTCGCACGGCCGGGGCCTCGGCGGTGGCGCGAATGGCGGTGACACGGCCGCTGATCGTGTTGCGGCGTCCGCGGCGTCGTTCCAGGGGAATAATGTCCTGGTGTTCGGGACGGACGAGCTTCAACGGCGTTTGGTTTACCATGTCAGGCTCCTTGCGGACAGACATCGTGGTGCTGCCGCATGGATGGCATCGGCGGAACAATCGTTAAGGTTTAACCAGTTTGACAAGCGCACATCGAAAATCTGAGGTACGGGTGGCTCTGGTGGGGGCGGGGCCGGGTGATCCGGGGCTGATTACGGTGGGGGGGCTGTCGCGGCTTCGAGCGGCGGAGGTGGTGGTTTTTGACGCGCTGGTGAGCCCGGAGTTGCTCGCTGAGGCGCCCGCCGATGCGGAGATGATCGATGTCGGCAAGCGGGCCGGACTGCACAAACTGTCGCAGGACCAGATCAACGCGCTGCTGGTCGCCCAGGCGAAGCAGGGCAGGCGGGTGGTGCGGCTGAAGGGGGGCGACCCGTATCTCTTCGGCCGCGGCGCGGAGGAGGCGGCATACCTGGCACGGCATGGGATCGCCTGCGAGGTGATTCCCGGCGTCACCTCCGGTATCGCAGCACCGGCGGCGGCGGGCGTTCCCGTGACGCACCGTGCCGTCGCCAGCACGCTCACCTTCGTCACCGGGCACGAGGACCCGGGCAAGGACGCCACGGCGATCGATTACTCGGCACTGGCGAAGCTCATCGGTGCGGGGGGGACGGTTTGCTTCTACATGGGGCTGTCGCGCGTGGGGGCGATCGCCGAGGCGCTGGCGGGGCATGGGTTGGAAGGCACGACGCCGGTTGCGATTGTGCAGTGGGGCACCACGCCTCGGCAGCGGTCGCTTCGCACGACGTTGGCGACGGCGGCGACGGATGTGGTCGCTTCTGGCATCGGCGCGCCGGCGATCATCGTCGTGGGCAAGGTGGCCGCCATCGATGAGCCGGGCCTCGACCACTTCACCCGTCGACCGTTGTTCGGCCAGACGTTTCTGGTGACGCGGACGCGCCAGCAGGCCTCGCAACTGGCGATGCAACTGCGTGACCTGGGAGCGCAGGTGCTCGAAGCGCCAACGATCCGGTTGTGTCCGCCGAAGGATTGGTCGGCTGTCGATGCCGAACTCGCGCGGGTGAACGATTACCAATGGCTGATCCTCACAAGTGTGAACGGTGTGGAAGCACTGGCGCAGCGACTGGCGGCGATCGATCGCGATGCGCGGCATCTGTCGGGGGTGAAGATCGCAGCGGTGGGGGACGCTACGGCAGAGGCGCTGTCGACGAAGCTGGGAATTCGGGCGGATCTGGTGCCGACGCGGTTCGTGGCGGAGTCGTTGGCGGGCGAGTTGATCGCTCGCGAGGATGTGAAGGGCAAGCGGGTGCTGTTGTTGCGGGCGGATATCGCTCGGCCGACGCTGCCGCAAATGCTGCGCGATGCGGGTGCGCAGGTGACGGACTGCGTGGCGTATGAAACGCGGCTGGCGGAGGAACTGCCGGAAGCGGTGCTGACGGCATTGCGCGCCGGCGAGATCGATTGGGTGACATTTACGAGCGCTTCGACGGCGAGGAACCTGGGCGAGCTGCTGGGTGAGGAGCGATCGCTGCTGGAGCGGCTTGGGGTGGCGTCGATCGGGCCGATCACCACGGCTGCGGTGCGCGAGCTGGGGCTGGAGGTGACGGTCGAGGCGAGTGAGTCGAACGTGGCGGGGCTGGTGGACGCGGTGGTGGCGTTCGTGGCAAAAGCATGAGTGTGTGGAGGTGATGCGGCATGGCGATTCCGCGGATGCAGCTTGAGACGACGGCGGTGCTGGTGGTGGACATGCAGGAGCGGCTCCTGCCACACATGCACGATGCGGAGGGAGTGACGCGGCAGGTGGCGCGGTTGCTGGACGGGGCGAACGCGTTGGGTGTGCCGGTGATGGTGACGGAGCAGTACCGCAAGGGGCTTGGCGCGACGGTGCCGACGATTGCGGAACGGATCGGCGGTGCGGTGTGCGTGGCGGAGAAGCTTTGTTTCTCGGCGTGCATCGACGAGGTGCAGCAGTCGCTGGCGACGCGCGGGGTGCGGTCGGTGATCGTCTGCGGCATCGAGACACATGTGTGCGTGCTGCAGACGTGTCTGGATCTGGCGCATCGGGGGTACCTCGCGGCGGTGGCGGTGGATGCGGTGAGTTCGCGGCGGCCGATCGACCGGGATGTGGCCCTGCAACGGCTGTGGCAGGCGGGGGCGATCCCGACGACGGTCGAGTCGGCCCTCCTGGAACTGGTGCGGGAGGCGGGAACGGATCGGTTCAAGGCGGTGCTGCCGGTGATCAAGTGAAGGGGTTGCCAATCGGCGGTTGCCAATCGGAATGAGAATGGCGAAACGCGATTGGGGGATGTCGTCACCCCCCGGGGGTCTGTTTGGGGTTTTTGTTGTAAAGGGTTGTGGGTGAGGTGGTTTCGATGATTTTCGGGCGTGTCACCCCCACGACAAAGACGACATTTTGATTGCGGCTTGCGGATTTCCGATTAGGGAATTCGGGGGCGTTAAATGTTAGGGTGTAATTTGGTCTTGGTCAAGATTTGGTGATTTGGTGATTTGGTGAGTTGGTGATGTGGTGAGTTGGTGCGCTCGGGGAACGCTCCACGCTCTACGCGCTGCGCTCTACGCCTCGCGTCTCCTTCTTTCGGCGCTGGTTTTGCCGTTTTGGTGAAAGGTGGTTAGCCTGTTGTCGCCGCGGACGCGGTCCTGAGCGGGGTTACGCTGACGAGGAGATCATCACGATGCTGGAAACGTATGAGCAACTTAAATCGCTGGTTGCCGAGGTTGAAGAGGATGTGAAGAAGGCTGCCGGCGGCAACAAGGCTGCGGGTACGCGTGTTCGTAAGACCATGCAGGACATCAAGAACGCTGCGCAGGAGCTGCGCAAGCAGGTTCTGGAGAATCGTGGCGCTGAAGGCGGGGAGTGACCTTCGGCGGGCAGGCATGCCGGGTGGGTGCCTGTCTGCGGCGTGGTGAGGCGATGCCCCGCGATCGCGCCCGCAACCGACAACGAGACCTGTTTCGCCACGGCGTTGCCGCGTCGTGGTGGATTTTCCCTCCATTTTTTCTTCTATCAGTGCCGCCACACGCATGGTCCCAGCTTTTCTCTTCGATCTGACGGATATCGATCTCAACAAGACGATTTACGACGTTGCGGGCATCGAGCAGGTGAACCCGCACCGTGGCGCGATGCGTCTGCTGGATGGCGTGGTTCACGCCGATGAGCAGTTGCTGCACGCGGTGGCGTACAAGGATGTGCGGGATGATGAGTTCTGGGTGCCGGGGCACATTCCCGGTCGCCCGATCTTCCCGGGAGTGCTGATGATCGAGGCGGCGGCCCAGCTTGCCAGTTTCATGGCGATGCGGATGTTCCCGGAGATCAAGTTCATGGGTTTTGCGGGGGTGGACGAGGTGAAGTTCCGCGGGCAGGTGACGCCGGGCGACCGGCTGTACGTGCTGGGCAAGGGGCTGGACTTCCGTCGCCGACGGTTCATCTGCGCGGCTCAGGCGATGGTGAACGGGACGATGGTGTTCGAGGGGAAGGTGACGGGGATGCCGTTGTAGAGGCCAAGGGGCCAGGGGTCGGGGGTGAGGGGGGTGTGGTGGGGGTTTTCCCC
>CAZEFM010000087.1:0-10166 GCA_964511575.1 uncultured Phycisphaeraceae bacterium | reverse complement strand
GGTGTGGGGGGGGTGGGGGGGGGGGGTGTTGGGGGGGGGGGGGCCGGGCTCGCGGCCGGGGGGGGGGGGGGGGGGGGGGGGGGGGGTGTGGTGGGGGTTTTCCCCCGTTTGACCGGTCTGTGACGCGTAGCTATCTTGGCCGCCTCAGTGGTTGCGGTTTCCGCTGCGGCGGGCGGTTGTACCGGATATGTGTCGTAACCGCTTTTGTGACGGGGTTTAACCACTGTCAAGAGGATCAGCGCCGGTGTCGATTCTTGCAGCTCAGACGTCCGAGACTTATCCCTACGCCGCGGTGCTGTTCTTTGCATTTGCGGGACTGACCTGCGTCAGCGCGTGGGCGGTGGTGATAAGCCAGAACATTGTGCGGATGGCGGTGTACCTGCTGCTGACGCTGGGTGGGGCGGCGGGTCTGTATTTCATGCTGGAAGCGGAGTTTCTGGCGGCGATTCAGCTCATTGTGTATGCCGGCGGAACGCTGATTCTGATCATTTTCGGGGTGATGCTGACGAGTAAGAACCCCTTCCTGCAGCTCAAGGCGGCGAGTTGGGAGCTTTATGTGGGCACGCTGGTGGGCGTGCTGTTGTCGTTCACGCTGATTTTCGCGCTGGTGTCGTCGCGGCTGCACCGCATGCCCGCATCGGCCGGCGATGTGAACCAGGTGGAGCAGATCGGCCGGGGCCTGCTCTCGCAATATCTTGTGCCGTTCGAGTTGGCCGCTGTGCTGCTGCTGGTGGTGATGATCGCCGCGGCGTACATGGCCCGGAAGCGCGCGAAGTAGCTCAGAACCGCAATCCGTCAACCCGCAATCCGCCTTATGAACACTGTCTTCAACATCGGCCTGCACCACTTTCTGTTCGTGTCGATCATTTTGGTCGGCGCGGGTGTGGCCACCATGCTGACGAAGCGCAACGCCATCGGGATTCTGATCGGCGTGGAGCTGGTGCTGAATGCGGCGGGGATCAACCTGGTCGCGTTCAACAAGTATTCCCATCCCGAGCGGATGGTGCGGTATCAACTGACGCAGCAGCAGGAGGAGCAGTGGGCGGCGTTGCAGGCGGCGCATGCGGATGTGCCGCGCGACGAGCTGCTGCTGAAGCTGGTGCGGCAGGTGAACCCGGATGCGGTGGCGGTGTCGAGCCGATTGTGGGCGAATGTGTCGCTGCCGGCGGATGAATCGGGGGCGGTGGTGACGCCGCGTCACGTGCTCAGCGCTCAGGAGGAGGCGGCATACGCGACGTTGCGGGCGGCGAATCCGGAGGCTGGGGAGGATGAGGTGCTGCTGCGGGTGGTTCGCGATGTTTATCCGACGGCGACGTCGGCGAGCTGGTACGACGGTCAGGTGCAGGCGGGGCAGTATCTGAAGGTTCGCATGCGAGCGGTGGACGGGGTGGCGTTCGCGATTTTCGTGATTGTGCTCGCCGCTGCGGAAACGGCGGTGGCGCTTGCGATCTTCCTGAACTACTACAACAACTTCAGCTCGATCGACGTGGAAAAGAGCGCGGAACTCAAGGGTTAGTCACCGATGCACGCGGAAGGACTCGGATAACGCGGAACGATGGCGTCAGGACGACGCTGCGTGCGGTTCCGCTGATGTGAAGACGGGTTCATCCGCGGCCAGACGACAACGACATGACGACGATTGAATACCTCATTGTGATTGCCTGCCTGCTGCCTCTGGTCAGCAGTCTGGTGAACATCTTCTTCGGGAAGAAGGTGTTGCGTCAGAACGCCGGCTGGTTTGCGGCGGGTGTGATGCTGGGCAGTTTTGTGCTGTCGTTCGCGGCGCTGCTGATGTGGATGGGCGGCGAGCACACGACGCCGCTGACGAATCTGCGGATTCCGTGGATTCCCATCGGCGGGGGGCAGTGGCTGCAACTGGGGGTGATGGTGGACGGCCTGTGCGTGGCGATGGTGACGATGGTCACGTTCATCGCGACGCTGGTGCATGTGTACAGCATCGGGTACATGGCGGGGGACAAGCGGTTTGAGCGGTTTTTCGCGTACCTGTCGCTCTTCACGTTTTCGATGCTGGGGATCGTCACGGCCAACTCGATCATGCAGTTGTTCGTGTTCTGGGAACTGGTGGGTCTGACGAGCTATCTGCTGATCAGCTTCTGGTTCGAGAAGCGCGGGCCTCAGCTTGCCTCGAAGAAGGCGTTCGTGATGAACCGCGTGGGGGACATGGGGTTCCTCATCGGGTTTGGGATTCTCTTCTGGAAGCTTGGGGCGAACGTGCTGCTGCCGCCTGTGGAAGGCGGGATGTTCGAGCAGTTGGCGTCGCTGCTGGCGGCTGAGGGTTACAGCTTCACGAATCCGCCGGGCTGGCTGACGGCGGCGGGGATCGGGCTGTTCTTCGGCGCGATCGGCAAGAGCGCGCAGTTCCCCTTGCACACCTGGCTGCCCGACGCGATGGAAGGCCCCACGCCGGTGTCGTCGATCGTGCACTCGGCGACCATGGTGGCGGCGGGCGTCTACCTCACGGCACGGCTGTATCCGATCCTCACCCCGGCGGCGCACCTGTTCATCGCGACGATCGGCCTGATCACGCTGGTGATGGCGGCGTGCATGGCGCTGGTGATGACGGACATCAAGAAGGTGCTCGCCTACTCGACGCTGTCGCAGCTTGGGTACATGATCCTGGGGTTAGGCGCCGGGGCGTATTCGTTCGCGCTCTTTCACCTGATCACGCACGCGTTTTTCAAGTGCTGCCTCTTCCAGTGCTCCGGGTCGGGGATTCACGCGGCTCATCACCAGCAGGACATGCGGTACTACGGCGGGCTCAAGGACAAGCTGCCGGTGACCGCGGCGTGCTACTTCATCTGCACGCTCGCCATTGCCGGGGCGTCGATTCCGTGGACGAGCTTCGGCCTCAGCGGGTTCTATTCGAAGGATGGCATCATCGCCGGGGCGGTGAACTACGGCGAGGCGCTGTCGGGCATCGGCTGGTGGGCGAACCTGTTCTGGCTGGGGCCGATGGTGATCGCGTATGTCACGCCGTTCTACATGGCGCGCAGCTTCGCGCTGACGTTCCTGGGCAAGCCGCGCGATCAGCACCTGTACGACAACGCTCACGAAGCGCCGTGGACGATGACCGTGCCGCAGGTGTGTCTGGCGGCGCTGGCGGTGTTCGCGGCGGTGTTCCCGTTCCTGTCGCTGATCAACGAGACGCAGGGCTACATGGTCGGCCGCATGGGCGAGGGCGTGACGGCATGGGTGCAGCCGGGCGTCGAAGCGCAGATGGAGTACGGCTACCACCTGGTGCACGCGGGGCTTTTGCACGGTCTGGTGTGGATCCTGTGCATCGGTGCAGGGGTGCTGATGTACAAGGATGGCATGACGATCAGTTCGAAGATCGTGCGGCTGCCGGTGGTGAACCAGCTCTACACCTGGGCGCACAACAAGTTCTACTTCGATGCGTTGTATGACGCGTTCTTCGTGAACGTGGCGAAGGCGGGGGCGGCGTTCGCGGCCGGGTTCGACAAGTATTTCGTGGACAATCTGGTGAACATGACCGGGGCGACGACGATTCGGTCGGCGCTGGGCACGGGCTGGATCGACCGCAGGTTCGTGGATGGTCTGGTGAACGGCATGGCGCAGTTTGCGCAGAACGCCGGCGGCCTGCTGCGTCAGGTTCAGGTTGGCCGGGTGCGTGCGTATGTGATGGTGATGTTCGCCGCCGCGGTGGTGGTGACGCTGCTGGTCGTCATGATCGCGCTGGTCCCGGACGCAGCGGTGGCCACAACGCCCTGAATGAGCCACAGAAGAACACGGATGGACACAGATCAAGACAGGAAGGATTTGGCCACAAGGCACAATGGGCGCAGCAACATGTGAAGTGAGCATGAGGGAGGCGGGGTGCGATTCGCCTCGCCGGGACTCGGGCCTTCATCTGTGTTTATCTGTGTTCATCCGTGGCTGAAACAATTGGAATCGACGCAATGATCACGATTTTGAACTTGATGATTTTCCTGCCGCTTGTTGCGGGCATCGGGTGCCTGCTGGTGCCGACGAAGGAGCAGGCCAAGTGGCTGACGCTGGCGACCTCCATCGTCGTGCTGGTGATGAGCCTGGTGATCACCGCCGGCTACATCAGCAGCGGCATGGGGCTGCAGTATTACAGCGAGGTCACCTGGATCAGCTCGATCAACGTGAAGTACGCCACCGGTGTCGACGGCCTGTCGCTGCCGCTGGTGGTGCTGACCACGGCGTTGTCGGTGCTGATCGTGCTGGCGAGCTGGAACGTCGAGAAGGCGACCAAGGCGTTCATGGCCTTGTACCTGTTCCTCATGACCGGCATGCTGGGCGTGTTCCTGGCGCTGGACCTGTTCCTCTTCTACGTTTTCTTCGAAGTGTCGCTGCTGCCGATGTACTTCCTCATCGGCATCTGGGGCGGTCCCCGCAAGGAATACGCGGCGATCAAGTTCTTCATCTACACGCTCGCCGGTTCGATCTGCCTGCTGATTGTGATGCTGGGGCTGTTCTTCCTGACGCCGAACATCACGCCGGACAAGCAGCCGCTGTGGCACATGCTCGAGCTGCAGAACCTGTCGCTCTTCGCCGAGGGTGGCGAGTACTTCGGCTGGGCGAAGGCGTTCTTCTGGCTGACGCTGATCGCGTTCGCGGTGAAGATCCCCGCGGCGCCGCTGCACACATGGCTGCCTGACGCTCACGTGGAAGCCCCCACGCCGATTTCGATGATCCTGGCGGGCGTGCTGCTGAAGATGGGTGGCTACGCCCTGATGCGCATTACGTACCCCTTCTTCCCCGATGCGGCCGAGGCGTTCTGGCACATCGTGGCGGCGCTGGGTGTGTTCGGCATCATCTACGGCGCGTTGTGCGCCATGGCGCAGAGCGACTGGAAGAAGCTCGTCGCCTACTCGTCGGTGAGTCACATGGGCTACGTCACGCTGGGCATCGCGGTGTTGACCACGGCGGGCTTCTACGGGGCGTATTTCCAGATGATCGCCCACGGCATCACCAGCGCCATGATGTTCTTCATGGTGGGTGTGGTGTATGAACGAGCCCACCACCGCGAGATCAACCGCTTCGGCGGGATGTGGCTCAAGTGGCCGGGCTACGGCGGCTGGTCGCTCGTCGCCTTCTTCGCGGGCATGGGCCTGCCGGGCATGTGCGGCTTCATCGGTGAAATCATGGTGCTCCTGGGCACGTTCCAGGCGCTGGGCAACGGCTTTGACCCGACCACGGTGTACACGCTGGGCATCCTCGCCGCTTCGGGCGTGGTGCTTACGGCCGGGTACATCCTGTGGATGTTCCAGCGGGTGTACATGGGCCCGGCCCGCCCCGATTACGAGCACTACGAGCCGGTGACCACCCGCGAGTACGCGATCATGACCGTGCTGGGCATCGCCTGCTTCGTCTTCGGCATCGTGCCGTGGCTGGTGTTCGGCCTGACGGACACGACGTTCGGCGAGGTCATGGACATCATTCGTCCCGCTGCGCAGGCCACGGCCACGGCGCTGGGAGGCTGAACCTGAATCGCGGATGAGTCAGGCTGCCTCGCCGGCCATCCGCCAACTGAAATCCGCCATCCGAAATATTTACGATGCTTCCAACGCTCGACATTCTCAAGGACCTGCAACTCGTCGCGCCCGAGGTGATCCTCGTCGTGGCGATGTGCGTGGCCATTCTCGTGCCGTTCATCAACCGCCAGAACGTGGCGCTGCCCACGATGGTGGCGATCATCGGCCTTGGCGCGGCGCTGTTCGCAGCCATCTTCACCACCGGGCAGGAATCCAGCAGCCTCGTTTTCTCCGACATGCTGGCCATCGATTCGTTCAGCCAGTTCTTCAAGATCATTCTGCTGCTGTTCACGCTGCTGGTGGTGATGCAGTGGATTCTCACCTCGCGTGATCAGACGCACGCTTACGATGTGCCCGATTTCCTGTGTCTGCTGCTCGGGGCGACGGTGGGCATGTCGCTCATGGCATCGGCGAACAACCTGCTGATGATCCTCATCGCGACGGAAGCGGCGTCGCTGCCGAGCTTCGTGCTGGCGGGGTTCCGCAAGCGCACGGCCATCGGCTCGGAAAGCGCGATGAAGTACGTGATCTTCGGCGCGGCGGCGAGCGCGGTGTCGATCTACGGCATGTCGCTGATCTACGGCGCGGTCGGGTCGATGGATCTGACGGCGGTGGCGGATGCCGGCCGCAACATGTCGCCGCTGCTGGCGGTGGGACTGATGGCGATGCTCGCGGGCTTCGCGTTCAAGCTGTCGGCGGTGCCGCTGCACTTCTGGTGCCCCGACGTCTTTCAGGGCGCTCCGACGGAAGTCACGACGTTCCTGTCGGTGGCGTCCAAGGGCGCGGCGATCTGCATGCTCACCCGCGTTCTGGTCAACTTCGGCATGACGGATGGCTCGTTCCCGGCGATGACGGCGGGCGTGGGCATCCTCGGTGCGGTCACCGCCACGTGGGGCAACCTCGCTGCCCTGCAGCAGAGCAACATCAAGCGTCTGCTGGCGTACAGCTCGATCGCCCACGCGGGGTACATGATCATGGCGGTGAGCGTTGCGGCGATGGGCGGGCTCAACGATGAGGGCATCCGCGTGATCGCCGGGGCGGTGCTCTTCTACATCCTCGTGTACATGTTCATGAACCTGGGCGCGTTCACGGTGGCGGCGGTCATTGCCCGTCGCACCGGGTCGGAAGACATCGCCGACTATGCCGGCATGTCCAGGCGCACGTGGTGGCTGGCGCTGGTGCTGAGCGTCTTCATGCTGAGCCTGTTCGGCATGCCGGGGCTGGGCGGCTTCCTCGGCAAGATCATGATCGCCACCGCGATGTTCAAGGCGGGCAACCTGGGCTACACCTTCATCGCTGTGCTGCTGCTGAACACACTGATCAGCCTGTACTACTACGTGCGGCCGATCTACTTCATGTACCTGCAGAACGACACGCAGAACCGTCCGGCGATTGCCGCGGGGCCGGCACTGGTGGCGATGCTGGTGCTCTGCGCTGCGGCGCTTCTGGCGACCGGATTGAACCTGCCCACGGACATGCCCAAGTACACGCAGGAGTACGGCCGACTGGTGCGAAGCGCCAGCCTGATCGATACGATGCCGGTGACGGCGGCGGCACCGGCGGTGGAAGACGGCGCGGCCGAACGCCTCGTCGAAGGCAACTGATGCGACATCGCCGCGCGACGGCTGTGACGCATCCGGACGCCTTGGCGCATGATCGCTGGCGGCATGATGGCGGCGGAGGCGCGGGCAGGTCGGATCGGATCGAATTCACCCAGTGGTATTGAGTCAACATGAACCCTCAAGGTCTTGCCGACGAACTGAATGATCTGCTCGCTACGGAGACGCGCTCGCTGGCGCGGCATCTGGATGAAGCGACGCCGTACCTCACGCCGGCGACGTACCAGGCGTGGAACCGCATCAAGCATTTCGGCAGCTTGAGCGCGGAACATGCCGAGCGGTTGAGCGCGATCCAGGCCGCGCTGAATCTGCCCTCATCGCCGCGCCCCTATCCGGTGGACGTGGCGAACTACCACTATCTGAAGCTCGATTTCCTCGTGCCCAAGCTGATCGAGGAGAAGGAACGGCAGATCGCCGCCTACGAGCGCGCGTTGCAGCACGTGGCGGGTGAGCCGGACATTCAGGCTGAACTCGAAGAACTCTTGGCGCAGAACCGCGAGCAACTGGCGTCGTTGCGGTCGCTGCTGACGTCTGAGGCGGCGGCATCTGCGTAAACGCGCATGGGGGGTTCCGTTCGCGCGGAATCCGGATTGACAATTGAGCATGGCTGGATGTGGCGGTGTGTTGATTCACGCGGCCCGTTCAGGTGCGCCTATCCGCAGGAGAGCATGTCATGGCAGGCAAATCGCTGAATATTGCGTTGATCGGTTCGAAGTTCATGGGTCGCGCCCATTCGAACGCGTGGTTGAATGTGGCCAAGTTTTTCGATCTGCCGTTGATGCCGGTGATGCACACGGTCGCCGCCCGTGACGCCGAGGCGCTCGTCGCCTTCGCCGATCGCTGGGGCTGGCAGAACACGACGACGGATTGGCGGCTGGCGCTGGAGAACCCCGAAATCGATTTGGTGGATGTGGGCACGCCCAACCATCTGCACCGGGAGCAGTCGATCGCGGCACTGGAAGCGGGCAAGCACGTGGTGTGCGAGAAGCCGCTGGCGGGCACGCTGGACGATGCCCGCGAGATGGTCGCCGCCGCGAAGAAGGCCAAGGGCAAGACATTCGTGTGGTACAACTATCGGCGATGCCCGGCCGTGGCGTTCGCGCATCAGATGGTGCGTGAGGGCAAACTCGGCCGCATCTTCCACGTGCGTGCCGCCTACCTGCAGGATTGGGGTGGGCCTTCCACACCGCTGCTGTGGCGGTTCCAGGGCAAGCTCGCCGGCTCCGGAGCGCACGGCGACCTCAACGCCCACATCATCGACATGGCCCGCTTCATCACGGGCGAAGAAATCACTGAAGTGGTCGGCGCGATCGAGGAAACGTTCATCAAGGAACGCGACATCATCGATTCGGCGGGCGGTGAGATCTCCGGAAAAGGTGCGAAGAAGTCCAAGGCGAAGAAGGGCCGCAGCACCGTGGACGACGCCGTGCTCTTCCTGGCGCGCTTCAAGGGCGGGGCGGTTGCGAGCTTCGAGGCATCGCGTCTGTCGACGGGCGACAAGAACCGCAACCGTATCGAGATTCACGGCGAAAAGGGCGCGATCCGCTTCGACTTTGAGCGCATGAACGAGCTGGACTGGTACGACAACACGCTGGAAGGCAAGTACCAGGGCTGGTCGACGATCAACGTGACGCGCGGCGGCGATGGGCATCCGTATGCGGGCAACTGGTGGCCGGATGCGCACGTGCTGGGCTACGAACACGGCTTTGTGAACATGGCCGCCGATGTGGTGGCGGCGATCGGCCGGCAGAAGCCCGTCGTGCCGCTGCCCGACTTCGCCGATGCATATGAAACGCAGAAGGTGCTGCACGCCGCGGTGGAATCGGCGCGGAACCGCTGCCCGATCCGGTTGAAGGACATTAAGTGAAATTTGACTGACGAATCAATTGGAAGTTCGAACAACGAATGACGAAACGTCTCACGCATGTGACCGTTTCGACATTTGGAACGTCGTTATTCGAGCTTTCTTTCGTCATTCGAATTTCGAGCTACGAACTTCCCGGGCATGCTCGTGTCGCAGTTGGCCGCAGGCGGCGGCGATGTCGCGGCCCCGGCTGGCGCGGATGTGGGTGTTGACGCCCGCTTCGCGCAGGATGCGCTGGAAGGCGAGCACATCCTCGCCCGCCGGTCGACCGAAGGGCAGCCCCTTCACCTCGTTGTAGCGAATCAGGTTGACGTTGCTGCGGAGTGTGCGCGCCAGGCGCGCCAGTTCGCGCGCGTGTTCGGGGCGGTCGTTCACCTGACGCAGCAGGATGTATTCGAGCGTGATTTCCCGGCCGGTGCGCTGGAAGTAGTACCGGCCGGCGTCGAGCAACTGCTCGATCGTGACGTAGTCCGCCCATGGGATGAGCGAGCGGCGAATCGCATCGTTGGGCGCGTGCAGACTGATCGCCAGCGTGACGGGCAGTTCCAGATCGGCGAGCCGCCGCATCTGCGCGGGCAGACCGACGGTGCTGATGGTGATGCGCCGGCCGGAAATGTGCAATCCCCAATCGGCGGTGAGGTAGCGCACCGCGCGACACACTTCGTTGAAGTTCGACAGCGGTTCGCCCATGCCCATGAAGACGACGTTGGTGACGCGGTCGATGCCTGGCAACTGCTGGAGTTGCCACACCTGTTCAACGATCTGGCCGGCGGTGAGGTTGGCGTCGAGCCCGCCGAGCCCCGAAGCGCAGAACGTGCAGCCGACAGGGCAGCCCACCTGTGACGAGATGCAGGCGGTGCGCCGGTCGCGCTGTTCGCCGCGTGCGGGAATGAGCACGCACTCCGTCTCGCGATCGGGCATGCGCTGCTGCACGGGCAGAGTGATGCGAGACATCGTCCCGGGCGCGGCATCACCAGAGATTATGGAGGATGCCGCTTCGGTGGCTTCGGCGACCTGCGGGGCAAGCGGTTGCCATTCGATCAGCAGTTTCTGCACGCCGTCGGTGGCGCGCTGGTGGCGCAGCACCCGGCCGGCGGTGAAGACCATGCGTTTGGCGAGCTGTTCGCGGTCGGCCTTGCTGAG
>CAZEFM010000086.1:0-16762 GCA_964511575.1 uncultured Phycisphaeraceae bacterium | reverse complement strand
CAGCCGATGGATCGGCATGATCGGGAAAAGCTGGTCGATGGCCCAGGAGTCGGGGATCGACTGGAAGATCGACAGGTTGCAGAAGTACGTGTCGGACAGCGTCTGCTCGAGGCTTTCAAACTCCTCGGGGACATACTCAAACTTCCGCACGATCGTGAGAATCTTCGAGCAGATGCCGAAGAACAGCCGTTCAGCCAGTGAACGATGTTCCAGTGAGCAATACCCGAGTTGTGCTCATTGACGCCGACGAACGTGTCGTACAGGTTCACCACCGGCGCGGGCATTTCTTCGCGCTGCTGCGGCGTCAGCTCCTGCGGCAGATCGAATCGCTTGAATCCCGACCAGCCGATGACGTTGAAAACCAGTACGCTGTGGTACGCCACCATGGCCCGGCCGGATTCGCTGATGATCGTCGGATGCTCTACCTCGGCTTCGTCGCAGATCTCCTTGATATGGAATACGACGTCGTTGGCATATTCCTGCAACGCGTAGTTGATTGAGGAATGGAAGTTCGTCTTCGAGCCGTCATAGTCGACGCCCAGGCCGCCGCCGACGTCGATGTATTTCAGTCCCGCGCCAAGCCGCTGAAGCTCGGTGTAGACCCGGGTCAACTCGATCACCGCATTTTTCACGTTGCGGATGTTGTTGATCTGGCTGCCCAGGTGGAAGTGCAGCAGGTTGAGGCAGTCCCCCATGTCGTTTTCACGCAGGAACTTCAACGCCTCAACCACTTCGCTGACGAACAGGCCGAACTTGGAGCGCACCCCGCCGGACTGCTCCCATCGCCCCGCGCCGCGGGCCGCGAGCTTCACCCGCACGCCGATCGACGGCCGCACGTTGTGCAGCTTGGCGTACTTGGCGATCAGCTCCAGTTCGCTGAACTTCTCCACCACCGGAATGATCGACTTGCCCATCTTGGCGGCGAGAATCACCGCCTCGATGTATTCATCATCCTTGAACCCGTTGCAGATGATCGGCGTGCTGTCGTTGTCGACCATCGCCATCACCGCCAGCAGCTCCGGCTTCGAACCCGCCTCCAGGCCGAACCCGAACGGCTTGCCGAAGTCCAGAATCTCCTCCACCACGTGACGCTGCTGGTTCACCTTGATCGGGTAAACGCAGCGGTACTCGCCGCGATACTCGTGATCACGAATCGCGGTGGCGAACGCCTCATGTACCTCGGCGACACGCTGGCGCAGAATGTCGGTGAAACGCAGCAGCAGCGGCAACTGCAGGCCACGCGCACTGAGCTCATCCACCAGCTTCTTCAGATCGATGCGGCGGGTGGGGTCTTCGGTGGGCTGCACCGCGACATGACCGGCATCGTTGATCGTGAAGTAGCCGTGGCTCCAGTTCTCGATGCCGTATAACGTGCGGGAGTCGTCGATGGTCCAGGGCGTTTTCGCACCCGGAGCGCGGACGGTCGGCGCAGACGATGACGCATCGCCGGTCACTTGCGGCTGGGGCTTGTGCTTCGCGTCGCCGGACTGCGCACCCGCCCGATCCGCCGATACTTCTTCCACATGCGTTCGCATCACGCTCTCCATCCCCGATTGGATCCAAATCTGCGCGACAGTCTAGCAATTCGGTCACGTTCGTGTGCCGACGACCACGCCGCTCGCTTCATCACCTCATCGTCCCACGCCCCGGCGTCGGGTTTGCGCCGGCCCTGTGAGCGTTTTGGGGTACTCAATTAAATTCAGTTTCACCGCGTTGTCGAGCCAAGCGGCAAAACCGCCGCCGATTTTCATCCCGGCAGGCATGTCACCCCCCCCGGGGCCAACTCCACGACATTTCTCATAAAACGATTCCTGTTCATTGTTTCGAACGTTTTTTCGCGATGTCACCCCCACGACAAACACGACAAATACGACATGGTTCCGGCGGGAGAGTGGTTTTTTTGACCACGGATGGCACGGATGCAGGACGAGCGCGAATGGGCGCGAATGGGCGCGAATGGGCGCGAATGGGCGCGGATTGGGGCGGGTGATGCTGTGGATGGTAACGCTTTCCTGCGGGAGGAACACTTGACGGTGAGGGGCGACGACAACCGGGATGCCCGGACAATGATACCGTATTATATCCTAACACACTAAGTTGGACAAGCCCATGTCTCCGGCTCCGGTGCAGACAGGCGTCTCGCCTGCCATCCCGCCGAGGGCGAAAGCGTGTTTTCTTGGTCAATGCCGGCAACGACAGCCGGGACAGTCGCCCCGCCAGAGCGGCCGTTCCGCCGCCTTGCCCTACCACTGTTCTTTTGTGCCGATTCCTTGGCCAATCATGGGCATCGAACAGACGCACACGGCACCCCGGGAGAACCGTCGTCGACGTTTAAGCACCGACATTCACCACTTTTGTGTTCTCCGGTGCGTCTTCGTGGCCAACTCAATGAAAAACCCCCGACGGGTGTCGGGGGTTCATGGATTCGTTGAGGCTGCGAACCGGGTTGCGGTTCAGCGTCGGCGGCGGCCGAACATCAGCATGCCGCCCGCGACGATCAGCGCCACGGAGGCGGGCTCGGGCACCACGGACTGGCCGAAGGTGTGGATGACTTCGCTGAGCGTCGCCGAGCCGAGCTGCTGGCTCTGGACCACCACGCCGGTGACCACCCACAGGAAGTCACGGTGCTCTTCGAACGTTTCGGTCGCGATCGTCCACTCGATCGGCGAACCGACGAAGTAGCCGGTGGCGAGCTCGCCGAGCGACAGCGAGTTGGAGATCGTGGGATCGACGGCGTAATGGTTGGCGGTCGCGCCAGCCGTGCCGTCCCCCAGGGTGCCGGGGTTGGTCATCTTGAGCGTGGCGCTGCTGATTTCCATGACCGGATCGGTCACGCTGACGCGGTAGCCGATCGTGGTGGCGGAGGTGTTGCCCGAGGAGGCGGTCCACCCACCGTTGATCTGGATGCCGTACTGACCATCGATGAACACGCCCTTGATGCTGATCGACTCGGTGTCGAGCGGCGTGGGCGTTTGGGTGTCGATGCCGACGACGCGGAAGCTGTCGAAGAGCTTGTCGCCCACGAGCAACCCGCCGTTGTCGATGATTTCCTGAATCGTGTAGGACTCGTTGGGATTGTTGAGGTCAGCGATGATCGCCGCGGAAGCAGGCGAAACCCCCAGAGCAACCCCCAGAAGACATGCCGCTGCGGTCATTTTCGTGAACATGCGTGCCTCCATCCTCTCTTCACCAAGTGCTCTGCGACGTGAAGGGCTCTCTCTTCCACGACGCCTGTCTGTCAGAGCATTTGGCGAGCCACTTTCGGGTGTACATCCGTGACGCCGTGAAGTTACCCGGCGATCCTATCACAAGCACCCGCGCGACGCAATAGCAATCTTCGCGCATCGGTGCGGCCGGCAAATCCCCATCCCTCCTCATGATCCGCCCCGTCGTCCCTATCGGCAAAACCATGAAAGATTTACAGTTGCGCGCTTTCATGGCCAACGACACACCGAGGCAGCCACGCGAACTTTCGGCACAAAAGCAACTTTTTTTCGCGCTTGGAGGCCGCTTTTGCCGCGCCTGAGGCGACAAACGGCAGGTTTTCGCGGGTGGCTGTCGCGGGCGATCAGACGCCACCGGCGACGAGGTTCCTGCGACGCTGGGCAGCGTCCATCTGCTCCGCCGTGGGGCTGCGGCCGGACGCCATCATGTCCATGAAACAATCGAAGAGGTAGCTGGCATCGTGTGGCCCCGGGGCGGCCTCGGGGTGGTACTGCACCGCAAAGATCGCCTCGGTCGGGTGGCGGAAGCCTTCGAGCGTCTGGTCGTTGAGGTTGATGTGGGTGGCCTCCCCCCCTGCCGCTTCCAGCGAGGCACGGTCAACGGCGAAGCCGTGGTTCTGGCTGGTGATCTCGACCTTGCCGGTGTGCAGATTCTGCACAGGCTGGTTGCCGCCGCGGTGGCCGAACTTCATTTTCTTTGTGGTCGCCCCCAGCGACAGTGCCAGCAACTGGTGACCGAGGCAGATGCCGAAGGTGGGCAGCTTGCCGCGGATGTCGCGCAGGGTCTGGACCGTCTGCGTGACGGCCGCCGGATCGCCCGGGCCGTTGGACACGAACAGGCCATCCGGCTTGAGGGCAAGGATCTCATCGGCGGTGGCGTTGAAGGGCAGCACGGTAACCTGGCAGCCGGAGTCGACGAGGTTGCGCAGGATGTTGAGCTTGGCTCCGCAGTCCAGCGCGACGACGTGGTACGTCTTTCCGCCGTTCGTCGCCGGCTTGCCGTGCACCGGGGACCATGCGCCGAGGTTTTCGCTCCACTGGCTGGGGCCGGAGCAGGTCACATCCATGACGAGGTTGCGTCCGACCAGGCCGGGGGCGTTCTGGGCACGTTCAACGAGTTCGGCATCGCTGACGGCGTTGGGGCCATCGGCGGGTTCCGTCGAGAGCACACCGTTCATCGCCCCGTCGATGCGGAGCTTTCGGGTGAGCGCCCGGGTATCGATGCCACTGATGCCGACGACGCCGTGCTGGGCGAGCCAGTCTTCGAGCTTGTGGGTTGCCCGGTAGTTGCTGGCCACGTTCGCCAGTTCACGGACGACGAAGCCACGCACACCGCAACGGGTGGACTCGAGGTCTTCGAGATTGACGCCGTAGTTGCCGATCAGCGGATACGTCATGGTGACGATCTGGCCGGCGTAGGAAGGATCGGTGAGGATCTCCTGATACCCCGACAGCGAGGTGTTGAAGCAGACTTCGCCGTCGACGGCCCGGGGCCGGGTGTCACCGAAGGCGACGCCGTGGAAGACGCTGCCATCGGCAAGTGCGAGGCGGGCCAGAGGTCGTGGGTTGGCTGAGTTGGCGGGGCGCGGCTGATCGTTGGTGGTCATGGCGGGGGATTATAGTAACTCGGCGGGACCACGGCGGACGTGCCGCAAAATTCCCGGCCGTCACGAGCCATCACCCCCCACCGCTGCCTCGGCGATGGGTTGCCCTTGCGACTCGTGTGCGGGTTCAGTCGTCGGCGTGTGGCGCTGGAACGGATAAAGCAGTTGGCCGAGGTAGCCGCGTCGGGCGATGGGTTCCTCGACGCCCAGCGCCTCGGGCTCATGGTCGGGGCAGCGGTAGGTGCCGAAGATCACATCCATGAGCGGCGAGATGTTGGCGTAGTTGCCCGCATCCCGGTCGCGGTGATGGTGCCAGTGGTGCAACTCCGGCGCGCCGAAAAGGACGCGCAACGGCCCGGTCGGCAACCGCACATTGGAATGGATGTAGATCGCCCACATGCCGCGAAAGGCGACAAGCCCCGCCAACGTTTCCACTGGAAAGCCCAGCACAAACACCGGCAGGTTGATGAGCGACATGGTGTAGATCGTGTCGACGGGGTGTTCGCGGTGCGCGGCAAGCCAATCCAGATGCTCAGCACTGTGGTGGATTGCGTGAAACCGCCAGAGGATCGGAACGCGGTGCTGCAGACGATGCCCCCAATAGACGCACAGGTCGCTGAGCAGCACCACCTCGACCGCCTGCAGCCACCACGGTTGCGCCGCCACCGCGACACGGAACTCTGCGGGGACGAACCCGTTCACCGCCCCACCGAAACGCGACAGCAGCCACAGGACGATCCCGCTCCAGATGAGGTACTGGCCCAGGAAAAAGCAAAGGTCGATCCACCAGTCAGGCCGGAAGAAACGCTGCCCGCGTTTGGCGGGAAAGGCGAGTTCCAGCGGACGGAACAGAAGCATGAGGAAGATGAATCCAGCCCCGCACGACAATAGCAGCGCGTGCATCGTCATGGTTCATCCGACGCGATTTCAGGCACGGCCGGCTCCTTGACGGGCGGTTCGACGAACTGCCTCTCGGGCGTCGATAATTGTATTTTCGGATCGAACAGCATCGACTTGGAACCGGGAAACACCGGCGTGGGGTTGGTTGGATCGTCCGATTCGGCCTGCTGCTGCTTCCGCTTCAACTCCGAGGCATGCCACCGTTCAAGCTCCTCGAGCGACGGCGGCGAAACCGTGCCCCTCTTGGATCCGGGGAGGAACTGGTGAGCAGGCGGGGTTGATTCGGACGATGCGGCCGGCACATCCTGTTGCTCATTCGCCGAGACCGGCGCAGCCACTGCTGCCTGGTGCTCGGTACTGGCGAACCAGCCTCCGCTGTAGCCGACATACGCGGCCATAAGGGTGACGGAGCTGAGTACGGCCGCGACTTTGAGCAATGTTCCCCGTGTCATGAGGGATTATTGTGCGCGGAGGGGTGGGGGTGTGGCAAGGGGGTCGAGCGACTTGCCCGCACCCGCCACGTGCGTGGGCTTCGAAAGGGGGAGTGCTCCAAATAACAACAACCCGCTCGGGGGGAGCGGGTTGTGGTGCGTGGCGGGTAAGCCGAATTTTGTTCCCGCGTTGGCGGGTGGTGACCATTTCTCTTGGCGTGCCGTTGCCGACACGCTCCAGCAGCCTACCCGCGGCGTCTCTTTGCGAGCGGACCGGACCAGTCCGTCCCCGGGGGGAGCGCCGCTGCTTGGCCTTGCACGCGGTGGGGCTTGCCATGCCTGACCTGTCGCCAGATCAGCGGTGCGCTCTTACCGCACCTTTTCACCCTTACCTGCCGCCGAAACAAGTTTCGGAGACATCGGCGGTATGTTTTCTGTGGCGCTTTCCCGCGCCGATCCGTCGCCGGATCGGCGGGTGGGCGTTACCCACCACCGTGTCCTGCCGTGTTCGGACTTTCCTCCCGGCGACCCGGCACGAAGCCCTTCGCCGAGCGGTCACCTCCGCCACGCATCCTTTATTCTAGGGCCCGCCCGCCCCGGTCGCATACGGCACGTCTGTTACATCCGTCACAATCCGCCCCACGCCTGCCCGCTTGCACGCTGTTGTCTCAACCGCCGCTCACGTTGCTCCGATGCCGGACCAAGACCCCCGCCGTCCGGGCCATGACTGCCCGACGACATCGACGAGCGGCGGTCCGGGAAGCCGGCTCATGCGTCACAAGGAACGTTGGACACTTGTCATTCTCATCTGCGCCAGCGAGTTGATCGGCATTGTCGTGGCCGTGAACTGGCTGAGCGATCGTCTGCAAACCGCCCTGCTCGATCCGACGCAGGCGACGGACCTGTCGCTGGTGCAGATGATGCGTTACCTCAGCTTCGCCGCCGCCGCGGTGCTCGTGGCGACCACCGGCGTGCTCACGCACATCATCGCCCGGCGGTACGAAGCACGCCTGGAATCGGTCAACCGCTCGCTCGAACAACTGCTCACCCAGCGCAGCATCGCCCTGACCCGCACGCGCGACGCCGTCATCTTCGGCCTGGCGAAGCTCGCCGAGTCACGTGACCACGGCACGGGCGAACACCTGGACCGCGTCTTCCAGTACACCCGCATTTTGGCAAGCGAACTGGTGCATCAGGGGCTGCTCGACCCCGACCGCGCCAAAGTGATCGCCGAGGCGTCGACGCTGCACGACATCGGCAAGGTCGGCATCGGCGATGCCGTGCTGCTCAAACGCGGGCCGCTCGACCCGCCCGAGCGACGCGAAATGCACCGCCACACGATCATCGGCGGGCAGTGCCTCGAAGCCATTCAAAAACGGCTGGGCAGCGACGACTTCCTCGCCACCGCCTGCGACATCGCCTACCACCACCACGAACGGTGGGACGGCAAGGGCTATCCCTTCGGACTGCGTGGCGAGGCGATTTCGCTGGCCGGCCGCATCGTCGCGCTGGCGGATGTGTACGACGCCCTGACCAGCGAGCGTTCCTACAAACAGCGCATGCCGCACGACAAGGCCCGGCAGATCATCCTCGACCTGAGCGGCAGCCAGTTCGACCCGACGATCGTGGAAGCATTCCTGAAATGGGAAGACGCCTTCGCCGAAGTCGCCGCATCCAACACCGACACCAGCCCCAGCGAGGTCACCGACCGCCAGAGCACCGTCGCGGCGTAACGTCGCCACAACGCTGCTCACGGCAGCCGTCTTACGTCGCGTCCGATGCCTCCCCCGGGCCGGGCATGGCATCAAGCAGCGGCCTCAGCAGATCAACGAGACGCGGCACTTCCTCCACCGCGACACGCCAGAGTCGGTCGTGCTGAAGGAAGAAATAGCCATGTGCGATCACGTTCCGCTGTTGGACAATGGCTCGCCACGGCAGATCGTGGTGTCGCTCTTTGAACGTCGGCGAGAGGTGGCGAGCCGCCTCACCAATCACTTCGATGCACCGTTCAACGGCAATCTGCTTCTCTTCGTTTTCAACGTAGGCATCCCACGTGACACCCGCGAGCAACCGTTCCAGTCGGTCGCCCCACTGAATGATGTCCCACAAGCGTGCTTGATCCCCCTCTTCAGGCCGCATCCTGGTGAATGATTCGTCGGTGGTTGAGAATGTGATCCAACCGATACGGGTTGACCAGAGAGCGAAGCTCCACCAGGTCGACGCGGCGACCGAAGATCGCCTCCAGTTCCTCCGTCATCGCACCCCAGTCCCAATACGACCACGGCGCATCGGGAGCAAATGTCACCAGCACATCGACGTCGCTGTCGTGGTTGAAATCATCGCGAAGCACGGAACCGAAAAGCGACAACTCGACCACTTTCCAACGCCTGCAGAATGCGGCGACAGCCTGGTCATCGTACTCCAGATTATGGTTGACGCGTTGCTTCACGAAGCCATTCCCCGATATCAACTCACACCATTATACCACGACCGCCCCGCTCCCAAGAGCAGGGGCGTGCGCCGGTCAATGATGGATGCTCATTCGCGAAGCATCTTCATCCGAACGTCGAACATTCTTTCGTCATTCGGATTTCGATCTTCGATTGTGCGCAGCGTTCACGCTGTCGCGGGTTGATTGAGCAGATTGTGGTTGCGGAGGACCGTTTCGAGGGCGGCGCGGTTGGCGTCGCTCATATCGCACAGGGGAAGGCGCAGTTCGCCCGTGTCCTGCCCCATGAGGCGCATGGCCGTCTTGAGCGGAATCGGGTTGGTTTCGATGAACATCGCCTTGAAGAGCGGGAAAAGCGTCAGGTGCTGATCGCGGGCTTCATCGAATCGGCCGGCGAGCGCGGCATCGACCATCGCCTTGACCCGGTCGGGGATGATGTTGGACAGCACGCTGATCACACCTCTGCCACCCACACTGACGATGGGCAGCGTCAGCGAATCGTCGCCCGACACCACGGAAAACGTGTTGCGGTCGGTGAGGCTGAGAATTTCCGAAGCCATATCGAGCGAGCCGGTCGCTTCCTTCACCGCGATGATGGCGGGGTGTTCCGCCAGTCGGGCGACGGTCTGGGGCGACATCGTCACGCCGGTGCGACCGGGAATGTTGTAGAGCACGATGGGCAGGCCGACCTCATCCGCCAGCGTCATGAAGTGGCGGTAAAGGCCCTCCTGCGTGGGCTTGTTGTAGTAGGGATTGACCACGAGGGCGGCATCGGCGCCGACGCTCTTGGCGTGGCGGGTGAAGTCCAGCGCCTCGCTGGTGGAATTGGAACCCGTGCCGGCGATCACCTTGACCCGGCCGGCAGCGGCGTCGACCACCGTCTCCACCACCCGCTTGTGCTCCTCGTGGCTGAGCGTGGGGCTTTCGCCGGTCGTCCCCACCGGCACGAGGCCGTCAATCCCCGCCTCGATCTGGAAGGCGGCGTTAGCGCGGAGGCGGTCGAAATCGACCTGACCTCGGGCGAACGGGGTGATCATGGCGGTGATGGTGCCTTGAATGAGCATGGCGCAATCTTCCTCGGGGCAGGCCCGCACCGACACATCGGCAAGGGCGGATCGTTGTCGGGTGGGATTATAGCGGGTTGGCCGCGCAACGGGTTTCGCCGCGACCGCACGGGCTGCCTCACGCTTTGCGAAGCGCCAGGATCAACTCGATCTTGCCCACGTGCTCGTTGAGTTCGCGGGCGATCGCAACCGGGTCCATGCCCTGGTCCGCCAGGTGGTAAACACTGGCGGTGGTGCGGTCTTCCGGTTCCTGCGGCGGCGCAGCGGACGTGGGTTCGTCGACGGGTGCGGCTGAGGTGGGCTCGGTGCGTGCGGCGGGGAACATCTCATCAGGCGGCGAGGCGCTTGCTCCGGCGAGGGCATTCAACTGCGCGATCCGCCGATCCGCTTCCGCGATCAACCGCTCCAGGTGGATCGTCTTGGCGTCGAGCTGCGCCGCCAGCCGTTTGGACATCTGCTCGATTTCCACCATGAGTTCTTCCAGATCGCCGCGCATCCCCCGCTGCTGCTTCAGTCGTTCGGTGCGTTCGGCGGCGGTGAGGCGTTCGATGGGCTGTTGGGTGCGACGTCGCTTGGCCAGATGCATCATCATCGACATCGTGATCAGGATCACGCCCGCCACCAGCAGAAGCGAACCGTTGGATTGAAGGTACTGGAACATGGTGCAACGTGTCGTGCCGTCGGATCGGAGCAGCTATCATCAGCGCATGAGCGACAGGCCCATGATGCCCCAGCATCACCCATTCGTCAAAGTGTTGGCGCGGTCGCTGCGCCAGCGATGCGATGTCGCGACCGGATCGCGCGTGCTGGTGGCGGTGAGCGGCGGCGCGGATTCCGTAGCGCTGCTGCGCGGGTTGGCGGCGATCGCACCGCGTCGCGGCTGGGCGTTGCAACTCACCGTTGCCCACGTGCAGCACCACCTGCGCGATACGGATGAAGCGGCGGAAGGCGATGCGGCGTTTGTGGCGGCGCTGGCGGAATCGCTGGGGCTGCCCTGCGTGCGCGCTGACCTGGATGCGTTGTCACTCACGGCACGCGGCAACGTCGAAGCCAACGCCCGCCGTGCCCGCTACGCCGCCCTGTTCGATCTGGCGCAGCAGGCGGACTGCCCCATCATCGCCACCGCGCACCACGGCGATGATCAACTGGAAACCATGCTCATGCGCTTGCTGCGCGGCTCAGCGGTACGCGGGCTGGCGGGCATGGCATGGCGACGACGACTTGCAACACCCCATGGCAACGATGGCACGCAACCGCCCCGCCACCTCGTGCGACCGATGCTGCTGCACGACCGTGCGGCTGTTGTTTCATTTCTGAGCGATCTGAACCAGCCGTGGCGTGAGGATCACACCAACGCCGATGTGACGCGCAGCCGGGCGCGGTTGCGGCACGAGGTGTTGCCGGTGCTGCACGCGTTGTATCCCTCGGCGGCCCGTCGGGCGACGCAGACGGCCGATCATTTGCGCGGGGTCGCGCATCTGCTGGAAACGACGGCACGGCAATCCCGCGAGACGATGGTGCAGCAGCGAGAAGGGATGTGGCGGCTGGACCGCCAGGCGGCACGGATGTTGTCGCCGGTGGTGCTGGTGGAGCTGCTGCGGATGATCGCGCTGGAGGCGGGGGCGCGGCCGGACCAGCTCGGCGCCAGTGCGATCGAGCCGATCGCCCGCGCGGTGTCCGACCATCAGGGTGGCACGCGCTGCTTTGCGTTGAGCGCCGGGGTGATGGTGGAGGTGACCCGCACGGCCGTGACGTTGCACAAACGATGATGCACACACCGCCATCGTGAGCGATGCGCAGTTGTTATGATGCGCGGCATGTCGATCCACGTCGCCATCCTGCTCAAGCGGTACATCCGCCTGATTCTGGAGGGGCGAAAGACCATCGAAAGCAGACTCACACGAACAGCACGTGCCCCCTACCGCGCGATCGAACCGGGCGAGCGCATCTATTTCAAGGCATCGAGCGGGCCTTACATGGCAACGGCGGTGGCGGACAAGGTGGTGTGCTACGACCGGCTGACCCCGGTTGACGTCGAGAAGTTCAGGAACCGCTTCAACGATCGTGTCTGCGGCGATGCGGACTACTGGCAGTGGAAGCGCGACAGCCGCTACGCCACGTTTGTGCTGCTGCGCGAGGTGCAGGCGATGGATGTGGGGCCGCGCATGGCACCGTCGCGCGGCCTCGCATGGTTCGTGCTGCCCGACACGGCGGGACCGGCGGTGTTCGACGTGCCCCTCACCGATGGCGCGATTCGCAACGGCTACCTGCGCATCCCGCGCAAGGTGCACGCTTTTCCCCAGCCGTGCTACGGCGGCGCGACGGCGACGCAGGCGGGCGAACCGATCGAACTGCTGCTGCCCGATGGCGGCACGATCGCAACGGACCTCGTGGGCAACATGTTGCGATGGCGCGGTTGGCGCGAGGTGTACCGCGCGCACGATCTTCAGCCGGGCGATGCGATGCGTTTCATCGAGCTGTCGCCCCGCCGTTATCGTGCGGTGGTGGTCAAAGCTCTATAATTCGCGGCATGACTGCGCCCGCGTTGAATGATTACGTTGCCGTGGCCGACCTGCAGGCCCTGATCGCCGCCGCCCGCCGCGAGGACGTGGGCGACGCTGGCGTGGACGTCACGAGCGAACTGCTCGTTCCCGCCGACGCCACCGCCACCGCGGAGATGCGGGCCCGGCAACCGGGGCGGCTCGCCGGCGCGGCACTGCTGACGATGATTGCCGACGCATACGATCCCGCGGTGCGCGTGGATGTGCTTGTCGATGATGGCGCGACGCTTGCACGAGGCGATGTCGTCGCGCGATTCACCGGCGCGCTGCGCTCGATCCTCGCGCTGGAGCGTGTGGCGCTCAACTTCGTCACGCACCTGTCGGGCATCGCTTCGCTCACGGCTCGCTACGTCGCCGCCGTCGAAGGCACGCGCGCCCGCATTTACGACACACGCAAAACCATTCCGGGGTTACGCGGCCTGGCGAAGTATGCCGTGGTGTGCGGCGGCGGCGCGGCGCATCGCATCGGCCTTTACGATGCCGTGCTCGTCAAGGACAACCACATCGCCCACCTGAGCACTCAGCAACTGCCCAACGCCATCACCGAACTCGTGCAGCGCGCCCGCAGCCGACGACCCGCGCCCGCCTTCATCGAAGTTGAAGTGGATCGGCTCGATCAGCTCGAACGCGTGCTTCCCTGCGGCATCGACATCGCCCTGCTCGACAACATGGGGGTTGATGCGCTGCGGCAGGCGATCGCGCTGCGCGACCGCATCGCGCCACACGTTCAACTTGAATCCAGCGGCGGCGTGACGCTCGACACCGTGCGACAGATCGCCGAAACAGGCGTCGACCGCATCGCCATCGGCGCGCTCACCCACTCCGCGCCCGCGCTTGATCTGGGACTCGACATCACGCCTTGAACCGGACGCTTTCGCGTGACCATCGACTGCACCCTGCTCAACCAGTTGCTCGAAGCTGAAGGCCCGATCGCGTTTGATCGGCTGCGCCTTACCTCGCGCGACCAAAGCCCCGCAGCGGTGCGACAGGCACTGCAAACGCTGCAACAGGCGGGGTGTCGCATCGACAATCACCCGCAACACGGCGTGCAGCTGCGCGAGGCGGGGTTGGGCGTCTGGGCCGACCTGCTCGAACATCAGCGGCCCGGGCGCAGCGTCGAGGTCTATCGCCAAACCGCCAGCACACAGGAAGTCGCCCGACGCATGATCGCCTCGCGCGGCTGGTCCGCCCACGGCTGCGTCGCCATCGCCGATGCTCAATCAGCCGGTCGCGGACGCCTCGGCCGACGATGGCTCGCCCCTCCCGGCACGGCGGCGCTCTTCAGCCGCGTCACCCTTGTGCCGCGTCGCAACAACACCGGCACCCCGCCCCCCGGCGTGGATCACCTCACCCTCATCGCCGCCGTCGGCGTGGCGCGTGGCATCGAAGCAGCGTGTCGCAACGCCGTGCGCGTGCAGATCAAATGGCCCAACGATCTGCTCATCGACAACCGCAAGCTCGCCGGCATTCTCGTCGAAGCGCATCAGGCACAGATCGACGGCCAAGCCGTTCACGCCGCAATCACCGGCATCGGCATCAACGTCACGCTCGATGCGTCGCAGATTCCCGCGGAGCTGCAGCGCACCGGCCGCGATGTCATCAGCCTCCACATGGCCGGCGCGCACGTGGACCGTCTGCGCGTGTTGACGCATGTGTTGGCGGCACTCGATATCGCAGAACGCGAATCGGATCAGTCGCTCCTCAGCGAATGGCGGCAACGCTGTGCCATGCTGTCGCAACGGGTCGAGCTGCGCAACAACGGCCGCGTCATTCGCGGGCAGGTCATCGACCTGGACCCGCACGAAGGCCTCATCGTTCGCACCGATGCCGGCGCGATCACCCATCTGCCCGCCGCCACGACAAGCCGCGAGTGAAAAACAGAAGGCACGCCGATAAGGGGCTGAACGGTGATGCCTGACGCTGCTTATATCCCATTCCCCTATCCCCGAGTCGCTCACTTCCTGACGTTCGTTCGCCGTGTCCCGGCGCTACGATCCGACATGGTGGAATGGCTGACGCTGATGATCTTCGCATCGTTCACTGTTGTACCAATTGTGCTGACAGTCTGGCTGCTCATGTGCGCCAGTCAGGCGACGACGTGGGTCGGCCGCTGCCGAAGATGCGGCTACGACCTCTATCACCTCGGTGATCGACGCGAATGCCCCGAATGCGGACAACCGTTTCAACTCAATTCGCGCGGCGACCCCATCAGTTGAATTTCCGCCTTTCCCGGCACGATCGTTGCTCGTTTCCACACATCGCGGGTCATGCGTGATGCCCGCCCTCACCAAAGGAGACACACCATGCAAGTGCGCGAAATCATGACGAGCAACCCCGCCTGTTGCACCATCGACACCTCGCTGCAGGAAGTCGCCCAACTGATGGTCGAATACGACTGCGGCGAAATCCCCGTCGTGGAAAACCAGCAGAACCTGCGACCCGTCGGCGTCGTCACCGATCGCGACATCACCATCCGCACCGTGGCACGCGGCGAAAACCCGCTGGAACTCACCGCGGGCGACATCATGTCGCGCCCCGTTGCCACCGTGCGACCCACCGACACCCTCGAGGAATGCATCCGCGTCATGGAAGACAACCAGGTGCGACGCGTCCCCGTCTGCGACGATGACGGCCGACTCATCGGCATCATCGCCCAGGCGGACATCTGCCGCGAAGCACCAGAACACGAAGTCGCCGAGGTCGTCCGCGAAGTGTCGCAGCCGATCTGATGCCGAATTGATCCGGTGTCGAGCGCGAGCCACGGATGGACAACTGCAGATGGGACGTGTTGTCTGCGACAGGATGAACAGGATCGACTGGATGATGATGTAGATATCGAGGTGCGGAACACGTTGATCGCGGGCATGTTCACCGACTCATCATGAACGAACGCCTGCGAACGTCATCCATCCTGCTCATCGGGTCATTCCGTTGTAACACGTCTGACCTGCGGCTCTGTGTCCATCCGTGGCGTCGCTATAATTCGTCGCATGACCAAGCTATCCGTCAACGTCAACAAGGTGGCAACGCTGCGCAACACTCGGCCGCTGGATATTCCCAGCGTCACCCATGCCGCACGCCTGTGCCTCGATGCCGGCGCGCACGGCATCACGATTCACCCCCGCCCCGATGAACGGCACATCCGCGCCCACGATGTCACCGATCTGGCGCAACTGCTCACGCAATACCCCCGCGTGGAGTTCAACATCGAAGGCAATCCCTTCTTCGGCGAATACATGGACCACGTGCGCAACGTGCGGCCGACGCAGTGCACGCTGGTTCCCGACACTCCCGACGCCGCCACGAGCAATCAGGGCTGGGACGTGCTGGCCGAGCGTGAGCGGCTCGTGCCGATCATCGCGGAGCTGCGCGATCTGGGCTGCCGCGTGAGCCTGTTCATGGATCCCAAAGCGCACCTGATGGACACCGCCGCCGAGTTGGGCGCGGATCGTGTGGAGCTGTACACCGAGCCGTACGCCACAGCGTTTGCCGAGCAGCGGTTTGAGGAGGTGGAGCGTTACGCCGAAGCCGCCGCCGCCGCCGAAGCCGCCGGCATGGGCGTCAACGCCGGCCACGACCTGAACCTCGCCAACCTGCCCTTCTTCCTGGAGCGCGTGCCCAACGTGCTGGAAGTCTCCATCGGCCACGCCCTCATCGCCGATGCGCTGGAATACGGATTGAAGGAGACGGTCGCAAAGTATCTGCGCGCATGCGCCAGCCGAGAAGAGAATAACCAGTAAGCAATAATCCATTTGCAATCAGCAGTTGAAGAGCAAACGCCCCTTCCGTGCCATCGGCGTCGCCAATGGACAAATGCCAATTGGTCACTGCTTATTGATTATTGATCCCCCTCACCCGACGGTTTGTTCCGCCTGCTGAAAGTATTCCTGCAGGGTCCGGACGTTCCATGCGTCGCTGCGCAGCGCGGCGATCGCCTGCACCGCCGCGGCCGCGCCCGTCACCGTCGTGATCATCGGCACGTTGAAGCGCAGGGCCGTGGCACGCAGCCGCCCTTCATCGCTCTTGAGGCCCTTGCGTGTCGGCGTGTTCATGATCAGCGCGATCTCGCGGTTTTTGATCATGTCGATGCAGTTGGGTCGGCCCTCGCTGATCTTGTTCAGACGAATGGTGGCGATCCCCGCCTGCGTCAGGTAATCGTGCGTGCCGCCGGTGGTATAAATTTCAAAACCCATCTCCAGCAGACGCCGCACCGGTTCCACGATCGCCGCCTTCTCGCTGTCACGCATCGAGATGAACACCTTGCCTTCCGTCGGCAACGAGGTGTTGGCGGCCATCTGGCTCTTGGCGAACGCAATGGCGAAGTTGTCGTCGATCCCCATCACCTCGCCCGTCGAGCGCACCGGCCAGCACGCGGCCGTGACCGGCAATGATGCCCTCGGCGTCGGCCAGCACGGCATTGGTCCAGCCGAACTCGAGCAGCGAGGCCTTGATCTGGCGGACCTGGTCCGGGGAACGCTCATTCCGGCTGACCGCCCGGCCGGTCCGATCGCGACGGCCATCGCCGAGCT
>CAZEFM010000085.1:0-16803 GCA_964511575.1 uncultured Phycisphaeraceae bacterium | reverse complement strand
CAGACCAGATCAATTCGCCGGTCGCAACTGACCACGCACCGAATCCGCGTTTATTGGCGAGCGCTCCGACCAACATGCCGGCGGCGGCAAGGTACTGCGTCCATGAGCCGGTTTTGAGCAGGAGCTTCCATTGCCGTTCAATATCCGGGCCCACGGGGGTCGGGGAATGGCAGCCATGAACCGACCCAAGCGAGTATTCGATAAACGGGGCTGTCTGATTCATCGCACCAACTTCGCTGAGTGACGCACCGCTTGCTCAATGTCCGGGCCGACCTGCGTCGGTGAGCCTGTTCGTCCCCCGGCTCTGGTGCACTCGCCCTTTGCGCGACTGGGGTTGAATGGGGTGTGCGTTGGGCGGGGGGTGGCTATGATAACGTTTTGGGTGTTCTGACCAACGGGGATGGTGTGATGAGCCGTACTGCGACGCGAGATGATTTTGGGACGTTCCGTGGGACTGTTCAGCGCACGGTGATTCGTGTGTGGAAGCAGCACATGGGGGATTTTTCGACCAGTCGCTGCTGGTCGCCTTTGGTGAATATCTACCGTCGGGCGCGGCAGTTGGATGTGTGCGTCGACCTGGCGGGGCTGGACCGCAAGGCGATCGACGTGTCGCTGGAGTCGAATCGGCTGATCATTCGGGGGTATCGCACGGCCCCGGAGCCGCGTCAGGAAGCGGAGGCGATGCAGATTCTGGCGATGGAGATCGACCACGGGCCTTTCAGCAGAGAGATTCCGCTGCCGGACAACGTGGATCGGCCGCGGGTGACGAGCGCGTATGAGGATGGCTTGTTGTGGATTCGTTTGCCGTTGCGTGAGCCGGCGTGAGGCGGGGGAATCGGGCGGACGAGAGCATGTTTGAGGGACCGCTAAGGAGAACGGATTCGTGGCGAAGAAGTTGAAAAACAGACGTCCTCGGGGGTCGGAACCCGCTGAGGCGCATGGTGATTCGAATGGCGTGTCATCGTCGGGGCCTTCGGGGGCGCTGCCGTCGGGGCAGGTGGAGTTGCACCCGGGCAGGACGGCGATTCCGTCGACGCTGCCGGTGCTTCCGATCCGTGGCACGGTGATGTATCCGGGGACGATCATGCCGTTGGGGGTGGGCAGGCCGTCGAGCCGTCGGCTGCTGGATGAGTCGCTTTCGAAGTCGAAGATTATTGCGTTGGTAACGCAGCGCGACACGGACCAGGAGGATCCGACGCCCGAAGCGATGTACGACGTGGGTGTGGCGGTGATGGTGCTGAAGCTGATCCGCCAGCCGGACGAGACGGTGTCGATCATCGTGCACGGGCTGGAGCGGATCCGCATTGACAAGTACACGGCGACGAAGCCGTTCATGCGTGCCAATGTCACGCGCATCGAGGAGGTTCCGGGCGGGAAGGGGCCTGACTTCCAGGCGCGGGTGGCGCAGATCAAGGAGCAGGCGCGGGAGTTGATCGAGCTGTCGCCCAACGCGCCGGAGCAGGCGCTGACGGTGCTGATGAACATCGATGACCCGTCGAACCTGGCGGACTTCCTCGCGGCCAATCTCGATCTGGATGTGGAACAGAAGCAGGACCTGCTGGAGGAGTTGGACGTTGCCAAGCGGTTGCGGCTGGTGCACGAGCACGTGTCCAAACAACTGCAGATTCTGCAGCTTCAGCACAAGATTCAGCAGGATGTGCAGTCATCGATCAGCGACACGCAGCGGAAGTTTTATCTGCGCGAACAGTTGAAGGCGATTCAACGCGAACTGGGCGAGGATGACACCGGCGCGACGGAGGTGATCGAGAACCTGCGTCAGAAGCTGGAGGAGGCGCAGCCGCCCGAACAGGTGATGGCTGAGGCGCAGCGCGATTTACGACGACTGGAATCGATTCCCCCGGCAAGTCCGGAGTATTCGATGATTCTGTCGTACCTGGAGCTGCTGTCGGAGTTGCCGTGGCAAAAGAGCAGCGAGGATCACCTTGATCTGGAGCGTGCGCGAAAGATTCTGGACCGGGATCACCACGATCTGGACAAGGTGAAGCGTCGGCTGATCGAGTACCTGGCGGTGCTGAAGCTGAACCCGCAGGGGCGCGGGCCGATTCTGTGTCTGGTGGGTCCGCCGGGCGTGGGCAAGACGAGTCTGGGGCAGTCGGTGGCGGATGCGCTGGGGCGCAAGTTTGTGCGGATGAGCCTGGGTGGGATTCGCGATGAGGCGGAGGTGCGGGGGCATCGGCGGACGTACATCGGCGCGATGCCGGGGCGGATCATTCAGGAGATCCGCCGGGCGGGGACGAAGAACCCGATCATGATGCTTGACGAGGTGGACAAGCTGGGCTCGGACGTCCGCGGCGACCCTGCCAGTGCGCTGCTTGAAGTGCTCGACCCACGGCAGAACAACGCGTTCATGGATCGGTATCTGGATGTGCCGTTCGACTTGTCGCAGGTGCTGTTCATCGCGACGGCGAACTACATGGGCACGGTGCCTGCGGCGCTTCAGGATCGCATGGAGGTGATCGAGATACCGGGGTACACCGATTTCGACAAGCTGGAGATCGCCAAGCGTTACCTGGTGCCGCGACAGCTCAAGGAAAACGGGCTGACGCGTCAGCAGTGTTCGTGGACGACGGCTGCGCTGAAGAAGGTGATCAACGACTACACGCGCGAGGCTGGCGTTCGTGAACTGGAACGGCAGATCGGCACGGTGTGTCGGGGCGTGGCGGCGCAAGTGGCGGCGAGCAGCCGACGCAACGGTAAAAAGACGACGGTGGACCCCGATGTGGTGCGTAAGCTCTTGGGGGCGGAGCGGTATGTGCGCGAGGAACTGGCGCGCACCAAGGTGCCGGGTGTCGTCATGGGGCTCGCCTACACACCTTACGGCGGCGAGGTGCTCTTCATCGAAGCGACCGCGTTTCCCGGCAAGGGCAACGTGACGCTCACCGGTCAGATCGGCGATGTGATGAAGGAGTCGGCGTCGGCGGCGCTGTCGCTTTTCAAGACGCGCGCGACCGACTTCGCCTTTGATGTGGAAAGTCTTGCCGACCGCGACCTGCACATTCACGTGCCGGCGGGGGCGGTGCCGAAGGATGGCCCCAGTGCCGGCGTGGCGATGTACAGTGCGATCGCATCGCTGCTGCTCGATCTGCCGATCAAGCCGGCGGTGGCGATGACCGGGGAGATCACGCTTCGCGGCCGCGTCCTGCCCGTGGGAGGCATCGCCGAAAAGGCGTTGGCGGCGGCGCGCATCGGCGTCAAGACGATCATCCTGCCCAAGCTCAACGAACGCGACCTCGAGGATGTCCACCCGATCGTGAAGCAGAAGTGCGAGTTCATCTTCGTCGAACAGGTGGACGAGGTGCTGGAGCATGCGTTCGGGGCGTCGCGTCTGAAAACGGCGATCCGAAAGACGGAGCAGCGGATGCGTTCGCGCAACGAACGGGTGCATCCGCAGGAGGGAACCCGCCCGGTGGATCAGCCGCACGTTCAGACGGTCAGATAACCTCAACTTCAACCGGGTCGAGCCAACCGTGCGTGGGCCGCAAAGCCACGCGCGGATGATGTGGCTCGATTGCGGTGTACTGCGCGGCAGCGTGTGGTGGAAAAACCGCCTCGCCCCGCCGCTCGCCGCAGCCCGCCTCCCCGACCGATATATTGAGCAACGATGGGTGACGTCTTGACCATGATGTCGATTGCCGCGCTCGCGCCGCAGGGCTGGATCACGTTGGCGGTGCTGGCGGTGGTGCTGTCGATGCTGATTTTCACGCGTCGGCCGGCGGACGTGATTCTCGTGGGCGGGCTGACGCTGCTGCTGGTGACGCCCGTGCCCCCGCAGAGCGGTTTCACCGACTGGGACAGTTGGCGGATGGGGGTGCTGACGGTGCCCGAGGCGCTGGCGGGGTTCGCCAACGAAGGCATGATCACGGTCGGCGTGCTGTTCGTGGTGGTCGCCGGCCTGCAGGAAACCGGTGCGATCAGTGTGATCGGCGGGTTTCTGCTGGGGCGCCCCACCTCGCTGCGCGGCGCGCAGTTGCGTCTGATGCTCCCCTCAGCGATCGGCAGCGCCTTCCTCAACAACACGCCGATCGTCGCGATGATGATGCCTCTGGTCAACGACTGGGCGAAAAAGTCGCGCATGCCCGCATCCAAGCTGCTCATCCCCTTGAGCTATGCGACCATCCTCGGCGGCACCTGCACGCTGATCGGCACGAGCACGAACCTCGTGGTGAACGGCATGCTCATCGATTCGATGCGCCATCCGGGACTCGCCATCTTCGACCTGGTCTGGGTGGGCGTTCCCGCGGCGGTCGTGGGGCTGACGTATCTGTGGTTGCTTGGCCCGAAGCTGTTGCCCGATCGGACGCCTCCCATCAGCGAGTCGACCGATCCGCGCGAGTACAGCGTGGAGATGATGGTCGATCGCACCAGCCCGTTGGTGGGCAAAACCATCGAGGCGGCGGGGCTGCGCAACCTGCCGGGCGTTTACCTTGCCGAGATCGAACGTGACGGCCGCGCCATTCCGGCAGTGGGGCCCACCGAAGTGCTGCAGGCGAACGATCGTCTGGTGTTCGTCGGAGTGGTGGACTCGGTGGTCGATCTGCAAAAGACGCGTGGGTTGTCGCCCGCAACGAATCAGGTGTCGAAGCTCGATGCGCCGAGCACGCACCGCGAACTGATCGAAGCGGTGGTATCGGACACGTGCCCTGTGGTAGGGCGGACGATTCGGGAAGGGCGGTTCCGCACGCGCTACGGCGCGGTGGTGATTGCTGTGGCACGCAACGGGCAGCGACTGTCGGGCAAGATCGGTGATATTCGCCTGCGTGTGGGCGATACGCTGCTGCTGCAGGCATCGCCGAGTTTTGTCGACCAGCAGCGCAACAGCCGCGACTTTTATCTGGTGTCGCGCATTGAAAATTCCCGTCCGCTGCGGCGGGAGTATTCGCCCTTCGCATTGATGGTGCTGATTTTGCTGGTGGTGACGGTGGGGGCCGGCTGGATCAGCATGCTCAAAGCGGCGCTGGTGGCGGCGCTACTCATGATTCTCCTGCGGTGCTGCACAGCCTCGGCGGCGCGGCGGTCGATCGACTGGTCGCTGCTGCTGGTCATCGCATCGGCGATCGGCATCGGCAAGGCGCTGGAGGTCTCCGGCGCGGCCGCTACCATCGCCGGCGGGCTGATCCGATTGGCGGGCGATTCGCCTTACGCGCTGTTGGCGACGATTTATCTGATCACCATGGGGGCGACGGCGTTCATGACGAACAACGCCGCGGCCGTGCTCATTTTCCCCATCGCCGCCAGTGCCGCCCACGGCATCGGCGCGGACATCATGCCGTACGCGATTGCCATCATGATCGCCGCCAGTGCCGAATTCTCCACGCCCATTGGTTACCAGACCAACCTGATGGTGTATGGCCCGGGCGGTTATCGCTTCACCGACTACGTGAAGATCGGATTGCCGTTGAACTTCCTCATTGCGCTGGTGGCGCTGGCGATTATTCCGCGGGTCTGGCCGTTCTGAATGCCGCTCGATCAAGTCGCCCCGTTCAGGGGCCGATAGCGTTTAAGCGTCGGTCGACGCAATCGGATCAGCGGGAGCGAGCCATGGCGACGGATACGCTGCGAATCATCTGTCCGAACCTGCGTTGCCGGGCGGTGTTGTCGGTGCCCGGCGAGGCGCGGGGCAAGACGGTGCGCTGCCGGCAGTGCGGCATGCGCGTGCGGGTTCCGGCCCCCGCCAGGGATGCGGCAAGCTCGACCGAAGAAAAGCAGGTCGACAGCGCCTCGGCCTGACCGGTGCGCGGAAACGCCTCTGCGCACCATTTCGCGATTTAAAAGGGGACCATCGCTTCGGCGATCAGTTCTGATCGGGTGAGGGGAACTCGGTTTCATCGCCCGCCATCGCCTGCATCGCGCGGATGGGGTCGTCGAAATCGACGGTGTCCTCGTCTTCCTCTTCCATCACAGCCGCCGCCGCGGAGGGGGTGGTCGTGCGGGCATCGGGGCTCGCCACCGCATCGTTGTGCGGTTCGACGATCGTTCGCACCGGCTCGATCACCTCGGGCTGACCGTTGACAACCACGGTGAAAACAACCGGCCCAATGGTGATCTCATCGCCGGCCTGCAGTTCCGCTTCCTGAACGCGGGTATCATTGTGGAACGTGCCGTTGCTCGACCCCAGGTCGCGCAGGGCGATGCGATCGTCCTCCACGCTCAGTTCGCAATGCTGCCGGGAGACGCTCGACAACGGAATGCGAAGATCGCACTGACTGGTGCGGCCCACCACGACGCGTGGCTTGGTGATCGCGAACTCCCGCCGCGTGCCGTCGGCCTTAAACATGACTAATGCAACGTCCATGAATCGGCCTCAAAAGAGCGGTGAAACGCACAAGACGCGATATGTCGAGTTTAGCGTCTGTGGCACGCCGCTTCAAGGCGAAACCCATCCCCTGGCGCAACCGCTGAACCCGCGGGAGCCGGTGGCGGGGTTGTACCTGCACACCCCGTTCTGCTTCCATAAGTGCCACTACTGCGACTTCTATTCGATCGTCGACCCGACCGACCCGGCACAGGATCGCCAGACGCAGTTCGTTGACGCCCTGATCGCCGAACTGACGCAGGCGGCGAGCGTCACCCCGCTGCGGCCGAGGACGATCTTCGTGGGCGGCGGCACGCCGACACTGCTAAGGGAACCGTTGTGGGAGCGGCTGCTTTCAACCCTGCGGGAACTGGGGGTGCTGCAGGATGTACGCGAGTTCACGGTGGAGGCGAATCCGGAAACGGTATCGCCATCGTTGCTCAGGCTGCTTGCCGATGGGGGGGTGAACCGCCTGAGCATCGGGGCGCAATCGTTCGATCCGACGCTGCTCAAGATGCTGGAGCGGTGGCATGAGCCAGCCTCGGTGGACAGAGCGGTGGCGATGGCGCGGGATGCGGGGATCGGGGAGGTGAATCTCGATCTGATCTTCGCCATTCCCGGCCAGACGCGGGCACTCTTGGACACGGACCTGAATGCGGCACTCGCGCTGGAGCCGACCCACCTGAGCTGCTACAGCCTCATCTTCGAGCCCAACACCGCCATGACCCAACGGCTGCGGATGGGGCAGATCGCCCCCGCCGAGGAGGATTTGGAACGGGCGATGTACGCCCAGGTGATCGAACGGCTCGATGCCGCCGGCTTCGCCCATTACGAGATCAGCAACTGGGCGCGCACCACGCCCTGTGCCCACAACCTCGTGTACTGGCATAACGAAAACTGGCTGGGTTGCGGCCCCAGTGCGGCGAGCCACATCGAGGGGCACCGCTGGAAGAACGTGCCGCACCTGGGCAAATACATTGATGGCACGCCGCTGCCACCCACGATGGACCATGAACGGCTGGATGCCGACCGCCACATCGGCGAGGCGCTGATGTTGGCGCTTCGTCTGCGCGAAGGGGCGCCGCTGACGTGGTTGGCGCAGCATCTGCCGCCGCAGGATTCGCGTCACACCGTCATCAATGAGTTGATCGGGCTGGGCTTTCTGGAGCGCACCGATACCCATCTGCGCCTGACGCATCAGGCGCTGTTCGTGGCCGACAGCGTGATCGCGAAGCTGCTGTAGGGGTGGCCAGCGTTACGCGAAGTTCGCCAGCAAAAACTCCTTGGCGGTGCGGATGTCTTCGACCCGCTGGTTGCCCGCTTCCCGTTCAATGGCAAGGTCACCGGCGTAGTTCGCCTCGTTGAGGACGGCGAAGAACGCGTTCCAATCAACCTGCCCCGTGCCGGCGACGACTTCCTCGCCCCAGTCCTTGCCGGGGTTGGCGCTGGCGTTGGCGTCCTTGATGTGGACCTGCTTCACGTGGGGGATGAGCAGCTTCAGGGCGGCGATCGGGTCGCCCGAGCCGTAGAGAATCATGTTCGCCGGGTCGAAGTTGATGCCCAGGTTGGGGCGTCCGGCCGTTTCGAGAAACGCCTTGAGCGTCGCGGCGGCTTCCTGCCCCGTCTCCAGCCCCAGCGTGATGTTGTGCTGGGCGGCGAGGTCGGCGACCTGCTGAAGCCGACCGGCCACCTTGTCGAACACCGGGTCGCCCGCTTCGGGGATGAAACCGGCGTGGAACGCCACGTAGCCGATACCCAGATCGCGGACGATGGGCATCATCTTCTGGAAGTTGTCCCAGGTGGCGGGCCAGGTGTCATCGGGCACGATGCCGCCGGTGCGGTGGATGGATTCGATGGTGGTGTAGTCTTCGCCGACCGCGCCGAACATCGCGCCGCAGAACCCGATGCCGGCATCGGCGAGCTTGCGCGGGGCATCGGCCCAGTTGCCGCCCGGGCCGCCCTCGGCACGCAGCGGGTCCATCGCCAGTTGCACACGTTTGATGCCGATCGTGTTCGCCCTGGCGATCAGTTCCTCAACGCTGGTGGGCTGAACCGACCAACTGCAGAATGCCAGACGTTGTTCGAGCGCTTGTGCCATGAATCAGAATCTCCTGTTACAGCGACGCGACTCTCTCTGGGCCGCGTCCGGGGGCATGATAAGGAAGCGCCGTAAAAGGTGCGAACCCGAGTGCCGGGGCAACCTGACCGCTGCCATGCGGCCGGTGGGTACATCGGGCCGAACCACGCACGCCAGGTGCGGCAACCCATCGTCCTTAGCAAGAAACCAAAATAAGGTAATAATAAACAGCGTAACGGTTTAGGTGCGTCGGGCGATCCACATTTTTTGAGCGCCGGATGTACAGTGCTGCTCCACACCTGCGAAGAAAGGGTGGAGCACTCGTTTATGTCCATGGAGCAGGAACAGGTTGTTCGGGTCCTGATGCGGGAACGGGTGAAGCTGTGCGCGTATATCTGGACATTTCTGCGCGATGACCACCTTTGCGAGGATGTTTTTCAGGATGTCTCGGTGGCGGTGCTGGCCCATCTGGAGGAACTGGAGGACGAGGTTCATCTGTTGCGCTGGCTCCGGCAGGCGGCCCGTTTCCGCGCCATTGACGCCATGCGCCGCCGGCGGAATGAGCCGCTGCTTTTCGATGACGACGTTCAGCAGTTGCTCGATGCGGACTGGGCGAACTTCGATCCCATCGAGTCGGCGGAACTCGTCACGGCACTTCGCTCGTGCGTTGAGAAGCTCAGCCCTTATGCGCGCAAGCTGATCGAGCTTCGCTACTCAGCCGGGCTGAGTGGGGCGCAGATCGCCAACATGGTGAACCGCAACCTCAACACCGTATACGTCGCCCTGACGCGCATCTACCGAGGCTTGGGTGACTGTATTCGACATCGAACGCGAATGGCAGAGGGGGCGATCGATGGATGACACGTCACCTGCACCTGTCGGGTTCGATCAGTTCATGGCCGCGTTCGTTCAAGGGACGAGCACGGCGGAGGAGTTTGCGCAGCTCAATGCGATACTTCGGGCGGAACCGGCGCGGCGGCGTCAATTTGTTTCGGTCATGGTGGCGAAGCGCGGCCTGGCGGAGATCCATGCGCAGTCTGAGGCCGCCGATGCCGCAATCGTCGATCAGTTAATGCACGCGTCGGATGACTCGGAGAACCTGCTGTGGGAGGTGCTGGCGCATGAGCAGGACGCCAGGCGTCGCAGGGCACGGTTGGAAACCCCGGGCAGCGTGATGGCGGATGGTTTGCCTGATCGCGGCGGGGCCTTGCCGAACGCGGATGAGGCGGCCGACGTTCCCGTGCGGTATGTCATCATTCCCAAGCCGCTTTTCTATACGGTGATCGGCGCTGCGGCGGCGATGGTGCTGCTTTTCCTGTCGACGTGGTTTCGGCCGGATGCCATGTCGTCGCGTGATGCGTCAACCTCCGCGCCGCCCGAACTGGCATCGGCAAACGGCGGAACGTTCGCCACCGTTGTTGAAACGCGTCATGCCCGCTGGTCTGGGGAGGCGGCGTTTGCGGTCGGCGAACGCCTGGCCGATGGGCCGGTGACGCTTGATGACGGCCTGGTGCGGCTGGCGTTTGCCAACGAGGCGCAGGTGATTGTGCAGGGGCCCGCCACGATCGAGTCCGTCGGCCCCGACACGATTCGCCTTCACCGCGGCAGGCTGGTGGGCCTATGCACAACCGAACGCAGCCGTGGCTTCCGTGTGCTCACCCCGGGCGCCAGGGTCGTTGACCTGGGCACGGAGTTCGGTGTCGCCGTCGACGAATTCGATGCAACCGAGGCGCACGTGTTCACCGGGCTCGTGCGCGTGATGCCTCGTGCCGAGGCGTCCCGCCATCACACCGGGGTCGAACTCCGGTCCGGCGAGTCACGGCGGATCAATGCCGCCGGTACGCGCATCCGTGTCGCCGCGGTCGATCCATTGAGCTTCGTTCGAGCGGAGGAGTTCGACGCCCGCCAGCTCGCCGACACAGGTTCCACCTACCACCGATGGCTGGCGCACGCCTACGACATGGCTCGCGATCCGAATCTGCTGGCGCATTACCGGTTCGACGACCATCCGGCCACGGGGGTTGTCGTCAATCATGCGCCCAGAACGCTCGGACAGCTCGATGGCATCGTCGCACCGATGGGCGAGGCGACCCGTTCCTGGACGCACGGCCGCTGGGCGGGCAAGGGGGCGATGCGGTTCAATCCCGTCGCGATCGTGATCGACGACTGGAGCCAGCACGTTCCCGAGCGTGAGCTCACCGTTGCCGCCTGGGTGCGTGTCGAACGCGATCAGCCCTGGAACCCGATTGTCACGCAATGGTCGGACGAGTGGTTCGGCTTTCATCTCGCGCTGGCCGGGCCGGGCAATGCGCATGACGACTTCGGCCCGCGGCTGACGCTGCACATGTCGAAGGATGGCACGGATCGCATCACGATGCGCGACGAACATCGCGACGGCGGCACCACGCACGCCGATGGTCAGTGGGTTCACGTCGCATTCACCGCCGCGGCACATGGCGGGCGGGTTCGCCTTTACAAGAACGGCCGCGAGGTCGACACCGAAAGCGATGCCCGCTTTGCGGCACCCTTCGGACGCGAATCCGTCCCGCTGATGATCGGCGGGCGCGTGGGCAAACTCCGATTTTCCGGTGTCATCGACGAAGTGCTCATTCTCGATCGTGTTCTGGCGCCCCAGGAGATCGAGCACCTTTACCAGATTGGGACGCCGTAATTTTCTGTTCAGGAGGAATCATCATGTCACGCAAGTCTCGTTGGTTTGCCCTGGGTGCAGCGGCGTTGGCGGGAATGTGGTCGGTCCAGCCGGCGACGGCCGCGGTCGTCGTCGTGGCGCACTATCAACTGGGTGAAGCGGATGCCGGCGCTGGCAACGGCGTTGCGGTCGGCGACCCGAGCGTCGACGCCGTGGGCGGGCATCACCTGGCCCCCGAGGGCACCGTTGTCTACAGCGACGACACGCCCGATGCGCTGGGCGGGCAAAGCTCGCTGTCGCTTTACGTCAGCGGCAGCGGCAGCGGCCTGTTCGCGGACGGCATCCAATCGGTCGGCAACGACAACTGGGGCATCGAGGGTTGGGTGAAGGTCGAAAACGCCAACCCCGTGATGGTTCCTTTCATGAACGGAAGCGCCAACGCCGGGGGACTCACCGTCTTCGCCGACGGAACGGGCTGGCACGGGCTGGCGGGCGGTGTTGCCGCTTTCGGCTCGGACGCGCCCATCCAGGCGGGCGAGTGGACCCACCTGGCAGCGGTGGTGAACGGCGGCGTTCTGGAGTTCTACGTCAATGGGGAACTCAAGGGGACGGCAGCGAGTCAGCCGCGGAACGTGTCGGATGGCTATGCCGTGCCCAATCACATGGGCATCGGACACGAAACCGCGATCGATCAGCACCAGTTCAGCGGATGGATCGACGAGGTGCGTGTTATCACCTTCGATGCGGGCGCGTTCAACCCGCAGGCCGATCTGATGCTCGTCCCTGAGCCAGCGAGCCTGGCGCTGGTCGGGCTGGGCGCCCTTGTCATGTTCCGCCAACGACGATGATCTGCAGTTCAGGCAGGCAGCGGTCACCCGCTTAACGGTGGGCGGCCGCTTTTCCCGCAATGGTCAGTTATCTGGTTCAGGAGTATTACCAATGACTCGACGCGCCTTTACGTTGATCGAACTGCTCGTGGTGATTTCGATCATCGCATTGTTGATCGCGCTGCTGCTGCCTGCCCTGTCGCAGGCAAGGCATGCTGCCCGGCGTACTGCCGACCTCAACAATCTGCGACAGATCATGATGGGCATGCAGATCTATCACACCGACAACAACGGCAACCTGGTCGGCCCCACCCCCGGCCGCAACGTCACCTATATCGGCACCCTCGATGCCTTCGAGCTGTCCATGGCGAACAACATGTCCGGGCTCGACTACCTGCACAGCCCGTTGGACGACAAGGAACCGGGTAGCATCGCCCACTGGTGGCCCATCTGGTTTGGCTCGCGCATGAACAAGAGCCATCACCATCCGGACGTCCAGCAGATGGTCGGATCGCTGATCGACGCGGAGGTCAACTACAGCTACTACTATTTCGCCAAGTTCTTCGTGGCCGACCTGTGGAAGGGCGACAGCAGCCTCATGCAATGGAAAATCGATGATGTGCTCTTTCCATCGCAGATTTCCGCCGTCGTACCGTTGCCGAGTTATTACGACCAGTCGATCAGCACCGCCACCGTCAACGCTGACGCGACGAACCTTTCCTTCATGGACGGGCACGCCGAATGGGTGACGGGCGACCGGATCGATCCGTTCAACACGCGGCGCAACTATACAGGGCAGATCCCCAATCTGGACTGGACCGTTGATGGCATCCGCGGCCGCGACCTGGTGAACTGACGGTATGCGGCTCCGCCGGGGGGATTGCCGCCAGTGGGCATCCCTTCGACGGGGGGGCGATGGGCCTGCCTCGGCCTATCTCAGGGGCGGGCAGGCCGACCAGCGGCGCACGAACGGGCGCTGGGGGCAGGGATTTGCCTTGACCGGGGTCGCGACTTAAACTACCGGACTCGATTGTTCTGAATTAGAGGAATCCGACATGCCACGCGTTTGCAAGTTTACCGGCCGCAAAACCTCCTCCGGCAACCAGTACACCACCCGCGGTAAGGCCAAGTACCTCGGCGGCGTCGGTACCAAGGTCACCGGCAAGACCAAGCGGAAGTTCCGCCCGAACCTGCAGACGCTGACGGCTGTGGTGGACGGATCGGTCCAGCGGATCAAGGTGTCGACCAAGGCGATCAAGATGGGCCTGGTCGTCAAGCCGCAGAAGCGCAAGTACGCCTACCGTCCGGCCGAGCAGGCGGCGGAATAAGGCTGACCGGGGTGGGGTGGGTGTCGATTGTGTCGCCCACCTGAACGGGGGCCGGGGCCGCGCCAACGGGCGGTTCCGGACGGGGGCAGGCTGCAACCCGGTCGTGAATCGGCGTTGTGGAGCAAATTCGGGGCCAAAAAACAACTGAAAAAGATGAAACCGCCGAGGCGGTTGGATCGTAATAATCCTGACGGATGTAGGCCGTTTGACGCTTGCATGCCGGTTTGTACCGGCCTATTCTTGCTTAACAGGTGTTCGCGAATAGGTCCGGTCTTGACCGCGGGCGAATCGGTGATACATCTGTTTTGGGTTGAAGAGAGAAGCATCGAGTCGGGTCAACAATCGGTGTCCCATCCCCCAACACAGCGGACCGATTGCCACAGGCGACCCCAGACAGCAACCCAAGCGAACGACGTGGTGGTACCCGCCATCGGCCCGGCAGATGCCTGACGATGGCGAATCAGCTGCGTGATACGGTTGCTCGAAATGGGTGAGCCTTATGGCGGTGCGCGTAGATCAACGAGATCAAATCCTGGCGGCAACGGATCTGGTTCGCCTCATCGGCGAAGCGGTGTCGCTTAAAGCGCGCGGCAAGGAATACCTGGGCCTGTGCCCCTTCCACGACGACAAAAACCCGTCGATGCACGTTTCCCCGGCCAAGCAGATCTATAAGTGCTTCTCATGCGGCGCGGGCGGCACCGCCTTCGACTTCATGATGAACTATCACAAGATGACGTTCGTCGAGGCGCTCAAGCATCTGGCCGAACGTGCGGGGATCAAGCTCGAGCAGGCCGGCCCGCGTGACGGTCAGGCCGCCGAAGGCCCCAGCGACCGGCAGTTGATCGCCGAGGCCAACACCCGGGCACTGGAGTTCTTCCGCGCCCTGCTGCGGCATACCGAACACGGCCGCATCGCCCGCGACTACATCGCCAAGCGTGGCATCAGCCCCGAAATGGTCGAGGCGTTCCAGATCGGCTACGCCCCGGACCGGTGGGACGGGCTGGTGATGACGATCGGACAGAAGGGTTGGCCGCAGCGCGGGTTCGAACTCGCCGGGCTGATCAGTCCGCGGCAGTCGGCCGGGGCGCACGGGCCATCGTTCTACGATCGGCTGCGACACCGGCTGATTTTCCCCATCTGCGACCAGTTGGGCCGCGTGATCGCCTTTGGCGGTCGCAAGCTCCGCGATGAGGATGAACCCAAATACCTCAACAGCCCCGAAACACTGCTGTTCAACAAGTCGGCCACCCTCTTCGGCATCCATCTGGCGAAGAAGGCGATCATCGACAGCAAGACGGCCGTGATCGTGGAAGGCTACACCGATGTCATTGCCTGCCATCAGGCGGGGGCAACCAACGTGGTGGCCACGCTGGGCACGGCGCTGACGGCGGACCATGTGTCGGTGCTGCGTCGCTTCTGCGACAAAGTGGTGCTGATCTTCGACGCCGACGAAGCGGGACAGAAGGCGGCCGACAGGGCGCTGGAACTGTTCCTCACGGGCGATCTGGACGTGACCATCGCGGTGCTGCCCGACGGCGTGGACCCGGCGGAACTGTTCGAACAGCCGGACGGCCGAGCCCGATGGGATACGGCGATCGCCGAATCGACCGATGCGCTGGCGTATCAGTTCGAGCGCATTCGCGATCAGTTTGCCCGGGCGACCACGTTGACCGCTCGTCAGCGGTTGATGGAAGAGTACATCCGCAAGCTCGCGGGCATGGGCCTTGCACGCACAGGACCGATCCGCCGGGCGATGGTGCTGCAGCGGGTCGGGGAACTGCTGCATCTGGACGAGGCGACGCTGAACGACCTGTTGCGGCGGTTCACGCCTCGCAACGCGCTGGCGTCGAGCGGTGCGGCCGCGTCCGGGGAGGCTGATTTGATCGGGGATAATCGCGAATTGGACGTTGCCAGAGTCGATGCCGGCAATAGAATGAAAGCCTTGCAGCTTGCGGAAGTGCAGCTGATCGGGGCTCTTTTACGTTTTCCGATTGTTTTTCACGCGACGCTGTCCGATGGCAGAACGCTCGATGAGGCGATCTCTGCATCGGATCTGGCAAGCTCGGCGGCGGCGCTGTTGTACCAGCGGATCTACGATCGGCTGGCCGACGGCGAGCCGTTGACGCTTGTGAAGCTGTTGGGGGATCTGGCGGCGGAGAACGAGCAGCGGCTGATCCACCTCGCCACCCAGGCTGAGGCGCAGGTGGAGCAGCTTGACGGCGGCGATGAGTCGCGCGCCCGCGAGGTGGCGCAACAGGCGGCGGAATGTATTTTGCGGCAACGCAACGAACAGTCCTATCAGCAGGCGCGACAAGCTTTCGCCTCGCTGAAAGATCGCGCGAACCCCACGCCGGATGAAGAGTATCAAAAGATCCGGGAACTGACCGAACGGGCGCGGGCCATCCAGTCGCCCTTGAGAATCAAGCGAATCAGCGCGGCAACGTGACGCGCATGCAAATAGGAAAGGTGCGACCGATCGCGCATCCGAGCGATGAGCGACGATCAAGCCGGAATCGTTTGGGAAGAGAACCCCGGGCAACGGAGAGACGTGACGTGATGTTCCAGCAACTTCATCCTGCATTGGCGGAACTGGTCGAAAGCGGCCGGCAGCGCGGCTTCATGACTTACGATGAGCTCAACACGCTGCTGCCCGACGAAATGGTCGAGCCGGACAAGGTCGACCAGTTCCTGGTCATGCTCGACAGCATGGGCGTCACGCTGATCGAAGGAGATGTGAAACCCGCCCGCAACGGCCCGGCGCCTGCCGTGCATGTCGATGACAAACCCGACATGACCGAAGCGCCCGTGCTCGAAATCGATGGCGAAATCATCGACGAGGAAACGATCAAGGCCGACCTGGCGCAGGCGCTGCAGGAAGCGGGCCACCGTCGCATCGACGATCCGGTGCGCATGTACCTGACCCAGATGGGCGAGATTTCCCTGCTGACCCGGGATGAGGAAATCCGTCTGGCGAAGAAGATCGAAACCTGTCGCATGATCTTCCGCCGCAAGGTGCTCGAGAACGACTACTCGATCAACGCCGCGATCGAGATTCTGGAAATGGTCGATGATGGCGACCTGCCCTTCGACCGGACGATGAAGATTTCGACGGCCGAGGAGGACGCCAAGGGCAAGATCGCCGCCCGCATCCCGGTCAACCTCAAGACGGTGCGCAAGCTGCTGCAGTTGAACCGCGAGGACTGGGAGAAGCTCGAGGAAACGCCGCGCAAGAACAAGACGCAGATCGCCGAGATCAAAGAGCGGATCAAGGCCCGCCGCCGCAAGATGGCGACGCTGGTTGAGGAGCTGTCGCTGCGAACGAGCAAGGTGCAGCCGCTGCTCAAGAAGCTGCGTTCGATCAGCAACAAGATGAACCAGTTGCAGCGTGACCTGGCCAAGGCGGAACAGTACCCCGACCGCTTCGATCCGGAAGACGTGATGGTGATGCGCGAGGAACTCGCCGGACTGCGCAGCCTCGTGCTGGAAGAGCCCGATGAACTGGTGCAGCGTGTCAAGGACATCACGATCGTCTTTGATGAGTACGAGCGTGCCAAGCGTGATCTTTCCGGCGGCAACCTGCGACTGGTGGTGTCGATCGCCAAGAAGTA
>CAZEFM010000084.1:0-16984 GCA_964511575.1 uncultured Phycisphaeraceae bacterium | reverse complement strand
CGATGCTCGGTGGGCTGCTGAATCACTACGAGCGAAAAGCCGCGTGAAATAAGGGAAACGGGTAGCGCCCGACAATTTGGACCGGTGCCGCCAAGGGGTGCTCTCCGCCAAATCTGCTGTGGACCAGATCAATAAGGACTTATATGCCAATCAAATAGGTGTCTGGGGCGCGGTCAAGATTTAATTTGAATTATTTGATTTTTCTATTGCGGATTAATTCAGATTTTGTAGCATGGCGGTATGACCCAGACTCAGGTCGCAACCGTGCAGCGGCTGGCCAAGCGCCTGGAAGAGGACATTCGTCAGCGCGGTCTGGTCCCGGGCGTTCGCTACTACACCGCCGCCGAGGCCGGCGCCGTCATGGGTGTGAGCACCGCCACCGCCAACCGTGCTTTGCAGATTCTGGCGAAACGCAACGTGCTGGTGCGGCGGCAGAACCAGGGCACCTTCGTCGCCTCGGGGGTGCAGCCCCCCAGGGTGGCGGTTCGCACCGTACACGTGCTGGTCGAGGAGGATGAGCCGGCTTGGCAGGTGTTGCGTTTTGATCTGCTTCTTCAGGCGATGCGGCAGGTGGTCGGCGGGGTGAACGTTCAGGTCTCCTTTGTGCCCAAGCAGGGGGCGCTTCAGTACGTCAAGGGGTTGCTTCAGCCGCTGCGGTCCATCGGTCAGCTCGCCGGGGTGGTGGCCATCAGTTGTTCGCGTGAGGTGTACGGGTATCTGGAGCAGGCGGGCATTCCCACCGTGGTGTTCGGGACGCTGCACGATGATCAAAGGCGGCTGGTAACGATTGACCTGGACTATCACCATTCGGGCCAGCTGCTCGCCGAGCATCTGATCGCCCGCGGCCACAAGCGACTTGCCCTTTTGACGCACACGATGGAGCGCCCGGGGGACAACGCGTTTCTCGATGGCGTATCGGAGGCGATGGGGAAGGCGGGTTTGTCGGCCAACGCGATCGTGGTGCGCATTCTGCCGCCGGAGCAGGCGGTCATCACCGCGGCGCTGAACCGGCTGCTGACCGATGACTGGCCGGCGACGGGGATCATCGCCCGGGCGCCGCGCATGGTCCGGCTGATCGAGGCGGCGATCAAGGCGCTGGATTCGTCGTTGACGGCGGAGCTGGACATCGTCTTTGAGGGGCACGCCATCGACGAGGTCGAGTCGGCCATCTACACCCACACGCAATCCACCCTGCGATTCACCGAAACCTCTTCGCGCATCGGCGAATTGATGCGCGACGTCATGACGACGCCCTCGCCACAGCAGCGACGCGTCGTCATCCCCATGGAACTGCAACGAGCGGAAGGCGACGTCGAGGGCGCGCCGTGAGTTTGTCCCATTCACTCTAGCGGAGGAACAATGATGTTGAGAGGAAGCAAAACGTTGGCGGCGGCGGTGACGGCGGGAACAGCCATGCTTCTGGCGACGCACGACGCCCGGGCGGTGGACACGCTTCCCGTGCGCGACTCGGCGGATTTCAACCTGAGCGGATCGGCCGAGTGAACTGGCAAGACGGATTTCGCGCAACATCGATGGAAGAACGACATAGCCTGGGCAAGGACGAGCGAAGATGCGACAGGGTGTGGTTGGGTATCTGGCATCGCTGCTGCTGCTGCTGCTGCCCCAGGCGGCGACCGCGATCACGATCGAATCGTTGCGGTGCGAGTATCGCGAATCACCTGTAGGCGTCGACACGCCGCAGCCGCGTTTCACCTGGCAGATGCGATCAAACGTGCGGGGTGACGTTCAGTCGGCATATCAGATCATCGTTGCGTCGCGGAAGGAACTTCTTGAAGCGAACCGCGGCGACTTGTGGGACAGCGGTCGCATCGCGTCGGACGATTCGGTGCTTGTTTTGTATGCGGGCAAGCCGCTGGAATCGAGCCGTCGATATGTCTGGAAGGTTCGCGTGTGGGACCAGTCGGGCGAAGCATCGGCGTGGAGCGAACCGGCGCAATTCACGATGGGCGTGCTGAAGAGCGAGGACTGGCGCGGGCGATGGATTTCCGCGCAGCCGAGCGACGATGAGGCGCCCAAGGCGCACCCGGCGATTGCGGAGTGGCCCGCGATCGTTCAGGCGAAGAAGCCGCCGGCCTATCTGCGTCGCGAGTTTCACCCGGAGCGTCCGGTGCAACGGGCTGTGCTGCACGCGGCTGCACGGGGGCTTTACGAATTGCGGCTGAACGGCGAGCGCATCGGCGATGCTCAGCTTGCGCCGGAATGGACGAGCTATCGCAAGCGCGTGCAGTATCAGAGTTACGACGTCACCGGCATGCTGAACGAGGGCGAGAACGCGCTGGGCGTGATTCTCGCGGAGGGCTGGTACGCGGGCGATGTGCCGCCTTATGCGCGGAACGCGACGTGGGGCGAGCATCCGGAATTGCTCCTTCAGCTTGTGCTTTTCGGGGAGGACGGGTCGGTGCAGGTGATCGGCTCGGACGAGGCGTGGCGATGGTCGATGGACGGTCCAATTCGCATGTCCGCGATTTACTGGGGCGAACTTTACGATGCGCGCATGGCGATGGATGGCTGGGATGAGCCGGGCTTCGATGACAGCGCCTGGAAAGCGGTGTTTGTTTCGCCGGAGCCTGACGAGGCGGCGATCAGCAGTCAGCCGAATGAGCCGATTCGCGCGCTGGATCGCGTGGCGCCGGTGTCGATCGTGGAGCGGGAGCCGGGCGTGTACGTGGTGGACTTCGGGCGCAACCTGGTGGGCTGGGTTCATTTGCGCGGCATCTGGCCCCGCGACACCCAGATTCGCATCGACTTTGCAGAGGTGCTGACGCTGGATGGCGCGCTCGACAAGCGCACGCTGCGCGATGCGGCGGCGCAGCACACAACGTACATCGCGCGCGGCGGCAACGTTGAGGAGCATCAAAGCCACTTCACCTATCACGGCTTCCGATACGCGGAAATTCACGGTCTACCCACGGCGCCGGACAAGGACACCGTCACGGGCATCGCGGTGCACAGCTCCTCGCCCATCGTCGGTTGGATCGAGACCTCGGACGCCGGCGTCAATCGGCTGGCGCAGATCGTGCAGTGGGGATTTGAGGGGAACTTCCGTTCGGTGGTGACGGACTGCCCGCAGCGCTACGAGCGGCTGGGCTGGCTCGGGGATGGTTCGATCGTTTCGCAATCGATGATTTTCAACATGGATCTGGGCGCGTTCTACACGAAGTGGATGCGCGACATCACGGACGACCAGAGCGCCGAGGGTGGATTTCCCGATTTTTCGCCCATTCATCCCCATTCGCCGGAACGCTACTGGTTCTCACCGGGCTGGGGCAACGGGGCGCTGCTCATCGCGTGGAATCATTACGTCAATTACGGCGACAAACGGTTTCTCGAAGAACACTACCCCGCGTTCCGCAGATATCTCGACGCGATCCCGACGGTTTATCCGGACAGCATCATCAGCAAGGCGCGCGGGAACGCCTGGGGCGACTGGCTGGCCCCCAAGCGAGCGCATTTCGCGGTGTTCGCCACGTCGCAGTTGACTTTCTCCTGCACGCTCGGGGCGAAGATGGCGCGGGCGCTCGGTCACGAAGCGGATGCGAAGCGCTTCGAGGCGCTGGCGGCTCGCATGCGCGATCGATTCAACGAGGAGGTCGTGAAGGAAAACGTGGTGGTGGGCTCGGGCACTCAATCAGACTACGTGCTCGCCCTGCAGTTCGACATGCTGCCCGATGAACAGCGCGAGCAGGCGATCGCGAACATGCTTCAGCAGGTCGCTCGCGCGGACGATCACGTGACGACTGGGATTCATACGTCGCATCGCCTGCTGCTGGCGCTGACGGAGGCGGGCCACAGTGATCTGGCGTATCGCGTCCTGATGCAGAAGTCGGTGCCCGGGTGGATGTACATGGTTGAAAGCGACGCGACGACGATCTGGGAGTCGTGGAATTCGTTCAGCCCAGAAACGGGCTCGCGCGGCGGCGGCGGAAACTCGCTCAATCACCCGACCCATGGCGCTGTTAATGAATGGCTGTGGCGCGCGATGGTGGGATTGAATCCCGATCCCGAATCGCCGGGCTATGAGCACGTGATCATTCGGCCGCAGGTGGGCGGCGGGTTGACGTTCGCCCGTGGCGAATACCGCTCCATTCGCGGTCCGATCAGTTGTGGATGGCAACGCGAGGACAACATGCTGACGATCCACGCGAGTATTCCGGTGGGCAGCACCGCCACCGTTCACGTCCCGGCACGCGACGCGTCGCAGGTGCGCGAGTCCGGGCGACCTGCAACCGAGGCCCCGGGCGTGCGGTTCACGGCAATGAAGGACGGGTGCGCGGTGTTTGAAATCGCGTCAGGGGAATATGCGTTCGAGGTCGGCGGAACTGAGCGCTGATGCGGGCGCCGATTGCGCAAGTAGCGTGCGAGAGGAAATGTCGCATCGTGCTCGGCGGGCGCGCCAGGACCGCGCCTTGCGCGTATCGCTCAGGCAGCGTGAATTCATTGACAACAGGGGAATCAACGAGCTCGAATCCGAACCATCTGAAAGCCACAGTCTTGATGCAAAGGCAACTGATACGTCTGGTCACTGGATCCATTCTGGCGATCTGTTGGATCTTGATTTCCGCACCCGCGCTTGGGGCCGCTTCGCCCGAACACGTGGCCGAGGCGCCGGACAACGAAGCGACGCCAGTGCTCTTCCCGGACGGGTCGATTCGGATTTATTACGTGGAGCCTACCGAGCGGCAGGCGATCCGGTCGATCGGTTCGTCGGACCACGGCAAAACGTGGGGCGACGATCGGCATGAGTTCGCCCTGCCGGGCACCGGTTATCACGGCAATCAGGTGATGCTTGACAACCAGGGCACGTTGCACGCGGTGGCGATCATTCGCGCTCAGGGGCCGCGCGGCCGGCAATGGAACCTTTGGTACAACCGGCGTGCGCGCGATGGGGAGTGGGGCGAGCCGCAGATGATCTACGAAGGCTACATCGGCGCGTTGCGTAGTTTCCAGCAGCTTCCCAGCGGTCGGCTGCTGCTGCCGGTTCACGTGTTCACGCATTACGATCCGAGGCCCGCGGAACTGCTTGCCACGGGCGTCAACTATGGCCAGGGCGATTGCATCGTGCTCTATTCCGACAATTACGGGCAGACGTGGGAGCGTTCGCAATCGCGGCTGAGCATTCCGCAGGACGCGCGGCGCGCGATGAACGGGTACGGTGCGTGCGAGCCGATCGTTACGCGCCTGCAGGACGGCCGCTTGTGGATGCTGATGCGCAACAAGAACGGCCACCTTTGGGAATCGTTCTCAGCGGACGAGGGGGTGACCTGGAGCGAAGCGCTACCGACTGCCTTCATCGCGTCCGATTCCCCCGCGGCGACGGTGCGGCTAAGGGACGGACGACTGGCAATTTTCTTGAATTCGTGTCAGCGCTGGGACAATCTTCGCGCGTACGCTGCGGGAGGCCGGGAGGTGTTACATGCGGCGATCAGCAGCGACGATGGGAAGACCTGGCGCGGTTTTCGGGAGGTGCTGCGCCAGCCGACCCGCGGCCAAAACGCCGGTGACCGGGGCACGGCCTACCCGTCCGCCATCGCGACCCATGACGGACGGATACTTCTCGTGACCGGTCAGGGGTTCGCCAAGTCGATCATCCGTATCGATCCCGGTTGGCTGGAGGAAGCATCGGCTAAGGATGATTTTTCGGACGGGCTGGCGCAATGGACGTCCTACGGTGGCGTGGGTGTGTCGGCGATGGAGAATCCGGACGAAGCCGGGTCGCAGGTGCTGTCTATTCGCCCGGTCAATGGGCGCGGCCTGCCCGCGGCGGTATGGAACTTTCCCGCTTCGCTGCGAGGCGAGCTGACCATGCGCCTCAAACTCGATGAAGGATTCCAGGGCGCCACCATCGCCCTGACCGATCACTTCAATGTCGCTGCAGATACAAAGGCGGCGGAGCACGCGGTGGCGCAACTGACGATTTCCGCCACGGGTGAGATTCAGCGAAATGTGAAGCTGACGCCGGGGCAGTGGCATGATCTGGGTCTGACGTGGGATGTGTCGCGGCGAGTGGTGGCGATCGCCATCGACGGTAAGGCGGTGGGCCACTTCATGCTCGATCACCCTACCGATGTGGGGATCAACTATCTGCGTTTGCTGATGACGGGTGAACCGGGATCGGGAGCGCTGATGTTGGATTCCGTGCGCACCGATGAAACCGCGCAGAACTTGTGACGCGTGGCCATGCGCATTTCCGTCAAAACCGATGAATCAGGGACATTGAAGCGATGAATTATGGTGCGATCACCCTTGTTCTTTTCAGCGTGATGGTGAGTTCAGCGGCGGAGGATCCGTCGCTGCGCCTGGAGAACCTTCGGTGCGAGTACCTGGTCAACCCTTCTGCGGTGGACGAGAAGCAGCCCCGGTTGAGTTGGGAGCTGCGCAGCGAGGAGCGGGGACAGAAGCAGACGGCGTACCAGGTTCTCGTCGCATCCACGCCGGAGAAGCTCGCGAGCAACGGCGGTGACTTGTGGGACAGCGGCAGGATCGCGGCGACGCAAAGCGCGCATGTGATATATCGCGGTCGTGAGCTCACATCGCGCCAGCGATGCTACTGGAAGGTGCGCGTCTGGGACGGTCATGGAAAGGCGAGCGACTGGTCGGCGCCAGCGTCGTGGACAATGGGGCTGTTGCGGCGAGAGGATTGGGACCCGGCACGGTGGATCTCGGACCCCGACGATCGCGAGGCGCCGGCCTGGGGACGGCAGGAGCGCGAACGGGCGACCTCCGAACCAAAAGCGGCGGTGATGCTCCGGAAGGAGTTCGACATCGAGCGACCGCTTCGCCGAGCGACGCTCTACGTCACCGCTCGAGGCAACTATGAGGTTCGCATCAATGGCGAGCGAGTGAGCGATGAAGTGCTCGCTCCCGAATGGACGGAATTCGAGTATCGCATTCAGTACCGGGCACACGACGTGACGAACCTGCTGCGGCAGGACGGCAACGCCATCGGCGTGTTGTTGGGCGAGGGCTGGTACGCGGGCTGGTACGGTTCACCCAGGCCGCCCAACCCCACCGGTCATTTCATGGAGCTGCTGCTGCGCCTCGAGATTGAATTGGAGGACGGCGCGACGCAGACGATCGTCACGGATGGTACGTGGAAGAGCACAATCGACGGCCCGATCACCTCAACGGGGCACTACGTCGGCGAGATCTACGATGCGCGGAAGGAGATGCGCGGCTGGGATACGCCCGGCTTCGATGCATCCGCGTGGAACGACGTGGTGGTGAATGAGGCACTGGGTGATCAGGCGATCGTCGCCCAACCGAACGACCCGATCAGGATCACCGAAACGGTGGCGCCGATCGGACTTCGCGAGCACGCGCCGGGTGTGTACATTCTGGACATGGGGCAGAACATGTCCGGCCAGGTGCGTGTCCGTGTTCGCGGACCAGCGGGGACACGCATCCACCTGCATCACGGGGAACGGCTCGATGATGAGGGCAGCGTCTACACGCGCAACCTTCGCCACGCTGAAAATCAGCGTAACATCTACATCAAGGACACAGATGACGAGGAGGTGTATCAGCCTCACTTCACGTACCAGGGCTTCCGCTACGTGCAGATGACAGGATTCGCCGACGAACCCACGCTGGATGATTTCGTGGGGCTGCGCATTCATTCCGATGCGCCCCGTGTCGGTTGGTTTGAATCTTCCAATTCGTTGATCAATCAACTGATGGAGAACATTCATCGGACGCAGACCAACAACATGCATAGCGTCATCACCGATTGCCCGCAGCGCAACGAAAGGTTCGGATGGCTGGGGGACGGGCAGATCTTCAGCCAGACGAGCATCTATTTTCACGACATGGCGGCGTTCTACACGAAGTGGCTGTGCGACATTCGCGACAATCAGAAGCCCGACGGTCGATACACCGAGTTCTCACCACGAGCGTCCTTTCGTCATATGGACACCTGGCGCACGGCCGCGAGCGGCTGGGCGGACGCGGGCGTCATCCTGCCCTGGCGCGTCTACCAGAACTACGGCGACAAACGCCTGCTCGAACGACATTACGATTCCGCAAAACGCTACGTCGACTTCCTTGATCGCACGTTCCCCGACCGCATCAAGCGCGGTGACAAGTACGGCGACTGGGTGAACGGAGACACCGTGAGGCTGGCGGGCAAGCCCAACGTGCCCGTCGGCGTGCCGAAGGATGTCTACGCCACCGCGTTCTTCGCCCACTCAACCGACCTGGTTTCACGCATGGCGCGCGTGCTCGGCCGGGACAATGAGGCCCAACACTACGAAACATTGTTCCGGGAGATTGCCGAGGCGTACAACCGCGAGTTCGTCGATGAGGATGGTCGAATCCAGGGCGACACGCAGGCGGGCTACGCACTGGCGTTGCAGTTTGATCTGCTTCCCGAGTCAATCCAGCCTCGTGCCGCGGCGCATCTGGTCGAAGCCATTGTGAAATATAACGGTCATCTTTCCACCGGCATCCAGGGCACCTTCCGCGCAATGCATGCGTTGACGCGTTACGACTTTCACGATGAGGCGTACCGGCTGATCAATCTCCGTGAGTTCCCTTCCTGGGGCTACATGATTGAGCAGGGCGCCACCTCGATCTGGGAGAGGTGGGACGGCTACGTCGCCGGACGCGGGTTCGCCACCCCAACAATGAACTCGTTCAATCACCCCGCATTCGGTGCGGTGGGCGAGTGGGTTTGGCAACACCTGGCGGGCATCGGCTTCGATGAGGCCAGCCCCGGATATGAGCATATCGTGCTTCGTCCCCTGCCGGCCGGCGATCTGACTTGGGTGAAAGCCCGCTACCACTCCATTCGCGGCCCCATCGTCAGCGAATGGAGTATCGATGATGGTCGCTTGACCTATCGCGTCTCCATCCCGCCCGGCACAACAGCCACGGTCTACCTTCCCCCTATCGTTGATGTGCAAACGATCCGCGAGAGCGGCCAACCGGTTGCGGACGCGATCGGCGTGACCGCTCTGAATGGCGATGAGTCGGTGTTCCACATTGATTCGGGGGCATATACGTTCACCGCCGATGTGCGGTAGTGCCAAGCGCGGAACCGCCGCTGGCGTCGCAGGGAGGCAGGCGAACCCCATCGACTCACAAGGTCGTGAGGAGTTTGTTGGCGAGGCCGAACACGGCAAAGGCGGCGAAGAGAATCAGCACGCCGGCGACCATGACGAGCCGCGGACGACGACCTATGCCTTTCCATTCCCCGGTGAGCGCACCGGCGAGATTCCCGAACAGCACGGCGCAGAGCAGCATCATGGGAAATCCGACGTACGAGCCGTAACGCCCCAGCTTGTCTGCTGCAACTCCGTACACCACGATGCCCAGGGGCCAGGCAATTCCCAGGAACGCGGCCCAGGCCCAGTGCGAGACCCCGCCTCCACTGTAAAGACGAAACGTTCCCTTGCGGATCATCAGCACGAGCGCAAACAGGAAGTTCACAAGGTAGTTGCCCGTAAAGACCAAAGCCCAAATCGCGTTGGCCTTGCTCACCGGCGCCGCGCCATGCGCCGAAGCCGCCTGCGCGATTTCATCGCCATAGATGAATCCCAGGTTCACCGATGCCGACAACACCCCTGAGAGCACGCAGTAGAGCAGGCCGATGGTGAACGGCGTGGCGCGCGTTCTGGTGGCTGTGGCAGTTGCACCAATCGCGGCGTCTGGGCCGGCCTCTGCATTGCGCGCCTGTTGCTCCTTCTGCCGGAGTTGACCGGCGACGGCGATGACGGCGACCCCCAGGATCATGACCGCCACCGCCCCGATCAAGGTCATGCCGCCGCTGGTAGCGAGTTTCGCGGGCTCGTTGATGGCCAGCGGCCCGATGGAACTCGTCGCCGCGATCAGACCCATCAGCAGCGACACACCCATCGCGACACCGACCGCTTCAATCGCCTTACCCCAGAATATCCCCCCCAGCCCCCATCCCAGGCCGAAGATAAACGTCGTGATCAGCAGGCTCGTGGGGACCGTTTCGTAAACTTCCAACAGCGATGGCACGGTGATCACCGCCAGAGGCCAGGGTATGAGAACCAGGGCGATGAGCGATCCCAGGCTCCAAGTATTTTCCCAGCGCCATTTCGGCGTCCGTGTCACGCCGAGCGAGAACAGGCCCTCCAAAGCCCCGGCGATCACCACCAGCACCATACCGATCACGATGGGGTTCATCACAACTCCTGAGATGAATTAATCGGAGCCGGCAAAACTGGATGAATCGCCCAGCCCTTCCGAGCCGAGCCCTTGATAGCCGCCGTCCACCGGCAGATCGGCGGCGGTGATGAAGCTGGCGTCGTCGCCGAGGAGAAAGGCGATCGCCGCGGCCACTTCCTGCGGTTCACCGCAGCGGCGCAGCATGTGGAATCGGCCCCAGACCGGATCCCACTTCTCGCGATCACCCTGCGCAGCCTTGAGCACTTCGTTGGTCCAGATCCACCCCGGACTGACGCTGTTGACGCGAATACCCAGCGGAGCAAAATCCAACGCCTGGCATTTGGTCAGCGTATGGACCGCGCCCTTGGCGGTGTTGTAGGTCCAGCGCGTCGGCTGGGCGATGAACGCGGAAATGCTCGAGACGTTGACAATCGCCCCGCCGCCTGTTTTTTGCATGATGGGAGCTGCAGCAGCAGCCGTCCGGGCATACGCCACGGGCCCGACGCGCAAAACACGATCCCAATCGGCGCCTGTCGCACCCGCACCCTTCGCAATGAACGAGAATGCGTTGTTGACCAGACAATCAAGCCTGCCCCAGCGGGCGGCTGCTTCGTCGACAACGCGCCGACAAGTCTCCTCGTCACCCATGTCTCCCTGAACGAACTGCGCGTGGTGCCCCTCGGCGGCAAGTTGTTCGGCCAAGGTGGCGCCCGCGTCATTGAGGTCACTGAAGGTGACGCTGCAACCTTCGCTGCACAGCCGCCGAACGGTGGCCATGCCGATGCCCGAAACGCCGCCCGTCACGACCGCGGACTTTCCCGAAAAGCGTTGCATGGATGCTCCTGTCTAAGTACTCAGTTCAGTTGGTAGAATTTTATGGCGTTGTCGTGGAATATCCTCCTGCGCTCCTGCGGCGAACATCCGTCAAGCGCATCGCTGAGCGTGGTGATCCAGCGTGCCAGGGGAGCTGCCTGGAGCACAACCGGCCAATCACCCCCAAACACCACACGAGCCGCACCAAAGCACGCCAGCACGTGATCGATATACGGCCGCAGATCGTCCTTCTTCCAGTTGAGCACGTCCGCTTCCACGACAAGTCCGCTCATCTTGCACCAAACGTTATCCATCGAAGCCAATTCGCGGATGTGTGTTTTCCACGGTTCCATTCGGCGATCCGCGATGAACGGTTTGCCGATGTGATCGAGCATAAAGCGCACTTCCGGACATCGGCGAACCAGTTCGATCACGTTGGCGGTCTGCTGTTCGCCTTTGATGCAGATGTCGAAGCTGAAATTGAATTCGGCGAGCAGCTGGACGCCGTCGATGAACGCCGGACGAAGGCAGAATCCGGGGTCCGATTCGAACTGAATGATGCGACGAACGCCCTTGACCAATGGATTGGCGGCAAGTGTTTCGAGGTCGCGTCGCGCAGCGCTGCCGTTTTCCAGCGGCGCCCACGAGACGACTGCAGCGATCCGCGGATCTGCCCGAGCAAGCTGCGTCAGCCATTTCACCTCGCGCATGTACTCTGAAAACACCGCCTCGCACTGTACAAACACCATGCGCTCGATCCGGAAACCCTCCGTCGCCCGATTGTAATCGTCGAGCAGGAACGCCCTATTGAGCACGGGAACGGAATCCAACCACGGATAGTGAATCCGCTTGGGATCCCAGAGATGTAGATGCGCGTCGACAATCGGCGTCACTGACATTCACGCATCCTCGTGCCAATTCGTGCTTGGGTGCAAGGCCTGCTCACGGAACCACCGCGGGTCCCGTTGGGGAAGCGGTGCGCAATCAGGCCGCGAGGAACTCACCCCTCGCGGCGTATTACGAGTAAAGTTGCATTCGCGCTTACCGACGCCGTCGCAGCATGACCAGACTTCCAAGCCCCATCAGCGCCAGCGATGCAGGCTCAGGGATAATTTCGACCACCACGTTGTCGAAGTGATGCGTGCGATTCGCCACTGCGGAGTCCACCGGCTTTCCAGCGATGGCCGTGTTCCACGATAGCTTGATGATGTCGTGGAACGCCTCGTTAAAGACGAGCGTCTCGCGGTCGAAGGCTTCCGTTTGGAACGTGAAGGTCTGCGTCACATACGTGTCTTCCGTGAGAAAGCCGTAGAACGTGACCTGGTTCTCTGCGGTGGCGTTGCCCACAGCGTGGCTCGCCACGGCGTCGATGACGTCGATCGAGATCATCTTGATCCGATCGCCGGATTCCGCGGCGATTGTCGTGGCCGCGTTGCTGCTGCCGCTACCGAGAATCGCGTCACCCGACCAGTTCGCGCTTCCCGTCTGCCACGATATCAAACTAAAGCTGGTCAGTTCGGTGTCATCGACCGAAATCTCTATGCCCTGGGACACGTAACTGACTCCGATGATTCGGGCGCCGGTGCCGGGCTGCGCCAGTTCGTTGAAATCAAGCACCACAGCCTGGCTTTGATTGGCGCTCGCCACCAACGAGACGGCAAGTATCATCGTTGAAATTAGGTGACGGTTCATGTTTCTCTCCTTTCACGAATGGGGTGACTCTGAATGACGGTTCAACCGTGGCTTACCTGTCGATGTAAAACGTATAGTGCTCGTTCCAGCCGACATCGAACTCAACCTGCACCAGGGCCGCATGCCCGTCGGCGAAGGCGACGTTGAAGTCGTCGGGATTTCCGTTCCACTGGAACTGCTCGGGTGTGACCCGGGGAAGCTGCACCCATCCCTGGAAATACACCCCCGCTTCCGCAATGGTGATCATGCGGCTGGGTGAACCTACGTCTTCAAGCCGCACGCTCATCTGAAAACCGTCAGCTCCGAGATCTGCGCTGAGAAGCGTCTTATCGGATACCCCGCGCATATTCGGCGTGTAGGACGCTCCGTGTGCATCGTAGTGCGAGACGAACGCGGTGCTCACGAACGTGGTGGCCGTGTCGTTGGGCGCATGGGCAACGGGCATCTCGCCATCTTCACTGCTCATGTTGAGGTATCGGTTGAGCGGCCGAACATCGCCGCCCACCTGGGCATAGGCGCCGGAGAGACCCTTCTTGCCCACCCAGAACGCCTGGCCGGCGTAGACGGTGCCATCGCGCGTCTTGACATGGCGAGGCGGGAAGCGGGAGTCATGGTCCTGGAGATAGCCGTAGGTCGCCGTCCCGATTTGTCGCAGGTTACTCAGCGATTGAAGCTTTTGCGCCGCGTCGCGCGCCTTGGACAGCGCGGGCAGCAGCAGCGCGATCAGTAGTGCGATCACCGAGATCACCACCAGCAACTCGATGAGAGTAAACCCGCGCATTGATCGGACACGAATCACAGGTGACTCCTCTTGCCAAAACAGCCGTGCACATGTGCGCCATGACCGACCCCACGACCACTTCCCACCCTCACGGTCCATCACCGGCGCCGTTTAGCGTGCATCGCTTCAGCAACCGGGAAGGTTTTCATTGGAACCGAAACGTGATACGTCTGCGCCGGCTCGACGTTCACCCCGACTAGGTTGGGCACGGGCATTCCAAGGATTGCGCACCGGCATGCGTGAGCGCCCTTGCGTCGCATATCCAGAAGCGCCCCTTCGCTATAGAACGCCGAATGCGGATTGATCAATACGCGGTGGTGGGCGCGATGATCCGGATCACGCCACGCGGTGACGAGCGGTTCGTCTTCATTCGGCGGTTCATTTTCGAGAACGTCAATCGCCGCTCCACCCAGTTGACCCGACGCAATCGCGTCGGCCACCGCCGCGTTGTCAACAATCGCACCGCGCGCGGTGTTCACCAGGAAAGCGCCCGCGGGCATGCGATGGAGCGCCGCAGCATCGATCATGCCGCGCGTCTGCTGGGTCAGGGGGCAGTGCAGACTCAGGATGAACGCCTGCGATAGCAAATCGTTCATCGATGCCGCGCGGCGGACGCCAAGCCGGCGCGCATCGTCATCGCTGCGATAGGGATCATAAAAGACGACCTCCATTCCCAGTGCCTTGGCGCGATGAGCGGTCGCCGTTCCGATCCGCCCGAGCCCCACGATGCCGAAGACTTCGCCGCGCAACCGCCGAAGCGGGCGCACCTGCTCGTAGCTCCAAAGTCCGACGCGCTGGCGAAGGCGCGAGTTGAGAAAGCTGATCCCGCGCGCCAGCGCCAGCACCATTCCGATCGCCGAGTCCGCCACCTCTTCGGTGCCGTAATCGGGAACGTTGGCCATAACGATGCCTTTCTCCCGCGCGGCAACGAGGTCGACATTGTCGTAGCCGACGCCACAACGTACGATCAGACGGCACTTGTCCAGGCGATTGATTGTCCGGCTCGTCAACTCGAGGTTGTGGTAGAGCATGATCGCGGTCGCGTCTTCGATCCGCCCGATCAGCTGCCGCTCGCTTGTTGCATCCAGTGCTTCGACCGTTGCAATGTCGCCCAGCGTCGAACTCTCGGGCGCCAAGTCATCTTTGATGAAATCCGTGATCACCACGCGGGGTAAACTCACTGCTCCCTCTCCTCCAAGTCCTGCCCAGCCGCGAAAATATGCTCGAGCATTGCATCCGCAGCGGCGCGGCTGTCCTCCGCGAGGACCGCTTCCAGAATGCGCCGATGTCCCGCATTGGCGACTTGCACGCCCGATCGCATCAGTGTGCGACGCCGCGACGCCTCAAGCAGTGACGAAATCGTCTGCAACAGCAGGACGAACACCGAATTCCCCGTCGCCTCCGCCAGCAGGCGATGGAACCGCACGTCCGCCTCGACTCCTGCCTCAAGCGATTCGGCCCCATCCAAGTCCTCAATGGCCTTGCGGAGCTGTGCATGATGTTCGGGCGTGGCGCGAAGCGCCGCCAGTTCCGCGATTTTCGCCTCCAGCGGCAACCGCACTTCGTTCAGTTCCACCAGGGAAGAACTCGACCGGTACAACAGAGCCCCGAGGCTGTCCACCGCAACCTGCGGATCGGGCGGCTTAACGCGAGGTCGGCACCCTTGCGAGACCTCAACCAGTCCTTGGGCTCGCAACACGCGCATCGCCTCGCGAGCCACCGTCCGGGAAACGCCAAATTCCTGCCCCAGGGTGAATTCACCAGGCAAAACGCCATCCCCTCCGAAGCGCCCGGACAGAATCTGCTGCCGCATCTGGTGAACCACCTCGGCAACCAGATCCACGCGGTCGCCATCGCCCAATCGCGGGGTCGGCGTTGAAGTGTATGGATCGTGGATCACGACTTGTAATATAAGTTCACCTCCACCGCCGTCAATACGAATTTCTTGATTTCCCCTTATATTTCTGCCAATCTGCCATCCACCTGCGCTTATTGAGGAAATCGTTGGATTCTAATCATATAAGTTTGGGCGAGTGAAGCGCCAGCCGAATTGGCGGCACGCATGCAGCTCAGTTAGTGTGTGCCGAACGGTATGCGAACATGATTTGTCTCTTCCGGAGGGAAGCGACCTCATCGTACCGGAATCGCACCGGGAAGATGGCGACTCGGCGGGCGCTTGCGGCGTGATGGCTTGATTCTGAAGGGTAACGGAGGCTGAGTGCGACCAATCCTCGCCGCGTGTCGGCGGGTGGGAGGTTGTCTATGTCTCAACGCGAATTTGGCCGTGAGATTCCGCCCGACGAGCAGCTCCGGGAGGTATCCCTGATCTTGATGCAGGCGCTCTATCGCCTGCGACGGCATGGCCCGCCGCCCCGGCCACCACGCGCGATCAGAGCACCCGGTTCGGTTTCTCTGGCCAGCACGACTCCCCGCCCGAAACGAACGCGGCCCAAACCATACCACGCCAAGTGGAAGCCAGGCACGCGTGAACATCAACTGAAAAACCTGTTTCAGAAACGAAAACGCGTCCCACAGAAAGCGATCTTCTGGCGGGATCACGCGGTCTCAATCCAAGACGTTCCCTGGGACCAACTGGACCGCGCCACCAGCCACACGCACCAGGCAACGCTGGACATGGAATTCCGTGAGGCGTTCGATCATGCCATGCGCGGCTTGTGCCCCGAGGATCGCCGGATCGCAGCCCTGGTCGCCGAGCATGGCATGGCGTACGCGGCACGCGAGGTGGGAGTGTCGTGGCGGCAGATCGACAATGCCCTGGCGAGGATGCGGCCGGTGTTCGAGGAGGCGGGGTTTGATCCCGTTGCCCGCCCCAGCTCCCCACCCCACAATTCGATGATGCCGAGGGGGTGAACACGCTGTTGGCCGGCGCGGGGCAGCCGTGGGGGTGAGAGAGTGGGCGGCAACGCGGCAAAATACTCCGTAGGTGTTGTTGGTCCGCGAACACTGGCCCAGCGGATTTCCCTTCCGCGCAGCGTGTTGCGCCTGAACACTGCGGGCCGGTTCAGATTCTGGAGGTCAGGTCTTCTGCGGCCAAGAACACGGAGACCGCAGATGACCCCGGAGAGTATTCGCAAGCTTCACATACTCAGTCGCCAGCTTACCGAGCATCTCATGAGCGCCGCCCTGTGCGCCAGGGAGATCGACGAAATCACGCAGGACCCTGGCACCGATGGGCATAACGGTGCGCCGGGGGCCAACGGCAACGGGCGCAGTGGAAAACATGCCATGCCCCGGCCGCTCGTGGACGAAGCAACCCTCTCGGTGATTTGGCGCGGCCGGTCCCTACATCTGGGCCACACCAAGTGCTACTGGTTGCTGGCCCGCTTGGCGCGGCGAAGTTCGCCGCGTCGCTTGCTGAGCCTCCGCTCCGGCTCGGGGCTGCGCCCCTCACCTGCGCTACGGCCCAGCAAGCGACAGACTCGGTGCACCCGACTCTCATAACGGCTGGTACATGAATGGGGGGCAGGACAGTTGGAAGTTGAGCGCAGCTTCAAGTCGTGCGATGTCATCGAAGTGCTGACGCAG
>CAZEFM010000083.1:0-17129 GCA_964511575.1 uncultured Phycisphaeraceae bacterium | reverse complement strand
GATCCCCCGGGGCAGAACTCCGCACAGGCGGACGGTTCGGCCAAGTGGATTGATCACGGTGACCTCGAAATTGCCGCCAAGTCGACGACGGGGATTGATGTGTATTGGTACGACATGGTCAAAGGCGATGAGTGAGTATTGTGTTTGTGGAGTCGGGGAGTCGTCGATAAGACAGGAGTGTGTCTGAGTGACGGTTGGGCGGAAATGGTGTGCTCTGTTCATGGTGTTTGCCCTGGGTTGTCAGACTTCGAAGGCGACCGTTGCGGCATCCGCACCTGAAGCGACCGTGGTCATCGGCGACGACGCGGTGCTTCTGCTTGATGATCGTATCATTGCTGAATCGCAGCATGTGCAGCGCATCGTTCATCCCGGCAGGAAGGACGCCGTCCCCGCGCTTGAGCCGACGCATCCGTGGGAAGGCGATCGGCTCTATGTGATGGGCACGCCGCATTACGACGAGGCGACGAACGAGTTTCGCCTGTGGTACATGGCGCGAACGATGGTGGGGCGGAAAACGCAGGATTACGTGCTCCATGCGACATCGAAGGATGGCGTGAACTGGGACCGGCCAAACCTCGGCATCTACGACTACAACGGCTCGACCGACAACAACATCCTGCTCGATCATGTTCACAGTCCTTCGGTTGTCGTCGAGACGACGGAAGAAGGCGACTGTCGCTACCGCATGGTGGCGATGCGATACAGCCCGCGCGGGTATCACACCGCCACTTCGGAAGACGGCCTGCACTGGCCCACGTTCATCAAAGCGGTCAACGGCGGCGACAACGTCACCATGACGCGCGACCGACGAACGGGGCAATATCTGATGTTCAATCGGCAGCGCGTGTCGCTTGGTGGACATGATCGCCGGGCGATCTTTCTTTCAGTCAGTGACGATTTCATATCGTGGAGTGATCCAACGCCCGTGATGGTGCCGGATGATCGCGATGATGCCTCATGGGTGACTGACCCCAGGAAGGAACGCACCGAGTTCTACAACATGACGGTGCTGCCTTATGAATCGCACTACCTGGGCTTTCTCACGGTGTGCCACTTCAAGCCCACCGCGAAAGTCACGACGACCAACCAGAGCAGCACCGACGGGCCGATCCACGTGGAACTGGTGCATAGCCACGATGGCCGGACATGGCATCGACTTGAAAGCCGTGAACCCATCCTTGAGCCCGGTCCCGCCCAGTGGGATCAGGGGATGATTCTGTCGTTGTCGAGCCCCATCGTGCATGATGATGAGGTGTGGATCTACTACACCGGCTTCAACGTGCAGCACGGCGGACCGCGCCCGCCCAAACGCTCGGTGATCGGCCGCGCGGTCTGGAAGCGTGATCGGTTCGTCGCGCTAAGAGCGGTGAGTGAACACACAGGCGTTATCGAAACCGTGCTGCTGAATCCGGGGCAGCAGCACTTTCAAATCAATGTCGATGCTTCGCAAGGCCGCGTCACGGCTGAACTGCTCGATGCACGGGGCAACGTGATCCCCGGCTACGAGTGCGAGGCATGTATCGCCATCACGGGTGACGACCTCCGCGCATCGCTTCGATGGGAGCATCAGAGCATGACGCCCGTCGATCAGCCGTTCCGCGCGCGTTTATACCTTGAAAAGAGTGAGTTGTTCAGTATTCGATTTGTAACGCCAGCCGCGCAGTAGCACGACTGGGAATCAGGATTCCAGCAGAATTGAGACGCATGTTGAAATCACCATCTATTCGACGACTTGGCCTGTCCGCTTTGCTTCTTTCGGCTGCGTGTACGACGCATTTGACGGCCGAGCCAGCGGACACGACGCTCAGCGGTCACCCGCGCGATGTCATCAAGAATCTGCGGGTGGGCCAGCGTGAGATCACGATTCCGACGATCGACATCTCCGATGAAACGGATCGTCACGTGATCATCGCGGCCGGAACGCCCGAGGTGTACCAGGGGCACGCCACCACAGTTCTGCTGCCCGACAACAGGACCATGTTCGCGGCGTGGACGTACGGTCACGGTGGCACGGCAGGTCCGCTCAAACGCAGTGACGATGCGGGGCGTACCTGGACCGATCTGCTCGATGTGCCCGAGAACTGGTGGAAGACACGCAACTGCCCGGCGCTCTACCGACTGGTGGATCCGCAGGGCAAGGCGAGGTTGTTCGTCATCACCGGGCAGGGGCCGGGCGGCTTCATGCACCAGGCTTACAGCGAGGATGATGGCCGAACGTGGACCCCGATGCGATCGACGGGGCACAAGGTGGTGATGCCGTTGTGCACGATCGAGCCGGTCGACGGCGGCAATCGGTTGCTGGGCATGACCAACATCCGACGCCCGGGCGAGACGCAGGAGCGGCGGTCCAATGTGATCGCGCAAATGTGGTCCGACGATGGCGGGCTGACGTGGAGCGAACTGGAGGTCGTTCTGGATTTACCCGGCGCGGTGCCGTGCGAGCCGTTTCTGATCCGCTCGCCCGATGGCAGGCAGTTGCTGATGATCGCGCGTGAGAACAACCGCCGTTACAACGGTTGGATGATGACCTCGGATGATGAGGGTCGCACATGGTCGACACCGAAGCAGGTGCCTGCCGCGGTGTCGGGCGATCGTCACTCGGCGCGGTACACGAAGGACGGTCGGCTGTTTATTGCGTTCCGCGACACAGCCGCCAAAAGCCCGACACGGCACCACTTCGTGGGCTGGGTGGGAACCTACGACGATCTGGTGAATGGGCGCGAAGGTCAGTACCGCATCAAGTTGCTGCACAGCCATGCGGGGTTCGACTGTGGTTACGCCGCCGTTGAGGTGCTCCCCGACGACACGCTCATCGCCACCACTTACGTCAAATATCGCGCGGGTGAGGAGAAGCATTCAGTGGTCAGCGTGCATCTGAAGCTTGATGAGACCGATGCGATGGTGCAATCCGAGGAGAAGCTGGTGCAGTAACGCTCAATGGCGATGCGCCGTGTTATGACGTTGTGACTTTCAGCGCACCGTGCTATTGCAGCGCGTTGAACACATCGTCACGATGCAGTTCGACAACAGCACATCTCGTGTCGGCTGCACCATAGTAGACGAGCAGCGTGTCGCCACGATCGGCAAGGCCGGTCGGAAAGACGACGTTGGGCACAAATCCGACCGTCTCGAAATCGGCGCTCGGCGCGAGGATGGGGTCAGGCGTGTGAGCGAGGATGCGCATCGGGTCGTCGAGATCAAGTAGCAGGGCGGCACCGAAATAGTGTCCCACGCCGCTGACGTCGCTGGATTTGTTGTTGCCGTGGTAAAGCGTCAGCCAGCCGCGTTCGGTGCGCAGCGGTGGGGTGCCTCCGCCGACACGGCCGGCCGCCCACGGGCTGTCCGCGCCGAGGAATCGTTGGTGTCGTCCCCAATGGATCAGATCAGGCGATCGCGCCAGCCACATTTCGGGCGGGGCGAAATGGGTGGACGGGTTGGGACGGTGCAACGCGACATACGCACCGTCGATGTTTTCGGGAAACAGCACGACATCCTTGTTTTCCGGCGGAAAGATGACGCCGTGCCTTTCGAAGGTGACGAAGTCACGCGTCGACATGATCGCGGTGCACGCGCCGTGCATCGACACGGCCACGTAGGTGATCCACCACGTGTCGCCGATGCGGGTGATGCGCGGGTCCTCCACGCCGTAAGTTTCGTAGGAGGTCGCCGGTTGGAGCAGCGTGTCGTCGATGGTGGCGACGCTGCGACCATGCTTGAGGCGAACAACTCGCAGATGCGAGATAAACGTGAGCCGGGCCGTGCCATCAGGCATGATGATGACGCGCGGATCATCGGCGTTCACCGTATCCGCGGCAAGCTCGTCGATCACCAGCCCCTCGCCCGGCACCCAGCGCGGCAGCGCAAACCATCCCTCACGCGGTGATCGCACACGCTCCGCCACGCGCACCAGCAACACCACATCGTCGCCCAGATCGGCCACGCCCGGGTTGAACACGCTGACAACCTCCAGCGCATCGTGCGACGGCTGCACATCGGCGGGCGTGAGCAGGCATGCGTTCCACAATCGCGCAAGCATCATCAGCCTCCGTGTGCCATGCGGTCGGCATCGACAGCCATGCGCAACGAGTCGAAGCCGTTCTGTTCGGTGATGATGCGCTGGTGCTCGCGTTGTCGGATCCATGAAAGTTGATCGGTCATCATGGATCGCAGCAGTTGGCCGTACAGGTGCATCTTGCGCTGCTCCAATCCCCAGGTGACTTCGATGGCCTGGTAGATGTCGAGCGGTTTGAAGCGTCCGCGCGCCTGACGATCCGCGCCGCCGTAGCTTGCGGTGATGTCGAGCCGCGCCTGCGGGAAGATGTCCATGATCTGTCGGGTGGCGGCTTCATCGACGACGGCACGCAGCTTTGCCACGGTGGGCACCCATTCGTGGAGCGTGATGTCGCCGCGCTCAAATACAATGCGCAGCTCCTGTCGATCGATGCGGCCGGGCTGGGTGAAGCCGTGATAAAAATTGACCAGGACGCCCTCGCCGTATCGTGCGGTGCAGTTGACCTGGTCTTCGATCTGCGTGCCGGGGCGTTGCATCGCCTGGGCGCTGACCACCTGCCCATCGCCGAGCCAACCGGTGAACATGTCGAAGAAGTGGACGCCGTGTTCGATGAAGATGCCGCCGCTTCGCTGTCGGTCCCAGAACCAGTGATCGGGCGACAGGCCCTCATCCGCTGCGTAGTTTTCAAAGTAACCGTGCAGCGGTTCCCCCAGCACACGCGACGCGATGAGGCGGCGCACCATGTCATACAACGGGTTGTACCGCTGCATGAGGTTGGCGATCATCACGAGCCCTTTGTCGCGGGCGATCGTGATCATCTCCCGCGCCTGTTCCAGATTCATCGCCAGTGGCTTCTCGCAGATGACGTGTTTGCCCGCCCGCAGTGCGAGCATGGCATGCTCGTAATGCAGGAAGGGCGGCGTGGCGAGATAAACAACGTCGATGTCATCGCGTTGAACCAGTGCGGGGACGTCGACGACATCGGGCACGCCGAACCGTTTGGCTGCCGCGATCGCCGCGGGCCGATGCGTTCCCGCCATGCCCACCAGTCGAACGCCATCCACCTGAGTGAAATGCTGCAGGGCGAACAGTCCGAACGCCCCGCATCCGACAACGCCGAGGTTCACATGTTCCTTCTGCATGGTTCCATATTACGTTTCGGGCAGCGCTTCACTGAAGAAGCGCAGCCAGTTTCCGTGAAAAATCGCGGTGAGGTCGGTTTCGCTGTAACCGCGCGACTTGAGAATCGGCGCCAGCTTCTGCAGATCCGCAATGGTGTCCAGATCGTGCGGGCAGGATTCCACGCCGAAGCCGCCATCCAGGTCCGACCCGATCGCCGCGTGCCGGGCATCGCCGGTAATCTGGCAGATGTGGTCGATCTGATCGGCCACGTGGGTCATCGCGACCGCTTCGCGCGGGGTTGTGCCGCGCTTCCATCCCGGCACGAGAAATGGATTGAACGCAACGACGCCGATCACACCCTCACGCTGCACGATCAGGCGAATCTGTTCATCGGTGAGGTGGCGATTGCCCGGCACAAACCGTCGCGCGTTGTTGTGTGTGGCACAGATGCGTCCCTCAAACCGATCCATTACCTCAAAGAAACTCGTGTCGCTCAAGTGACTCAGGTCGACCGCCATGCCGATCTCGTCGAACTGCTTGAGCAGCAGTCGCCCCGCTTCGGTGAGCGGCCCCTCCTCGCCGGTGCCGACCGCATAGGTGTTCGCGCCGCCGTGCACCAGGCTCACCATCCGCACACCGAGGTTGAACCAGTCGCGTGCTTCGGTGGGCGTCACGATCGCGTCGGCGCCTTCCATCATGATGATGCAGCCGACGGGGGAGGGCGACGCGGTGACCGTCTGCGTCCGCACATCCGGCTGGGTGTACTGTTGCCACCGGCGCACCAGGTCGTCGCGCGTTTGAAAGATGGTCAGCTCGCCCAGGTGCTCGAGCATGCGGTAGTAGGCGAGTTGGCCGCGGGCGTTGGCGTGTGCCTGAGCGGGGGAGCTGTAGTCATCAGCCATGCGAGAGGCCGATTCGCGTGGATCGAGCGGCGAGCGACTTCTCACGTAGATCGTCGCCACACACGTTCGAATATCCCCGCGCCGCAGGTCGGGCAGGCTGACGGTCGCGCTGCCTCCAGCGCCCTCCCGTCCGCCCGCCGGTTCGCGCCGCCGCAATTCCTTGACCGTCAGCGTCTGGTCGCGATCGTGCGCCAGCGCGTTGTACGCCAGGTCCAGATGTCCATCGATGATCGGAATCATGCCGAGATTGTAGTCATTCCTCGGCAGGCAATGAACCGATGCACGCGGGATGAGGAAGGCGAACGCCGTGCATCAATTCGCACGCAGGTGTCGCCTCAGAAACGCCAGGCAGTGTTGCGTCCATGTCGCCACGTCCGGCCGGTCGTGAGCCAGCCCCAGACCGTGCCGGCCGCTCTCATACACGTGCAGTTCCATCGGCACCCGGTGCCTGCGACACGCCGCGGCGAACTGAAGGCTGTTCTCCACCGCAACGCTCGCGTCGTCAGCCGTGTGCCACAGGAACGTCGGCGAGGTGCGCGGCGAAACGTGCCGGTGCGTGCTGAGCAGGTCCACCAGCTTCTCCTCCGGTTCCGGCCCGAGCAGGTGGAGGCGCGAACCCTGGTGGACGAACTCGCCTTCCATGTTGATCACGGGGTAGCACAGCACCGCTGCATCGGGTCGTGCGGAATGGACGCCGACCAGATCATCGTTGTCGCTGACGAACGTGTCGAAGTGCACTGCCGCGGTGGACGCCAGGTGTCCGCCCGCCGAGAAGCCGAGGATGGCGACCTTGTCGTTGGCGAGCTTCCACGTGCGCTGATGATCGCGCACCATGCGAATCGCCCGCTGGGCATCGTGGATCATGGCCGGGTGGCGATGGCGCGGCCCGCGACGATAACGCAGCACCGCCGCATTGATGCCGTTGGCGTTCAGCCATTCGGCAATCGCCGTGCCCTCGTGGTTGGCGAGGTTGACGTACCCACCGCCCGGACACACCACCACCGTCCCCAGCCCCTCTTCGGCCTCGTCGATCAGGTGGGGCGTCAGGGTCGGCATATCCGCCGGGGCGATCGTTTGATCCGCCGGCCACAGGGGAATCGCTTCTGCCATGAGTCGGGTTCCTGCTGCTGTTACACGATGCCCCGGCGCTACGCCGTTGCCATCTGCGGGACGAGTTCGCCAAAGAGCGCCAGCGGCGCTGACCGCGTGATTCGCACCTCGACAATCGAGCCGATCAGCGACTCGTCCGCTTCGAACATGACGATCAGGTCGCCATCCGTTCGACCGGTGAGCTGCGTCACCTCCGCGGGGCGCTCCCAGCCGAGCGTCACCGAAGCATCGGCCGTGTTGCGGCTGCGTTGGGTGCGCTCGCTGATCGATTCGACGAACACACGCACCGTGCGTCCCACATACGCCGCATGCACCGCCGCGCTGATCTCCGCCTGAATCGCCAGCAGCTCATTGTTGCGTTGTCGCTTCACCGCTTCGGGCACATCGTCTTTGAAACGGTCGATCGCCGCCGTGCCCGGGCGAGGCGAATACTTGAAGATGAAGCTGTTCTTGAATCGGCCGAAGCGCAGCAGTTCCGCCGTCGCCTCGTGATCTTCCTGCGTTTCCGTGGGGAAGCCGCAGATGATGTCGGTGGCGATTTCGCAGTCGGGCAGGTAATGCCGCACGCGCTCGATGAGGTCGCGGTAGATCTCCACCGTGTAGTCGCGGTTCATCAGCTTGAGAATGCGGTTGGAGCCGGACTGCACGGGCAGATGCAGATAGCGGCAGATGCGTGGCGAGTCGCGCATGACCTGGAGAATGTCATCGCCGAAGTCGCGCGGGAAGTTGGTGACAAACCGCAGCCGTGCCAGATCGGGCACTTCATCGTGAATGCGCTGCAACAGCCGCGCGAACGTCGTGACGTTACCATCGGCAGTGGTCGAGCCGTGTCCGTCGCCGTGCCGCACAATCGCGCCGATCTGCGGCTGCTCGATTCCGTTCACCGTCACCGCGGCGGTGTGATCGTAGCTGTAATGGTTCACCGTCTGCCCGAGCAGCGTAATCTCACGCACCCCCGCATCCACGAGCTTGCGGCATTCCTCCACGATGGCGTTCGGCGAGCGGTGCACCTCCCGGCCGCGGGTGTTGGGCACGACGCAGTAGGTGCAGAATTTGTTGCACCCGCGCGTGATGCGCACATAAGCCGACCCGGTGAACTCATCGGGCGAAAAGCTGCGCGACAGGTCGAGCATTTCCAGTTGATCCGCCGCCGCCGCCAGCGTTGCCGAACGTCGGTGCGTGTTGCCCTGCAGCGCGAGTTTGGCGGAGCGCAACCCGCCACGGATGTGGGGCGCCGTCTTCACAACGTTGTCGATGAGCATCGGCACCTTGTCCAACTCGCCCGGCCCGCACAGCAGGTCCACATGCGGAAACCGCCGCACCATGTCCCCGCCCTCACGCTCCGCCATGCAGCCGATCACGCCAACGACGATGTCAGGCCGCTCCTCACGCTTGTGGATCGCCACCTCTCCCAAACGGCTGTAGACTTTCTGCTCTGCGTGCTCGCGCACCGAGCAGGTGTTGTAGAGCACCACATCCGCCTGCCGCCAGTCGTCGACAAAGCGATAACCCAACCCCTGGAGCTGCCCCCGGACGAGCTGCGAGTCCAGCACGTTCATCTGGCAGCCGAACGTTTCCAGGTAAACCGATCTGTGCAGGTCGTTTGACATCGGCCACATAATAGTCGCTTGCCCCTGCGTGGGGTAGACTGGTGTCCCCGCAGCAAGCCGGGGCCAACCAACACGAATGAACGTTCGCAGGAGTGGGAGAACCGCAGCGATCCTGCCGTTCCTGCCGACCGGCCGGGCGGCGTCAACACACGGGGACGCCCCGCAGCTACACTCTGCCTCGAGGTGCCTACGTAATGCCGTTGAATCATGGTCTGATCGACAGCGTGGATGTTTCGCTGGCCGGATTGCCCGCCGCGCTGGAGGGGCTGCGCATCGCCCACGTGACCGACCTGCACATCCGCCGACCGCAGACGCGGCATGAACGCATGATCCGCCAGCTCGCCCGGCTTCGGCTGGACATGGTCGTCATGACCGGCGACTACACCGCCGACCCCGGATACGAAAGACCCACCGTCAAGGTCCTCGAAGCGCTCTGCCGCGAGGTCAAGCCCGTCCACGGCATCTTCGCTGTCTGCGGCAACCACGATGAAGTCGAACTCATCGAGCAGACCCGCCACCTGCCCATTCGCTGGCTCAACAACAGCGTGTACCGCCTCGATGCGCTGCCGCTGGAAATGGTCGGGTTCCTCCACACCGCCACACGCGAGCCCGACAGCATCGCAACACTGCTGGACATCGGCCTGCCGGATGACCCCGCCGCAACACGCGAGCCGTCGCGCAGCGACAATCAAACCAAACCACACGAGAAAACCCTGCGAACCCGGGTGATCTCAAGCTCGGCCAGCGACTACGAAGCCGAGCAATCGGCCGACTCAGCCGCGCACGCACCGCTCACCAAAACCACCGCGCCAAAGCCTGCCCCCGCACCCGCCCAACGCATCTGGCGGTTCGTCCTCCTCCACGCTGCCGTCATGCTTCCCACCGCAGCCGACATCCACGCCGACCTCGCCTTTGCCGGCCACACCCATGGCGGACAGCTTCGCATCCCGCCCGGTTGGCCCGTCTACAACTCAACCGACCTGCCGTTGCGACTCACCAGCGGAATCCTCCGACACCGCGACACCGTCTGCCTCGTCTCACGCGGGTTGGGGGAAAACGGCCTGCCCATTCGCTTTTGCTGTCCGCCGCACGTGCCCGTCTACACCCTCCACGATGGTCCCACCCCCGGGCAGTGGACCGAAACCATCGAGAACGTCCGCCCCTGGTGACTGCGGCGTGGCAGCGAACCACGTGCACCACCGCGCATACGCCCTCAATTTCAACGTTACTGATCCAGCAAAGCCGGAAACACGCGACGGTATTCAAAGAGCTGCGATAGCTCGATCTGTGCCGTCAGTGTGGCCTCCTCGTCGTTGAGCTGAGCGATCACTTCGCCACGCGGATCGAGGATGACCGATTGACCGTTGTGATGCAGCTTGGGGTCGTCGCCCGTGCGATTCACGCCGATCACATACGCCTGATTCTCGATCGCCCGCGCGCGAAGCAGGGCGGACCAGTGCGCGATGCGCTCCGCCGGCCAACTCGCGATCACGGCGAAAAGATGCGTCCCTTTTGTCACATCGCCGTGTTCCTTCACCGCCCGCATCGTCTCGCGAAACAGCTCGGGAAAGCGCAGGTCATAACAGATCAGCGGCGTCACGTTCACGCCATTCCAGTCAAACGTGAGTGTCTGCGAACCGGCAACATAATGCTTTGGTTCACCGCCATACGTGAACGGCTTCACCTTGCAATAGCGGGCGATCTCCTTCCCATCGGGGTTGTAGACCACCGCTTCGTTGCGGCCCCGACCGTCCGCATCACGCGTCACCACGCCACCCAGCACGTAACACGCGTGCGCGACAGCCGTCTCCGCCATGAACGATTGCGTCACGCCCTCGTCATCAGCGATCTCATCGACGCGCATGGTAAACCCGGTGGCGAACATCTCCGGCAGCACCACCAGCGCATGCCGCTGAATCAGCGCGTTGTCGAGAATCCGCCGCACCTTTGCATGGGTGGCCGCGGGATTCTCCCAGACCGTGTCAAGCTGAACGCCCAGCACCTGCATGACACGATTCTAGCCGTTGATGGGAGGGGTTGGTTTCATCTGTGCAAGGCAGTCGATCAGCCGATTGATCTCGGCATCTTCCAGATCGGCACGGAGCGTCAGACGAACCCGGCTGCTGTTGGGGGCAACGGTGGGGGGGCGAATGGCAGGGGCATAAAAACCCGCGGCTTCCAGATGAGCAGACAACCGCTGCGCCGCCTCGGCACTGCCGACGATCAGCGGTACAATCGGCGTCGGAGGATCAACCGACAACGACCACGCCGGCAGCGCATCGCGAACGCGCATCGCCACCGCCGCCAACCGTTCACGCCGCCACGGTTCATCGCGAATCACATCCAGTGCCGCATCGATCGCCGCCACCTGCGCCGGCGGCACCGCCGTCGTGTAGATGAAGGGACGCGCCAGGTTCACCAGCGCATCGATTACCAGTTGCGACCCGGTGATGATCCCGCCGAGCCCTCCCAACGCCTTGCTCGCCGTCGACATCACCACATCCACCCGGCCGGCTACTCCCTGATGTTCACACAACCCCGCACCGGTCGTGCCGAGCACGCCCGTCCCGTGCGCCTCATCCACGATGAGCATCGCGTCGTACCGCTCCGCCAGATCGCACAACGCCGGCAGATCAGCCGCATCGCCATCCATTGAAAAGATCGAATCCGTCACGATGAAGGTACGAGGTGTTCCCGAAACGCCTGCTTCTGCTTCGCTTCGACCGCCACGCTCCGCCAGCAGCCGTTCGAGTTTCCCCAATCCCTTGTGCGGATACACCCGCACCGTTGCGCCGCTGGCCCGTGCCGCATCAATCAGGCTCGCATGGTTCAGCTTGTCCAGACAGATCAGGTCCTCCGGCCGAGCGAGCGCCGTCAACACCGCCAGATTCGCCATGTACCCCGTGGGCAGCAGCAGGGCGGCCTCGGCATGTTTAAACGCCGCAAACCGCGCCTCCACCCGCTCATGCAGCGGCGAATGTCCCGTCACCAGCCGGGCCGCCCCCGATCCCGTCCCGTGCTCACGGCTCGCCGCCACCGCCGTCTCCCGGAGGTGCGGGTGCTCCGCCAGCCCGAGATAGTCGTTGCTCGCCAGATTGATCAGCGTGCGATCGCCCCGAACGACGTGTCGGCCGCGCAACGTCACCGGCTGCAGACGGCGCAGCAGCCCCTGCGAAGCACGTTGTGCCAGTTCATCGCGTAACTCGGGAAGCCAGGATGGCAATGGAAGGGATCGAGGCAAGGGCGGCCGAACCGTCCGGTTCAATCCGCTGAATCACGAACTTCAGGTGCCTCACAGCCAAAGGCTGTGCGACAGAGGGGCGGCGACGCGGCCAGGAGAACCACCCCTCACCGGAACGTCAGGTGCTCCGGCACTTAATTGCCTTCAGCACCAATGCTTGTGGCTTTGGCGACCGCCGCCTTCGCGACCGACTTGCCCACCGATGCGCCGGCAACCTCGCCGTCCTCGCTCAGCGTCTGCTTCATCAGCCGACCGACCTTGAACTTCACCGTCCGCTTCGGAGGCACGTTCACCCGCTCCAGCGTCTTGGGGTTCTGCGCCACCCGCGACCGGCGATGCTTCACCTCGAACACGCCGAAGTCTCGAAACTCCAAGCGGTTGCCCTTGCCCAGCTCAACGATGATGGTGTCCAGAAAGCTCTGGACCACTTTCTTGACCACCACGCGCTTGAGATCCGTCGCGACGGCAATCTGGTCGATCAACTCTTTTTTGGTAATGGTGGCCATACCTTCAGAACCCTCGTTAGTTGCTAAGTGCTGAAAGGACGATCCGCACCCGCCCCGAATGTGGCTCAAGACGCCCGTCGAGTTGGCCGGTCGATACGTCTAAATCCTGCACTGACCGGTTCTAGTATGACAACCCGCCGCCACGGGGTCAAGGTTATCACCCGGTCCTTTTCATGCTTGTTGACCCGATCCCCAGAGCCTAACATTTCCGCATGAACGACAGGCCGTCCGCTCACAATCCGAACATCGACCCGCGGGCCCTCCGCATCGTCTCCTATCCCGACCCCATCCTCCGCCAGAAGGCCCGGCCCGTCGAAGTCATCGACGACACCGTCCGCCAGGTCGCCAAACGCATGCTCCAGCTCATGCACGATGCGCCCGGCATCGGACTCGCCGCGCCGCAGGTCGGCCTGCCCTGGCGCCTTTTCGTCGCCAACCCCACCGGTGACCCCCGCGACGACCAGGTCTTCATCAACCCCGAACTGCAGATCGTCGGCCGACGCACCGACGACGCCGAAGAAGGCTGCCTCTCCCTCCCAAACATCCGCGCCGACATCCGCCGACCCGTCGCCATCACCATCCGCGCCCTCGATGAGTACGGCAAGCCTTTTGAAATGACCAGCGACGACCTGCCCGCACGCATCTGGCAGCACGAAACCGACCACCTCGATGGCGTGCTCATCCTCGACCGCATGACCCCCTTCGACCGTGCCGCCAACAAACGCGCGATCGAAGAACTCGAAGCGAAGTGAGTGGCCCCAGTCATGCGCATCGTTTACTTCGGCTCCGGTGAGTTCGGCCTGCCCACCCTTCAGTGGCTTACCCAACAGCACGAGGTGGTCGCGGTCTTCACGCAACCCGATCGTCCCGCCGGCCGGCATCGCAAACTCACGCCCACACCCATCGCCGCATGGGCCGAAGCGCACAACCTCACCGTCCGCAAACACGCCGATGTCAATCAGCCCGACGTTGTCGAAACCGTTCGCCAGATTGACGCTGACGCGGCGATCGTCATCGCGTTCGGCCAGAAGCTTTCCGAAGCGTTGATCGAAGCAACGGGACGGTTGGTCGTGAATCTCCATGCTTCGCTTCTCCCCAAATACCGCGGCGCTGCGCCGATCAACCACGCGCTCATCGCGGGAGAGGAAATCACCGGCGTATCCGTCATCTCCCTCGCGCAGCGCATGGATGCCGGCCAGATCTACGCCACCGCTTCCCTTACCATCGATCCACTGGAAACCGCGGGTGAACTGCACGACCGGCTCGCCCAACTCGGTCCCGGCGTCATCGAAAAGGTCCTCCACGACTTTCAAAACCAGTCGCTTGAGCCCGTGCCGCAGGACGAATCCCACGCCACCCGCGCACCCAAACTCTCGCGCGCCGATGCCACCATCGACTTCCATGCAACGGCTCAAGAGGTGCGAGGTCGCATTCACGGTCTCACCCCCTGGCCGGGCGTCCGCGTTCAATGGCACGCAGCCGCAACCGGCAAAACCCACGAGCTGATCCTCCGTCGCGTCAAAGATGAACCGCAGGTCCCGCACAACGCCGAACCGGGCACCGTCCTCGACCACTGGCGCATCGCAACAGGTCAGGGCGTCATCGAACTGCTTCAGGTCCAACCACCCGGTAAGGGCGTCATGTCCATCAACGACTTCGCTCGAGGTCATGCCGTCGCTCCGGGCGACCGCCTCACATCGATGTAAATCCCAGGCGCGATGCCGCGCCAAACACGCACGCCCAGCCAAACCTCACGTATCGGCCATCCCGACCTGACCATAGCTGTGCTGACGGCTGCGTCTGTTTTCCCGCAGCCACACGCTCGTGTACACGCTCAACGCATGGAAGAACACCACCAACGCCGTCATCTCCAGCGTTTCTTCCGTGGTCGTCAGCAGGAAGCTGCCGAGGTTCGCCTGCCCCTTCGTATTCATCTGCGTGACCCAGAGTCCCTCGAGCATCTCCATCCCCGCTGCGCCGCCCACATACATCGCGCCCGCCAGGATGATCAGCCGACGCGTGCGAACCGGCAGATGCCACAGAAACTTCACATACGCCAACCCCAGAACCAGCACCCCCGCCAGATACGGAACCACCCAACTGTACCGCAGCAATCCCCCAGCCTTCGGCACCCAGTCCCTCGTCATCGCGATCAGCCGCTCGTGCAGACTTGCCGTCTCGTCGATCGACAGCAGCACGAAGATCATTCCCAGCATCAGCCAATGCCCCGCGTAACGCTCGCCGGACCGCCGATACAGCAGCCCCAGATTCCCCAACAGCAACCCGCACAGGAGCAGCAGTGCCGATGCGTACCACGTCGGAATGTTGCGCTCGTTCGTCAGGTCGAACTCTCGATGAAAGGTCACCACCCAAGCAGGCGGGTCCGCCAGAAAATAGTGCGCGGCATCCCCGATCGCCGCCAGCACCACCAGCAGCCCGATCACCCCCAGCAGCAACAGCGTTACACCCCGCACCGAATAGATAACGGAAGCTTTCACGTGACTCCACCTCCGGAAGACAAACATACCGGTCGGCCGAGCCGCGCCCAACGAAAAATGCCCGTTTGAGAGAAGATTTAACAAGCGCAACGCCGAATCGCGATACGCTTCGCGTACAGGAACTGCATTGCCGAATCTGAACCCCCCGTTCAGGACATGCCCCCGCCAACGCGCCCGGAGGGTCTCGAACCCCCAACCTGCTGATCCGAAGTCAGCCGCTCTATCCAATTGAGCTACGGGCGCTACCGACCATAAGGTCGATGGCCCGGCATTGTAGTTGCCCCGCCCACAATGTGCCACCACCCGCACGCCCCTCCGCGCAACATCCCCCTTAAAGCCCGGGAGAACGCCTTCCCCGAGCGGCACTTCTCGAATTTCCGCCCCAGCCTTACCCCTCGCGCTCACCCCGTGTATCCTTCCCCTACCATTCATCACCAGCACACCACGCTTGCCATGAAAGCACGCCAGCTCGAAAAACTCGGCATTCCGCCCTCGCTCACTAAGCTCGCCAAGTGGACCGCTTCGGCTGCGCGCCAGGCCGGACTTTCGCAGCAGGAGGTCCGCGCCCTGCTCGCCCAGCTTGTCAGCAACCCCGATGCGCTGCGCGATCACGAGCACTTCGGCGAACTGGCGCGCCAGATCTGCCTCACCAATCAGATCACCGCAGGCCGCGACACCGCCTACATCGCCCGGGACACCCCCGCGCCCTGGCGGCAGTGGGGCGATGACCTCGATGCCAACGCCGTCCAGCAGATGGCCCACGCCTGCCAACTGCCCATCGCCGTCGCCGGCGCACTCATGCCCGATGCCCACCTCGGCTACGGCCTGCCCATCGGCGGCGTCCTCGCCACCGACAACGCCGTCATCCCCTTTGCCGTCGGCGTCGACATCGCCTGTCGCATGAAGCTCACCGTGCTCGACCTCGACCCTCACCTCCTGCGCAGCGAGCCCGATCGGCTCATCAACGCCATCGAATCCGAAACACGCTTCGGCATGGGGGCGGAGTTCTCCGGCCGAGGCAAGCGGCGCGACCATGCCGTCCTCGATGAGGACTGGAACATCACGCCCATCACCCGCAACGTCAAAGCCAAGGCGCATGCCCAGCTCGGCACCAGCGGGTCGGGCAACCACTTCGTCGAGTTCGGCCTGTTCACCGTCGACGACGATCAGGCTCGTGAACTCCATCTGCCTCATGCCGGCGAATACCTCGCGCTGCTGTCGCACAGCGGGTCGCGTGGGCCCGGTGCGACGGTGGCGGACTACTACTCCAAGCTCGCGATGACGCTTCGGCCGAACCTCCCGCGCGAACTGCGTCACCTTGCCTGGCTCGAACTCGACTCCCACGAAGGACAGGAGTATTGGCACGCGATGCAGCTCATGGGCCGCTTCGCTGCCGCCAACCACGAGCTGATCCATCGTCACATCGCCAAACATCTGGGCGCATCGGTGCTCCTGGACATCGAAAACCATCACAACTTCGCATGGAAGGAACAGCACGTGATCAACGGCGAAACCCGTGAGGTCATCGTGCATCGCAAAGGCGCGACGCCTGCCGGGCGGGATGTGCTGGGCATCATCCCCGGGTCGATGGCCTCGCCCGCTTTCATCGTTCGCGGCAAGGGCAATCCCGAATCGCTCCAATCCGCCTCCCACGGGGCCGGCCGCGTCATGAGCCGAACCCAGGCGCGAAACACCTACCGCTGGTCACACGTCAAAAGCCTCCTGGAACAACGTGGCGTGCATCTCATCTCCGCAGGCCTCGATGAAGTGCCCTTCGTCTACAAGGACATCCACCACGTCATGGCCCAGCAGAACGACCTGGTCCAAACCCTCGCCCGCTTCGACCCCAAACTCGTCAAAATGGCCCCGGACGGCGAACGAGCGGAAGACTGACGGGAGAGCGTGGAGCGTGGAGCGAGGAGCGAGGAGCGAGGGGACGCCGATTGCCGATTGATCGCGTCCGACCTCTGCCCTCTGTCCTCCGACCTCTGTCATGTCACCCCCCGGGGGGGTCGACCTTGTCGTCGTTCACGTAAGTCACAGGCATCACATCGGTTCCGTCCGTTTTCCTCAATGTCACCCCCACGACAAACACGACAAACACGACATGGGGAGCAGGGCCAAGGGG
>CAZEFM010000082.1:0-17160 GCA_964511575.1 uncultured Phycisphaeraceae bacterium | reverse complement strand
ATGGAGCCGATGGGGATCGAACCCACAACCTCTGCATTGCGAACGCAGCGCTCTCCCAATTGAGCTACGGCCCCGTGGGGTAGACGCGAAAGATTATCACCGTGAAGGGCGTTTGGCAACCGGGGACAAACTTCCGGGGATGGGTTGGCCGCCTGTTTGGGGGGCATGCTGGCGGGGCCTGTGTGGGGTGAACTGGGGATGGATTGCTTGCGTAGGGGACTTGGTGCGAGGCCCCGTTCATGATTCCATTGCATATCCCGATTTGGCGGCGTGGCTTGAGCCTGGTCGCCGTCGTGTTGATCTGGGTTATTCTGGCGGATGTGCTGTTTTACGGGCATTTCGTAGGGTGGACGGCGGGCGCGTTTTTGTTGGCGGTCATGACGGGGGTGGCAATACGGCAGGGGTATGTGGCTTCGAGCAGGCCGACGTGGATTCTGGTGGTGTTGCTGCTGGGGTTGGCGGTGGCGATGGTGATCGCGCCGGGGCCGATTGCGATTCTGTTTGCAACTGTGGCGGTTGGGGTGTGGGCGTTGAGCGAGCGGGTGGGGTGGACCCATTCGCTGCGGACGTGGTGGCACCGCCTGGCGTTTTCGTTGCTGGCTGGCTGGGCACAGCCGATCTGTGATGGACAGACGCGGTTGCGATGGCAGCGACGCTGCGGCAAGCGCCACACGTTCCTTTGGATGCTGCTGGGGTGGCTGGTGCCGGTGCTGCTGACCGGCGTGTTCCTCATGTTGTTTCGCACGGCCAACCCGATCATCGGGAACTGGATCGAAACGCTGGGCGAGTGGTTGTCGGAGGTGATGAGCCGGTTGGACGATATGTTTGTCCTGAATCGCCTGCTTCTATGGATGGGTGTGGGGGTAGGGGGTTGGGCGTTGCTGCGGCATCGACCGGCTGTGCGACGCCGGGCGAAGGTGGGGCCGTCACCGTCGGTGGGGCAGGCGAGGACGATCGATCGGTTCGTCACGGTGAAACTGGTGGTGCGCTGCCTGGTGATGTTCAATCTGCTGTTTGCGGTGCAGACGGCGATGGATGTGTATTACCTTTGGGGCGGCGGTGCGCTTCCGGAGGGGATGACCTATGCGACATATGCGCATCGCGGCGCATATCCGTTGGTGGCGACGGCGTTACTGGCGGGTGTGTTCGTGCTGATTGGGTTTCGGCCGGGCGGTGCGGCGGAACAGTCGGCGATGGCACGCCGGTTGGTGTACCTGTGGATCGGGCAGAACATCTTTCTCGTGGTTTCGGCGGCGTGGCGGTTGCAGCTTTATGTCGATGTCTACAGCCTGACACGGTGGCGGGTGGCGGCGGCGATCTGGATGCTGCTCGTGGCGCTGGGGCTCGGCTGGGTGGTCTGGCGGATTGTGCGTGGCTACGACAACAGTTGGCTGCTGCGGGTAAACGTGCTGACGGTGGCGGCGGTGCTGTACGGCTGCACGTTTGTCGATTTTGACGGCCGCATCGCGTGGTTCAACGTCCAGCGGTGTGCGGAGGTGACGGGGACGGGGGTACCGATCGACGCGGGTTATCTGGAGCATCTGGGTGTTGAGACGTTGCCGGCGGTGGCGTGGCTGCGACAACGGCTGGCCGGCCAGCCCGAGGCATCGGCTCGGGCGCGCCACCTTGCCAGCGTTCAGCACCGTTTGACGATGAGGCTGCATCGCGAGGTGGGGAACTGGCGTGGGTGGACGCTTCAGCGGCATCGGTTGGCGGTGCGGTTTCTGGGGTGGTGAGGGAGGGGCTGTCCACTTCGTGGGTAGAAGGGGACCCGCATTTTGGGAGCAGGAGGCCATTTCTGAGGCTGTTCCATGGCCGTTTTGTGGCGGAGAATGGAAATATTTGCAAAACTATGATGGATTCGGTAGAGTTCTTTCAGTTTTTCTCAGAGATTCTGCCGTCGATTTGCGTGAGGTGTCATGACAGCCACGGCCAGTCAATTTGAGCGTGCGCAGGTGGAGCAGATGGTCCGGCAGGTGCTGCGGGACCAGTGGGCGGGGGGGCTGCCGAGCTATCGCACTGCGATGGGCGGGGGGCAGAACGAGGGGCCCAACCCGCTGGTGGTGAACGTTTCCGCCCGCCACGTGCATGTGACGCAGGCGGATCTGGAGACGCTCTTCGGCCCGGGGGCGAAGCTGACCAAGCTCAAGGATCTGTACCAGGAGGGCGAGTTCGCCAGCGAGCAGTTGGTGAACATCATCGGGCCACGCAACCGGATGATTCCGAACGTGCGTATCCTCGGCCCGACGCGCAACTACACGCAGGTGGAACTGTCGTACACCGATGGGGTCTTTCTGGGCATCAACCTGCCGCTGCGGATCAGCGGGAACCATGAGGGCACGCCCGGGTGCATCATGGTTGGCCCGCACGGCGCGGTGACGTTGCGGCAGGGGGTGATCCGAGCGGAGCGGCACGTACACATGCATCCCGATGATGCGAAGCATTACGGGGTGAACGATGGCGATTATATGAAGCTGCGGATCGATGGGCCTTGCGGCCTGACGTTCGACCGGGTGAAGGTGCGTGTGCATCCGAAGGTGAAGCTGGAAGTGCACATCGACACGGATGAAGGCAACGCGTGCCACCTGGCGACGGCGACGGGGATGCGATTGGTGAAAGAGGGATAACCACGGAGAACGTTTGTCCGAGTTCATCCGTGCCCATCTGTGACTGAAAAACGAAACATCAGGAGATAAATCATGGCGCAACCGGCATTGGGGATGATTGAAACGAAGGGGCTCGTGACGCTCATGGAAGCGAGCGACGCGATGCTCAAGGCGGCGAACGTGCAGATGATCGGCTGGGACAAGGTCGGCTCGGGCATGGTGACGAGCTTTGTCACGGGCGACGTGGCGGCGGTGAAGGCGGCGATCGAGGCCGGGGCCGCGGCTGCGGGACGCATCGGCGAAGTCGTGGGCGTGCACATCATTGCCCGGCCTCACGATGAGCTGGTGAGCATGCTTCCCAAGGCGAAGAAGCCGGCGGCGAAGTGAGCGTGGGAACGTGGAACGTGAAGCGACCGGCGCAAAGCGCTGGTGATTGACAGCAAAGCATTTTTACTCCTGTTTTGGAGCAGTTTCATGGCAGCATTGGGAATGATTGAAACGCGTGGGCAGACGGGGTTGGTCGAGGCGACCGACGCGATGCTTAAGGCGGCGGATGTGCAACTGGTGAAGTCGCTGGCGATCGGCGGGGCGTATGTCACGGTGGTCGTGCAGGGCGATGTCGGTTCGGTGAAGGCGGCAGTGGACGCCGGCGCTGAAGCGGCAGGGCGCGTGGGTGAGCTGGTGGCGGCGCACGTGATTGCGCGGCCTCACGAGTCGCTGGTGGAAAGCTTCTGATTGTTGGGACACGCTCAACACGCTCACTGAAGTGAGCGTGCCTTGTTGAGGCGGGCATGATCACGCTGATTGCCAATTTGGGGTCGACGAGCTTCAAGTTCAAGCTCTTCGATATGGCGGCTGCCGGCACGGCGAACGTGCTGGCGACCGGCGGTGCGGATCGCATCGGTCAGGGCGGCAGCTCGTGGGACGTTGTCGTCGGCGAGCAGCGCGTCGATGGGCAGGCGGATCTGGCGGATCATGCCGCGGCAATCGATCTGCACCTGGAGCAGCTTCTGAAGCTTGGGGCAATCGATGCGATCAGCGACATCGATGCGATCGGTTTCAAGGCGGTGCATGGCGGGCCGATCTCCGGCGCGGTGCTCGTGGACGATCATGTGCTGGCGACGATGGAGCAGTTTGCCGATGTCGCGCCGGCGCACAATCCGCCTTACATCGCGGCGATGAAGGCGTTCGCCCAGAAGCTGCCCGATGTGCCTCAGGTGGCCGCATTCGAAACGGCGTTTCATCAGACGATCCCGCTGGCGCGGCAGGTGTATGGCATCCCGCATGCGTGGATCGAGGAGCTGGGCATTCGCCGGTACGGCTTCCACGGCGCATCGCATCGTTACATCGCGGTGCGCATGGCGGAGATCGCGCCCGAGGCGCGGAAAGTCATCAGCCTGCACCTGGGTGGGTCGTGCTCGATCACGGCGATTCGCGATGGACAGAGCGTGGCGCACAGCTTCGGCATGACGGCGCAATCGGGTGTGTTCCACAACAACCGCGTGGGCGATTTTGACACGTTCGCCCTGCAAAAGCTGCTCAAGGCGGGGATGGATCTGGACACGATCTTCACCACGTTGGGCAAGAAGAGCGGCTTGCTCGGGTTGTCCGGCGTGAGCGCGGACATGCGCGAGGTGGAGGAAGCCGCGGCGAAGGGCAACGAGCGGGCGAAGCTGGCGATCGATGCGTTTGTGGAGACGTGCCGACAGTTTGTCGGGTCGTACCTGGCGGTGCTCAACGGCGCGGATGCGATCGTGTTCACCGGCGGGATCGGACAGCACGGCAAGGCAATTCGGCAGGCGGTGTGCGCGGATCTGGAATTCGCGGGCATTCGTTTGGATGAGGCACGCAACGCGGCGGCGAACGGCAACGCGGAATCGCGCATCGAAGCGGCCGATTCACGCACAGCCATCTGGGTGGTGCCGACGAATGAGGAACTGGTGATCGCCCGACAGGCGGTCGAGGTGTTGGGACAACAGGTTCAAAGTTGAAAACGTTCAACGTTCAGCGTTGAGATTTACTCTGGAGCAGGACCATGGCACAGCAGGCATTGGGCATGATTGAAACGAAGGGTCTGATCGGCGCGGTGGAAGCGTTGGATTCGGCTCTGAAGGCGGCGAACGTGAAGTTCGTGAGCCATGCGAAGGTTGGCAGCGGCCTCGTGGCGGTGACGGTGGAAGGCGATGTGGCGGCGGTGAAGGCTGCGGTCGATGCCGGCGCCGAAGCGGCCCGCCGTGTGGGCGAAGTGGTGAGCGTGAACGTGATCCCCCGGCCGCACGAGGATGTGGCGAAGTTGTGATGGCGCAGGCACGGAGGCACTGAGGCACGCAGGCACGACGGGGAAAGCCCGGCAGTCTGCTCCAGCCTCAGTCGGCAAATAGATCGTCGTGTGTTGATGATGCGGCGTCTTTGTCTTGGTCCCTCCGTGCCTACGTGTCTTCGTGCCTCAGTGCCTTCCCCAGGACTCCCTCCATGTTCATCGGTCGTGTCAAAGGTCATGTGGTTGCCACCGCGAAGGATGCTTCGATGACGGGGCACAAGCTCCTGATCATCGAGCCTCTGAAGGTGGCCTATGACGATGCGAAGCTGGCGGCGAACGGCAGCGGCGGGGGCGGTCGCTTTGAGGTGACCGGGCGGGCGATCGTGGCCATGGACACGATCGGTGCGGGCGAAGGGCAGGTGGTGCTGATCACGCAGGGCTCCAGCGCCCGCATGGCGGAAGGCTGCGGCAAGGTGCCAACGGACGCGGTGGTGGTCGGCATCGTCGATGAAGCGATCGTTGCAGGCAAAAAGATCCATTGAGGGAGGGTGCGGTTGGTGAGTGGTGAGTCGTGAGTGGTGCGAACCGTATCACTTCATCACGACACGCTTTAAGCAACTCGCCACGTACAACGCGCCTTCACTCCTAAACAAGACCATCGATCATGAATCAGGAACAACTCATCGCCAGCGTGGTTGAGGAAGTGTTGCGTCGGGTGGGGTCCGGCCGCTCGATTGCCACCGGCGCGGCGCGAGTGAACGGTGGCGGCGCTTCGGGGCGACTGGGCATCTTCACCGAGGTGGAGCCTGCGGTGGAAGCGGCCGAGCGGGCGCAGCGGCAACTGGTGCAGGCGGGTGTGGCGGTGCGTGACGGGATCTGCAAGCTGCTCAAGCAGATGGCGAGCGACAACGCGGCGGAGTGGGGCCGGGTGGAGCTCGCCGAGACGCAGGTGGGGCGGCTGGATCACAAGATCGCGAAGCTGGAGCTGCTGCAGAACGTTCCGGGTGTGGAGTTTCTCACAACGCCCGCGCACAGCGGCGACGGTGGGATTGCGCTCGATGAGGCGGCGCCGTGGGGCGTGATCGGCTGCATCACGCCGGTGACGCACTCGATTCCGACGATGACCGCCAACGCGATCAACATGATTGCCGCGGGCAACGCGATGGTGATCAACCCGCATCCATCGGGCAGCAAGTGCGCGGCGATGGCGGCGGAGGCGTACAACCGCGCGATCAAGAGCAAGTACAACATCGACCCGCTGCTTTGCGTGATCGAACCGCCGACGCTGCAGACGGCACAGGCGATTTTCGAACATCCGAGGGTGCCGCTGCTGGTGGCGACGGGTGGGCCGGCGGTGGCGCGGGCGGCGATGCAGCAGACCAAGCGTGCGATCGTCGCCGGGCCGGGCAACCCGCCGGTCGTGGTGGACGAAACGGCCGATCTGGACAATGCGGCACGATCGATCATTGCCGGTGCGGCGTTCGACAACAACCTCCTGTGCATCGGTGAGAAGGAAGTGTTCGTGGTGGCGTCGGTGTTCAACGCCATGATGGACGCGATGCGTCGCGCTGGCGCGGTGCAGCTCAACGCGCAGCAGATTCAGAAGCTCACCGAAGCCGCTTTCAAGTATGAGAAGGACCACTACGCGGTGCGCAAGGAATTCGTGGGCAAGGACTGCTCGGTGCTCGCCGAGGCAGCGGGAGTGAAGATTCCCGCGAACACGCAACTGCTCTTTGGTGAAACGGACGAGAACAACCCGTTCGTGCCGGAGGAGCAGATGATGCCGTTCGTGCCGTTCGTTCGTGTGCCGAACTTCGATGAGGCTCTGAATCTGGCGATCAAGCATGAGCACGGCTTCGGGCACACGGCGATCATCCACTCCAACAACCTGGCGAACATCACGCGCATGGGTCGGGCGATGAACACGACGATCTTCGTGGTCAACGGCCCGTGCACGGCTGGGCTGGGTGTGGGCGGCGAAGGTTATCCGAGCTATTCGATCGCCACACCGACGGGCGAGGGCATCACGAATCCGCTGACGTTTACGCGGTTTCGCCGCATGGGTGTGAGCGGCGCGCTGCGTTGCGTGTGAGTGAGCGATTGTTGTTGAAGCGAGAACGTTGATGCAGCTTGCGGTGGTGAAAGGTCGAGCGACGAGCACGGTGAAGCACGCCTCGCTGGCGTCGTCGAAGCTCCTGGTGTGCCAGATGATCGGCATCGACGGGCAGGCGGAGGGCGATCCGGTGCTGGCACTGGATCAGCTTGGCGCGGGGCGCGGTGATCGGGTGATTCTGACCAGCGACAGCGAAGGTCTTGGCAGGCTGGTGAACAGCGATACGTGTCCGGCACGGTGGTGGACGATGGGCATCGTGGATGGGTAGGGGAGCGACGAATCGCCCAAGCGATGGCGGGGGCACGCTCGGGAATGAAGCGGCACGACCTGTCGCGCGATTGAAAGTTTGGAAGTGACCGAATCAGAGCGACAACTTGTCGAAACGATCACGCAGCAGGTGCTGGAGGTGCTGCAGCGTTCAGGTGGTGTAACGCGGGCATCGGGGCCATCGTCGACCCCGGCAACGATCGCGCCGCCTGTCGGCGTCTGCACGGGGGATTATTCGAAGTTTCCCGAGCTTGCCGGGCGACAGGTCGGCGCGATGCGCGGCGGGAGTGGGACAACACCATCGGGTGCGTCGGGTGCGGCTGCATCAACAAAACACACGGCGGCGGAGCCGTTGCCCTTGACGGGGATCGTGACCGCCAATCAGTTGCAGGCGGCGATGGACGCCTCGGCGGATCGCGTGGCGCGATTGGCGGCGGATGCAAAGCTGACGCCGTTGGCGAACGATCTGGCGCGACAGTTTCCGCAGCGCATCGTGCGCATCAACCGGGAGCAGAGTGCATCGGCATCGGCGATGAGTGGTGCGCCGGCGACGTGGTTGTGGTGGGCGGATGGCGCATGTGCAACGGTGGACGGTGTGGTGGCGGCGCGGCGTGATCGACTGCGTGCGGCGACGGCCGGCCGATCCAGCGGGGCGCTCGTGCAGGTGATCCGCGATCTGGCGGGAGCGATTCAGCGACATCAGGTGGCGGGCGGCGTGTTGTTCGTGGCGTCGGCGGCACAGGCGATGTGTCTGGCGAACCGTTGCCTGAACATCCGCGCAGTGCTGGGCACGTGTGATGAAGCGGTGGAACAGGGCGTGCGCGAGTTGGGGGCGAACGTGCTGGTGATCGAGTACCCGAGTGTGGGCGAGCGATCGATGGCGGCGATGGTGGATCGCTTTACCGCTCAGTTGCCGCAGGCCTCAGCCGCAATGGAACGGATTCTCGCCGAGTTGCATCGGTGCGGATGAACGATTTATGCGAATTGCCCGCGTCATCGGAACCGTCACGCTCAACCGCAAGCTTGCCGAGCTCAAGCCGGCCCGGCTGCTGATTGCGGAGGCGCTGGATGGCGCGGCTTTGGACGGGTTGGCGGATCACGCGCGGCGTGCCACGCCGATGCCCGAATCGCTGGTGGTGTACGACGACCTCGGCGCGGGTGTCGGGCAGTTGATCGCGGTAAGTGAAGGCGGCGAGGCCACGATGCCGTTCCGCCCGGAAAAGGTGCCGATCGACGCCTATTGCGCAGCGATCCTCGATTGGATCGAGGCATGAGTGGGGAGTGAACCGCGAATGAAAGTGATCGCGGATTGCGCGGTTGGGCGCGGATAGCTTGAAACCATGGGCGTCCATTCGCGTTCATTCGCGGTTCGCCGGGATCGAACGGGAACGAACGAGGTGACACGATGAAACAACCGGTATGGCAGTTGAAAAAGCAGATGTGCGAGATCGGTCAGCGCATCTGGCAGAAGGGCTTTTGTGCGGGCAACGAAGGCAATCACTCGGTGCGCATCAGCGACGATCGCGTGCTGTGTACGCCGACGGGCATCAGCAAGGGCTTTCTGACGCCTGAGGACATCTGCGTCGTCGACATGGACGGCAAGCAGGTGGAGCCCAACGCCAAGGGACGTCGTCGCACGAGCGAGATTCTGGTGCACCTGGCGATCTACAAAAAGCGGCCGGACGTCAAGGCGGTGATCCACAGCCATCCGCCGCACGCCACCGCGTTTGCCATCTGCAACCTGCCGCTGCCCGAGGGCATTCACCCGGAAGCGGAGGTGTTTCTCGGTCGGGTGCCGATGGCGAAGTTCGCCATGCCTTCCAAGCAGGACCTGCCCGACAGCATCACGCCGTTGATCAAGGAGGACACCAACACGGTGCTGATGGGCAACCATGGCTCGGTGTCGTTCGGCAAGGATCTGATCGATACGTACTACAAGCTGGAAATTCTCGATGCGTACTGCCGCATCCTGCTGCTGGCGCGGCCGCTGGGCAGGGTGAACACGCTTACCCCTGAGGAAATGACGGGGTTGCTGCAGGTGAAGCAGCAGTTCGGCATGGCTGACTCGCGGTTGGCGTGTGCGCCGTCGGGCTGCGTCGGGGAGCACAACGACGAGTTCCTCGCCACGTTCGATGTGCAGCCGATGTCCGCGACGTGCCAGTGCAACGGTCATGGACACACGCAGACCAGCAGCACCCCGGCGGACGGCGACCCGGCGTTCGAAGCGATGGTGCAGTCCATCACCGACCAGATCATGGCATCGCGCTAAGCGATTCACACAAGACGCAGCGTTTTCGACAACAAGGTTTCACGATGAGCATCAAGGTTTCGATCATCGGTGGTGGGGGGCGGGTTGGTTCGAATGCAGCCTATGCGCTGCAGTGTCTGGGCATTGTGCGCGAGTTGGCGCTGGTTGATGCGAATGCTGACCTCGCCAAAGGCGAGGCGCTCGATCTGCTGCACGGCGCTTCGATCGCTGCGGATCAGCAGATTTATGCCTGCGACATCGCTTCGGGTCGGGCGAGCGACAGCGATGTGGTGTGCATCACCGCCGGCAGTCGCCGCAAGCCGGACGAGTCGCGCCTCGACCTCATCAACCGCAACGTGTCGATCTTCAAATCAATCCTTGATGATCTGCGAAACGCCAACCTGAACAGGAACGCGATCATCTTCGTCGTGTCCAACCCGGTGGACGTGCTTACGCGACTGGCGATTGAACACCTGAACTGGCCGGCGAAACAGGTGATCGGCCTGGGCACCGTGCTGGACACCGCGCGCTTCCGCTCCATGATCGCCGATGCGAAGAAGCTGCCGCCCACACAGGTCAAGGCACTCATCCTCGGTGAGCACGGCGACACGATGACGCCCATCTGGTCGAGCGCCACCGTCGCCGGCGTGCCGTTGAGCAGCGTGCTGTCGGTGAACGAGCAGAACGAAATCTTCAAACGCACGCAGGGTTCCGGTGCCGAGGTGATTCGCGGCAAGGGCGGTGCGGGTTACGCCGTGGGCCTGAGCATTGCCGAGGTGATTCACGCCATCGCGTTGGATCGCCGGCAGATTCTGCCCGTGAGCACGCAGATGACGGGGCAGTACGGCATCCGCAACGTCTGCCTGAGCATTCCCACCGTCGTCGGCCGAGCAGGCGTCATCGATGCCCTGCAGGTGGACCTGTGGCCGAAGGAAGTCGCGGGGATTCAAAACAGTGCCAAGGCACTGGAGGAGACGTGGCGGAAACTGGGGTGAACGCGAACACCTTGCCACCTTTTACACACTGTTTCGCTCCGCAACCGCCTGTTCCATGTAATCGATCATGCAGAAGTCGCTGGATATCAAGCTTGCCCGTATGGCCGCCGATCCTTCGTGTCGCGATTTCATCCTCGCCGATGCCAAGGACGCCGATATGGCAGGGGGGATGGCCGCGCCGGGTGTGCATCGCGACGGCCGCATGCGCACGCTTGATGAATACCGCCAGCTCATCCGCGAGAACGTTGCTCAGGGGCTGGTTGACATCATGCTCATGAGCCCGTCGACCGGCGAACTGCTCACGATTCACGAACGCCTCTTCGACAACAGCGCGATCACGCCCGCCTGTCGCGCCAACGACACCACCGACATCCATCTTGCCGCCGGCGGAACCTACGCCACGCAACCATCGCGACCCTTCCGCAGCGCCGCCATCGAACAGATCATGTACGGCAAGGTCAACCCGCAACCGGGTGAATCCGTCGTCGGCGCGGACCTCGGCCTCTACTCCGTTACGTTCAACAACGATATCGAACGCGACCTCGAAACGCTGCAAAAATACCGCGAATTTCGTATCGAAGCCGAAATGCTGGGCTTTCGCCACTTCCTGGAAGTGTTCGATCCCAACGCGTGCGGCGGGGTGTGCCCCGATGATCTGCCGCGCTACATCAACGACCAGATCGCCCGCACACTCGCCGGCATCGTGGGCAAAGGCAAACCCATCTTCCTGAAGATCGCGTACCACGGCCCCGCTGCCATGGAGCAACTCGCATCGTACGATCGCAGCCTCGTCGTCGGCATCCTTGGCGGCGCTTCCGGAACCACCTTCGATGCTTTCCATCAACTCTGGGAAGCGAAAAAGTACGGTGCCCGTGCCGCGCTCTACGGCCGAATGATCAACAACAGCGAACACCAGCTCACGATGATTCAGCATCTGCGCTGGCTGGCGGATGGTGATCTCGACGATCCCACCGAAGCCGTGCGGTCTTATCACAGCGAACTGCAGAAGCTGGGCATCCCGCCATGGCGCAACCTCGCCGATGATCTCCGCGCCACCCCGCGCGACAGTGCTTACAGCGGCACCGGCGGCGTCGGCGGCACAGCTTCCACAAGCGGCACGACGTCACACAACAAAGTTCAACAAACCCTGGACCGCTGGAACCGCATTCTTTCGTAAAATGGATAGGTGAATCAACAGCGAATCATCACCCTTACCTGAAAGTCGCCATGCTCATTGTCGAACGCCAGCAGAAGATCATCGACATCCTGCGCGAGCGTCGCAGCGCGCAGCTCGATGAGTTGGCGCGTGAGTTACAGGTGAGTGCCTCCACTGTTCGTCGCGATCTGGATCAATTGGAACGCACGGGGAAAGTGCAGCGTACGCATGGCGGAGCGTTGTATCGCGACGACGGCCGCCATTCCCCCGACCCGCATCACAGCGATGCGCTGAACGCGCGACTGCACGAAAGTATCGAGGCGAAGATGGCGATCGGCCGTTACGCCGCCGGCCTCGTTCAGCCGCACATGACCCTCCTGCTCGATGGCGGCTCCACCGTCATCTACGCCGTACGCCAGATCACCGTTCGGCCCATTCAGGTCGTGACCAACAGCCTCGCCATCGCCAACCATTTCGCCGATGACGATCAGGTCGAACTCACCATGATCGGTGGGCAGCTTTATCCCCGCACCGGCGTGCTCGTGGGCCCCATCACCACCGGTACCCTCGCCGACCTCTACGCCGACCTGTGCTTCTTCAGCCTCGCCGCCATCCACGAAGACGCCGCCTACAACATCAACCTCGACATGGCACGCGTCGAGCAGCAGATGCTCCAGCAGGCCGCCCGCAGTGTCCTGTTGATGGACTCCGCCAAGTTCGGCCGCAAAAGCCTCGTGCGCATCTGCAGCCTCAACGAGGTGGACCAGATCGTCACCGACAGTGGCATCGACCCATCATGGCGCGAGCAGTTGGGCGATCGCCTTGTCGTCGCCGAATAATCGCTGGGGAACAGGATTTCGCCATTTGCCATCGGGCACTCGGCATTTGGGTCTTGTCGTGTTGCCGCGCCGCACCCGGCGTGGTACAAAAGCGACCGATCTCACCGGGAGCTGGTGATTCTCGCCTCTTTTCCAAGGATGGACGCCATGAAGCTGCCTTTCGCCCTTGCTTTGACGCTTGTCGCGGCGTTGCTGTCGACCGGCTGCCAGAACAATAAGTCGGCCAGCACCGCCCCCGGTGCGTACGACCCGGCGTACGACGCCTCGCTCGATCAGCCGGTTGATGCGGGCATCACGGGTCTGGACCCGCAGCCGATTCAGCCGCAGGTCATCGAACCCGCCCCGGCTCCCGCGCCCACCGTGGCAGGCCGCACCTACACCGTGCAGCCCAAGGACACGCTCTGGTCGATCGCGGTGCGTCAGTACGGCAACGGTCAGAAGTGGCGCGACATCGCCGCCGCCAACAACATCGTCGACCCCGCCCGACTCCCCGTCGGCGCAACCATCGTCCTCCCCTGAATCTGGCGCCCAGACCCTAGGCCCCGGGCCCGAGTCCCTAATCTCCCACCGCGTCCTGAAGTCGTGCCAGATATTCCCTGCGCGGAATCTCCACCACGCCGAACTGCGCCATGTGCGGATTGTTGAACTGCACATCCAGCAGCGTGAAGCCGTGTGCGCGCAGATGCTCCACCAGATGCACCAGGCACACCTTGGAGGCATCGGTGGCCCGGCTGAACATCGACTCGCCGAAGAACGCCCGCCCCAGTGCGATGCCGTACAGCCCGCCCACGAGACGTTCCTCGCCACCTTCCGCTTCCGATGCCGCCCACGCCTCGACGCTGTGGGCGTAACCCATGGTGTGCAGGGCGGTGAACACGCGGATGATCGGCTCGCTGATCCACGTGTCAGCAGCACCGAGGCGAGGAGCGGCACATCCACGGATCACCGCCTCGAAAGCCTGATCGTGTGTGATGCGATAGTCGCCGCGACGGACACGCTTCAACAGGCTGCGCGAAAACTTCACGTTGTCCAACGGGAGAATCGCACGCGGGTCGGGGCTGTACCAGTGGACGTGTTCATCGTGCCGTGAATGCGACATCGGGAACAGGCCGTGACGATAGGCCCGCAGCAGCAGTTGCGGCGTCAATGGTGGCGTGTCGTTCATGGTCAGCCGGTCGCGGTCGATCGATCGCGTGGCAGTGGGGCGAAAGGAAGCGAAATGGCCAGGGCCGGAATCGAACCGGCGACACTGCGATTTTCAGTCGCATGCTCTACCAACTGAGCTACCTGGCCCCCGCGTCGCACCGCGCCGGTCCGGCGGGTGTGCGGCGTGTGAGTCCGGCTAAGGTATCGGCCGAATCGCCCGTGTCAAGGCGACACGTCCATCAACCCCGCAATCCCGTAACACTAGCCCCCTCACCTCCCACAGAAAACCCCGCCTCCCCCTCAAGCCCAAGGATACCATCCCCGGGTCGCCCAACTCCATCCGCGCCTTCCATGAACGATTGATCCGCGCCCACCAACCCCACACAATGGATTTGCCACCGGGTGGGGGTTGGGTGTATAGTACCCGGCTCGACTGGCCCCGGCCCTAACGCCGGTTGCGATTGCGTAGGACCCAAACGTCATGGCGAAAAAAGAAATTACCTCCGTGTTCAAGATTCAGGCGCCCGGCGGCAAAGCCACCCCCGCACCGCCCATCGGGCCGGCGCTGGGTCAGAACGGCGTGAACCCGGGCCAGTTCATCACCCAGTTCAACGAACGCACCCGCCACCTCGATGGCAAGGTCGTCGGCTGCGTCATCACGGTCTACAAGGACCGCTCGTTCGAGTTCGAGATCAAGAGCCCGCCCGCCGCGGTGCTCATCAAGGATCTCGCCGGCGTCGAAAAGGGCTCGGGCGAGCCGAACCGCAACAAGGTCGGCACCCTCACCGTCGATCAGATTCGCGCCATCGCTGAGGAAAAGGGCAAGGAAATGACCGGCCACAGCCTCGAAGCGAACATGCGAACCATCGCCGGAACCGCCCGATCGCTCGGCGTCACCGTCGAAGGAATGTAATCGATCCCGGATGGATACGGATCCCTGCCCGCAAATCCGAAATCCGCAATCCGAAATAAAGAACGGGTTTACCACGAGCCCAATCGAATATCGTGGGAGATGGCAGCCCGTTGGCGGGCTCATCGAAAGGAAACATCTGTGGCAACTGGCAAGCGCTATCGCGCTGATTTGGCGACGGTGGATGAGAACAAGCCCCTTCCTCTGGAAGAGGCGGTCGCCAAAGTCCGCTCGTTCAAGAAAACCAAGTTCGACCAGACGGTGGAACTGTGCGTTCACCTGGGCATCGATGCCAAGCAGGATGACCAGCGTGTGCGTGGTTCGATCTCCCTGCCACACGGCATCGGCAAGAGCCGTCGCGTGGTGGCGTTCTGTGGCGCCGACAAGGAAGCCGAGGCTCGTGAAGCGGGCGCGGTGGAAGCCGGCGGCGAGGAACTGGTGAAGAAGGTCGAAGGCGGCTGGATGGAGTTCGACGTCGCGGTCGCGTCGCCGGACATGATGCGTGTGGTGAGCCGTCTCGGTCGCGTGCTCGGCCCCAAGGGCCTGATGCCGTCGCCCAAGGCCGGCACCGTCACGCCGAACGTCGCCCAGGCGGTCCGGGAATACGCCGCCGGTAAGGTGGAGTTCCGCAACGACGATGGCGGCAACATCCATGCCCCGGTGGGCAAGCAGAGCTTCGACGATCAGAAGCTGGTGGAAAACGCCCAGGCGTTGCTGGCGACCATCCAGCGGATGAAGCCCGCCGCCGCCAAAGGTCAGTACATCCGCAAAATCACCCTCAGCGCGACGATGACGCCCGGCGTCCCGGTCGCGATCTGATGTGCGTCGGGCCGGGTGCCCGAGCTCAGGGATGCCTCCCGCAAGCCTTGAACCCTGAGCCTCAAGCTTCACCAGAACCTCCTTGGCCCTTGGCTTTGCAGCCCTTGGCCCTTTGAGAAATCATCATGAGCAAACCAGTCAAAAACCTCATCACCGAAGCATACCGCCAGCGGTTTGCCGACCTGGACGGCGCGGTGCTGATCGACATCCGGGGTGTGAAGGCGACCGACACCAACCGCCTGCGTGCCGGCCTGCAGGAAAAGCAGGTGCGCATCACCGTCGTGAAGAACAGCCTCGCCGGCCGAGCGCTGGAAGGCACCTCCATGGAGGCCATCTCCTCGCTGCTGTCCGGGCCCAACGCCCTGGTGTACGGCGGGGACAGCGTCGTCACCGTCGCCCGTGACCTGCTCAACTGGGTCAAGGACGTCGAGAACCTCAAGATCAACGGCGCGATCATGGACGGGCAGGTCTTCGGCCCGGACGAGATCGAAGCACTGAGCAAGTACCCGACCCGCGAAGAGGCGCAGGCGCAGACCGTCCAGATCATCCTCAGCCCCGGCTCGAACCTCGTCGGTTCGGTCCTCGGCCCGGGTCGCAAGATCGCCAGCCTCGTCAAAGCCATCGAAGAAAAACTCGAAAAAGGCGAAGCCATCGCCAAGGCAGGCTGAGATCCAGCCACAGATGGACACGGATGAACACCGATTAAAGATGAGGTCATGCGGCACGACTGCCTTCCTTCTTCTGTCTCACATCCGTGTCTGTCCGTGTTCATCTGTGGCTAAAAACTGAATTCAAAGCTCAACGGGCCCGGCAGGGTTAAATCGCGGCACAGGGCTGCGACCTCTTGAGCGAGCGTGTTTCACAAGGATTTGCACAATGTCCGATGCAGCAACGGTCGAAGTGGCGCCCGAAATCAAGCAGCTGGGCGATCAGCTCGTCAACCTGACCCTCAAGCAGGCGGTTGATCTGGGCAACTACCTGAAGGAAGAGTACGGCATCGAGCCCGCCGCCGGTGGCGCGGTGATGATGGCGGCGGGCCCCGGCGCGGGTGGCGCGGCCGCCGAAGTCGAGGAAAAGACCTCCTTCGACGTCATTCTCAAGAACCCCGGCGACAAGAAGATCCAGGTCATCAAGGTCGTGCGCGAAGCCACCGGCCTGGGCCTCAAGGAAGCCAAGGACCTCGTCGACGGCGCGCCCAAGCCCGTCAAGGAAGGCGTGTCCAAGGAAGACGCCGAAGCCCTGGCCGAGAAGCTCAAGGAGCAGGGCGCCGAAGTCGAGCTCAAGTAAGCCGACAACGACCGCGAAAGATTTCTGCGAACCGCCTTCCCAAAGGGAGGCGGTTCGTTTATTTAGGAGAGGCGAAGCCATCGGCAGCGCCGCGCCGACTGCGGGTTTCGACGGCAGGCGGCGCTTGGAGGGGAGCAAATCGCCTACCCATCTCAGGAGGCACATCGCATGCTTCAGACGCGTCGAAGTTTTCTCCAGAGCACTGCCGCCGTCGCCGCCGCGAGCCTCGTGGCCTCGCGCCCGCGCCGGGCGGTCGCCGCCAACAGCAAGCTCCAGCATGCGAGCATCGGCGTGGGAGGTATGGGGTGGCACGACCTCAACACCATCGCCTCGCACGAGCAGGTGGTCATCACCGCGATCTGCGATGTCGATGCCAACCACCTCAATAACGCCCGGCAGCGTTACCCCGAGGCCCGCGTCTACACCGATTGGCGCGAACTGCTCGACAAGGAAGGCGACCGCATCGATTCGGTGAACGTGTCGGTGCCGGACCACATGCACGCGGCGATCGGCC
>CAZEFM010000081.1:0-17341 GCA_964511575.1 uncultured Phycisphaeraceae bacterium | reverse complement strand
CTGATTGAGCGATGCGACCTGCCCCAGCGCCCGGGCCATGATGGCGACGGCGTTGCGGTCGATGTGCGTTGGCGCGGTGCGTCGGGTGGTGGCAGGCGGCGCGGCGACCGCCAGTCCGCCGCCGTCGTCGGTCAGGATCGCGGTGTCGTTGGCCATGGCGTCCTCGTGGGACGGCGTCGGGTCCGCGGTGCGCGCCAGGTGTTGTACGGCGAAGGTGTCGGCCTGTCGCTCGAATCGTCGCGACACCCAGCCGAAGGCGAAGATCCAGCAGCCCAGCGCGCCGACCGCCGCCGCCATCTCCTGATACCGCGCATCGGCGAGGTACGGGCCGACGATCGGCACGTCCGCGGTCTCGCTCAGCACGTAATAGTCCACGACGACCTGCATCGCCCGGTTCCAGAGGTCACCCAGCCCGATCATCAGCGCCACCGCCGCCGCCACCAGCCAGAACATGTGCCCCTTGCGCACGTGGGCGATTTCATGCGCCATCACTGCTTCGACCTGCTTGGCGCCCATCATTTCCAGCAGCCCATCGGACAGCAGAATGAACCGCAGCGGGGCGACGAGTCCCATGACCGCGGCGTTGATCATCCCGCCGAACGTCCGCCACAGCAGCAGCTCGCGCACGCCGACACGGTGGAGATGACACATGCGCATCAGCCGATCGCGCAGTTCCCCGGCGGGCAGAGGGACCGTGTCCCACATCCAGCGAATCATCACCGGCGCGAAGAGAAACACGCATGCGGTTCCGGCGAGGATCATGATCGTCTGCGTCGCGGCGACGTTGCGCAGCAGCCCCGCTTCACCGTACCGCGTGGTGATCAGGCTGACGGCTTCGATCCACGCGACCATGATCATCAGCGGGACGAACATGAGGGCGATCTGATGCCGCCACTGCGACATGAGGTACTCGCCGCGCGTCCAGATGCGGTGGATGGGCAGGCCGGCATCGATCTGCCGGATGAGCGACGCCTCGCGCATGGCGCGGTCAATGGGGTAGTACGCCCACCAGCCGAAGAAGATGAGCGCCATGGTCGGCGCGATCACGATGAGCTCATCGACGAGCACCCAGTCGCCGCCGATGAAGCTGCGTGTCGCCACCAGCAGGCCGGTGCGCAGGTCGTTGGCGAAGAGGAAGAGTGCGGCGTAACGGTAGACGTTGCTGGATCGGTGCAGCCACTGGAGGGCACGGTAGCCGCGCCGCGCGCCCAGCCGGCGACGGGTGATGTTGCATTGCACGGCAAAGAGCAGCGCCACCGAGAGCTTGGGCAGCAGCGCCCAGGCGAGCAGCCGCCACCCCGACACGACCGCCGACGCGTCGGGCGCTTCACCCAGCGCATCGTGCGCGAAAATGCCGATCACCAGTGCAAGAACGAATAACTGCATGGGCGGAGCGTGGCAGGCGTGATGCGACGAGCGTGCAAACCGTGTGGTGCGTCGAGTCCGGCGCGCCTTCACGCACCACGCTCAACGTTCCGCGTGCGATTCACATGCGCATGCGCTGGAACTGTTCTTTCGTAAAGGCGTACGCCTCTTCTGCTACGCGGCTGACGGTGGGATGTTCACTCTTGCGGCATTCATCCAGCGCGCTGGTGATCGCCCGCAGGTTCGCCTCCGTCCCCGGGTTGTACTTGAGCATCCCCAGCCGCTGCAGCGCCATGATGCGGAACGTGGGGTCCTGATCGTATCGGGCCACGTAGATGATGTCGCCGATTTTCGGTCGGCTGTGCCGCAGCATTTCGTACTTGCGGTTCCATCCCAGCGAGAACGTCGTCATCGCCTCCGCCCAGCGGTCGATCTTTTCCCAGTCCTCGGCGAAGGTTCCCTGCCAGTGCATGAAACGCGTGGCTGCGCCCATCATGTTGCCGATTCCCGCCGACCGATGCTCGAAAATCAGGTTGTCCTCGAACGCCCGCTGGCCCAGCGCCCAGGCGGCGAGCACCGCCTGCCGACCACGCTGCTCGTCCCGATCGCGGATGCGGTCGGCGTTCTCGAACACCACCGTACCCATCCCCGTGACCACGTTGGCCATCTCCAAATGAATGCCCGGCTCCAGCGGCACCTTGGCATCGATGAAGCCTGGTGTCACCTTGCCCGCGTTCATCGCCTCGATCATCAGATCCACCAACTGGTTCACCAGCGTCATATCCGACGACTCGTCGCGGAAGCGCGCCGCGTTTTCCTGGTAGAAGGCGAACGCCCGCTCGTAAATCGCCGTGGCGTCGGTCTCCGCGTTGGCGGGGGTGAAGATGACCGGCAGGTCGGCCGGCAGGACGAGCTTGTCCAACGCGCCCGGGGCGGTGGTCGCCGCCGTGGGCGGGTCGGCCTGGCCACGCAACTGAAGGAAAAGTATCAGCCCCAGAAACATCACGACAAACAGCGAAATCGCCAATCCTAGCTTCATTGGGGCATGCTCCTCAGCGGCCATGGCAGGGGGGGAGGTTCGTACAGCGGCGGAAACCGCGCCACGATGGTACCTGCCATCCATTTCGGTAGCCAACGCGAAGCCCGGGGATGCAATCCCGAGGGGAGCTTCCGCGCGCCGCCGACTGAACCCGCATCGCCGGTTGAAAGTATCGTTGAGGAAAGCGATCGCCGATACATTCCGGAAAGCGGTGATCCCGCTTTTCCGTGACTGGCGGCCGTGCTACCCTAAGCCCGCAGGGATGCACCATTCAAAGAGGAGCTATCGATGAGCGAATCGTACGACGCGAAGGAGCCGCAGCCCACGCGCCCGGCCGGTCGACCCCCGGTGAACCCCGGTTCCTTCGGCCCGCCCGCGCCGCCTGCCGCCCCCCCCGTCGTGATTGCCGCCCCCACGGGAGGTCGGATCCTCACCCGTATCCTCGGCACGCTGCTGATCGTTTCGCTTATCGCGAACCTTTACATGGGGGTGCTGCTGTCCCGCTTCATGGGGCAGTCCAACTACGCCACACTCATGGAAGGCGATCCCAATTACCGTATCGTCGTGCTGCCGGTGGTGGGGATGATCGATGATTCCACCAGCGGCCGCGTTCGGGCCGTGCTGCAGGACCTGCGTCAGCAGCACGCTCAGAACAAGGGGCCCAAGGCGGTGATCCTTCGCGTCGATTCCGGCGGCGGCACCGTCGGGGCGAGCGACCGCATCTGGCACGACCTGGTTGCCTTCCGGGCGGAAACGGGTATCCCCATCGTGGCGAGCTTCGGCTCCGTTGCCGCCAGCGGGGGCTACTACATCGCCGCCTCGGCCGACCACATCTTCGCCGAGCCGACCTGCGTGACGGGCAGCATCGGTGTGATGGCGAACGTGATGACATTCGAACGGCTGCTGGACAAGCTGGGCGTCACGCCGGAAGTGCTCGTCGCCGAGGGCTCGCCCAAGAAGGACGTCGCCAACAATGTTTTTCGGCCTTGGAACGAAACCGACCGCGCGAAGGTGCAGACAATTCTGGATGGCGCGCACGCCCGCTTCGTCGAGGTCGTGAGCAAGGGGCGCAGTGCGCACCTGACCGTTGAAGAGGTGACGGCGCTGGCGAACGGCGATGTGTACACCGCGAGCCAGGCGCTGGAGCACAAGCTTATCGATGCGGAGGGATACCTCCAGGATGCGGTTGCTCAGGCGGCCGCGCTCGCCAAGCTGCCCACCGGGGTGGAGCCGCAGGTTGAGGTATACCAGGAGCGTAGTGGCCTGTTCATCAGTTGGGTCACGGCCAGCGAACGGTCGCACGTGCGGAACAACGGTCTGGACCTGTCCGCGTTGGATGGCGAGACGCTTCGCCGGACGCTGGTGGAACTGACCACGCCGCGACTGGAATACCGCATCAATCTCGCCCCCTGAGGGCGGTGATCGACCGTGTCGCCGCGGGGATTGCCGTTCTCTGGATCGCAAAAAACCTGTAACGTCCACCGCTTGCGGCGGTTGGATTGTCCGGCCGGGTCGCGGATGTTAGAATCGGCGCCGCACCGGTTATCTACGGTTATCCAGCGGTCTTGTCGATCAGGTAGTCTCTGGAACTCACTTCGGCCCCGTTGTGCGGCGCGAGCACAACATGAAAGGATTTTTGCAATGGGATTGCGAGACACGTTGAACAACAACTCAGCCGTCGTCACTGTGGGCGCGGTGGCGATTCTGGTGATGGCGCTGGGCATCCTCTTTTATTCGCAAAGCGGTGGTACGTCCGGGCGCGTCAACGTGCCGCAGGAACGCTACTTCTACGACCTGAAGGACAAGACGCTGTACAAGGTGTCGATGGATACCATCTCGCCGTCGCCGGCTCCGTCGGGCGGTGAGGGTGTCGAAGCGTTTGTCATGACCTGCGAGGACAGCTGCGGCGGCAAGGACCTGTCGGGCATGACCGCTGAGCAGGTTGCCGAGCAGGGCTTCTTCATCGCGTACCTGGAACGCATGTCGGACCGGACGCGTCGCCAGATTGAGCAGGCGCGCGAAAAGAACCCCGGATCCCCCGCGGCGATGATGGGTATGGAAATGATGATGGACAATCAGTTCCGTACGGTCAGCGATGAGCGCTGGATTCCGCAGTCCAACCCGCGGTTCCGTCAGTTGCAGGAATCGCTGATGGCGCGTTGCCCGAACAAGCGATACCCGACCCGCTGCTTCCCCGGCCAGAAGTGATTCGCCGGCGAGCGATGCGATGGGGGGCGGCGTTGGCGCTGTGGCTTGCGCCGCTGGCGGGGTGTGGCGTGTCGTCGGTGGCTGATCCGGTGGCGGTGATGCTCGACCGCGAGGCGGACTACACCCGCCGTCGTACCGCGGCCAGGCAGGCACATCGTGAATCCGCGGACGACCCGCAGTATCGCGCGGCACTGCAACGGATCATCTGGGAGCCGGGCTATCCCGCCTGGCAGCGCATCGATGCGATCAATGTGCTTTGCGAGTTGGATGAAACGGCACTCCGCCGGGATGTGGCGTTGCGCATCCTGCTGGTGCCGGATCAGCCGACGCTCGACCACATCATCGATCTGGCGGTGCAGCGGCGATGGGCCGATCTGACGCTGCCTTTGGTGCGCAGTTGGTCGCGACCCCGCCGTCACGTTGCCGATGGCGATCGATCGGAACGTGTGGCACTGGAGGCGTTGCATCCGGGGCGCTCCGCCGAAGCGGTGCTTGCCGATGTGTTCCTCGGTCGGGGGTTCGATGTGACCCTGTCGCATCAGGTGGCGGCATGGGATCTGCTCAACCGACTCGACGCCGCGCCGCACCATCTGCTGCAATCCATCGATTCCACGGATGACGATGAAAACGCTGTTCTGGCGCGAACGCTGCAACATGCGCAACGTGAACTGGGCATTCTGCCGCGCAACCGCGAGGAAGTGTTGTGGCTGCTTCATCTTTGCGATGAACGGCGGCAGGCGTTCCGGCGCGAAGCGGTGCGGGTGGTGGCGACGTTGAATGCGGAACAGCGAAGGGGGCTGGCGCTGCGCCATCTGCCGTTGTTGGTGCATCAGCGGTCGGTCGATGAGGCATGGCAGGCGGGGCGCGCGGCGATGGTGCGGGCGATCGAATCGCGCATCAGCGGGTTGATGATTGCAGCCGAGTTGGATGACCGATCGCGGCCACTGCGGGAGTGGGGCGAACGGTTGACGCTGCTCGATCTGTTGGCGATCGGCACGTTGCAGGAAGCGCTCGCCGACCCACAGGTGGTGGCATCGCTCTTTCGTCAGGCGGATGCCGATCTCCAGGACACCTCCACCGAGTTCGGCGGCGTGCTGGCGCTGGATGAACACGGCCGGTGGCGCGCGCAGATGTACCGTCCGCTGAGCTTTCGCGGCGATCACGTTTACATTCCCCCGCAGGCGATGATCGAGGCGCTCTACACCAGCCCGTTTCACTACCACTTCCACGCCCAGCGTCACGGCAACGCCCGCCATGCCGCGCCGGGCCCGGGTGATCTGGCGCTGACGCAGCGGCTGGACTTCAACTTCTTCGTGCTCACCTTTATCGATCGCGATCAGCTCAACGTCGACTACTTCCAGCGCGACGGCATCGTGGTCGATCTGGGAACCATTCGCCGCCCGCCGGAATTGCACGACGAGTGAAGTCGCGAACCACGCGAACGCGCTGAATCGGCGGCAGGCACGGCTCTCGACTTGCTCGGCGGGGCAGTCGCTTTAGAATGCCCGCTCGCAACCAAAGTTTCCCGCTGAGGAAAGAAAGGATCGTAAGGTGACTGAACGCAACGGAGTGATCACGCTCAAGGGCAATCCCGTCACGTTGGAAGGTGAAGGCGTGCAGGTGGGGCAGAAGGCCCCGGCTTTCACGGTCCTGGCGAACGACATGTCGCCGAAGACGCTCGCCGATTTCGCCGGCCGCACGGTCGTGCTGTCGGTGGTGCCCAGCCTCGACACGCCGGTGTGCGATGTGCAGACCAGGCGTTTCAACGAGGAAGCGGGCAAGCTGGGCGACAAGGTCGCCGTGCTGACGATCAGCATGGACCTGCCCATGGCGCAGAAGCGCTGGTGCGGCGCCAACAATGCAACGAACGTGGTCACGCTGTCGGACTATAAGGATCGCAGCTTCGCCCAGGCGTTCGGTCTGCGCATCAAGCAGAACGGTCTCCTGGCGCGGGCGCTGTATGTCATCGACAAGGATGGCGTGATCCAGTACGAGCAGATCGTGCCCGAAATCGCGCAGGAGCCCGACTACGACGCCGTGCTCGCCGCGGTGACGAAGCTGGCGTAACGCAAGGCAGTGGGTGCTGCGGGGGCGCGGCTGCGGTTGTGACTTACAACACCAGCCGTACCCCCCAGGCCCATATGAGCTTGCCCGCGATCACAACGATGGCGAGGTCCGTCAGATCGAACACCCACTTCTGTTTGCCGAACGGTTCGGGTGGCTCGTTCCTCTGTCCGCGCAGTTTGAAGGCGATGAGCCCCGCCAGCAGACCCAGCGCGGTGATGGCGGTCAGATGCTCCGATATGAACATCATCGCCGTCAAGAGAATGCAGGTGATGGTCAACACCCATTCGGAGCCGCTGATCGGCTGATACGGTTCCACGCGAATTTCCCATCGCCGCAACTGCTCGTATAACCGCTCGACGCCGGGAAGATTCAACGGCACGGAGATGTTTTCGATCCACAGGTGCGTCCCCATGTGGATCACGCCGGGAATCTCGTAACGATTGGCGGTGTGGAGGTCGTCGTGATCCATCGCCACCAGGCAGCGGTCGTCCCACAGGACGAAGACACTGCCCTTTTCATCACCCACGCCGTCGATCGGTCCGTGCAGCGGGACCGTGCGCCGCACGGGTAGGCCACATTCAGGGCATTGCGAATCGATGCGAACGCCACGCAGGTTATAACGGCAGCGGCGACATGGCACGGTGACGGGAAGCGTCATCGACCACGAGCTGGCGGGGGCGTCCTCGATCGACATGAAGCTATCGTAACAGGTGTCGGGGGAACCCTGAATCGCGGGGATTGGCGTGGTTGTGTGGGCGCGCATGCTTGACACGCCGACGTCGTGGCCGTGATACTTGGGCCCGTCATGGTCATCCCTTCATTGCAGGAAGACGGCCTGTCGCCTTCGCGGGAGGCGGAGGCGGTCAGCGCCAAACGCGAACGTTTGCAGCAGTTGACCGAGCGGGTGCTCGGCCAGCGCACGCTGGTGGTGGCGTCGAACCGCGGGCCGGTGGCGTTTTCCTTCACACCCGATGGGCAGGTGACGTCCGAGCGCGGCAGCGGCGGCGTGATCACCGCGCTCAGCGCGATCAGCCAGTACGCCAACCCGATCTGGGTGGCGGCGGCGATGAGCGATGCCGACCGCGCTCAGGCGCAGCAGAACGGTGATAGCCAGTTGCAGTGGACATCCGATGCCGATCAGTTTCGCCTCAGCTTCGTCGTCGCACCGCAGCAGGCGTACGACTGGTACTACAACGTGATCGCCAACCCGTTGTTGTGGTTTTTGCAGCACAACATGTGGGACGCTCCGCGCACGCCGACGATCACGCCGGAAATCTGGCAGGCGTGGCACGAGGGCTACGAAGCGGTGAATCGGTTGTTTGCCGACAGAATCGCCGCGGAAATGTCGCGCGCCCGGCGACCGCTGGTGATGCTGCACGATTACCACCTGTATCGCTGTCCGGTGCATCTGCGGCCGAAGCTGCCGGACGACGCGGTGCTGCATCATTTCATGCACATTCCGTGCCCCGGGCCGGATTACTGGGCGATGCTTCCCCCGTCCATGCGACAGGCGATCTTTCGCAGCCTCTGCGTCAACGACATCGTCGGTCTGCAGACGGATGAGGACGGGATGAACTTCATCCGTGCGTGCGAAAGTTTTCTGCCGGATGCCACGGTCGATTACCGTCGCGGCAGCATCGAACTCGATGGCCGCACCACGTGGGTGCGCAGTTATCCGATATCGATCGACACCGTTGAACTGAAGCGCTTCGCGCAGACGGAGCCGGTGCAGAAGTATCGACGGTTGCTGCAGCGGTACGTTTGCGAAAAGACGATTGTGCGTGTCGACCGGGTGGAGCCGAGCAAGAACATCCTGCGCGGGTTCGAAGCGTATGAACTGCTGCTCAAGCAGCATCCGGAGTATCTCGGGAAGATCTGCTTTCTGGCGTTTCTCGTGCCGTCGCGGCTGGACATCTCGCAGTACCGCAAATACCTGCGGGAGATTTCCGGTGTTGCGATGTGGATCAACGCGGAATACGGCACGGGCGAGTGGGACCCGATCACGCTTTTTGTCGGGGAAAACTACCAGCGGGCCGTGGCGGGCATGCAGCTTTACGATGTGCTGATGGTGAACCCGATCGTCGACGGGATGAACCTGGTATCGAAGGAAGGCCCGACGGTGAACGAGCGCAACGGCGTGCTGGTGCTCTCGGAGGGCGCGGGATCGTTCGAACAGTTGAACCAGGATGCGATCACCGTGTCGCCTTACGATCTGGCGGGTACGGCTGAGGCGCTGCACCAGGCGCTTCAGATGGATGAGAACGAGCGCCGGGCGCGCAGCGAACGCATCGCCGCGAAGGTGGCGGATGAGGATCTGATCGCGTGGCTGGCATCGCAACTGGATGACGTGGCGCGGCTGGAGCGCGACGGGCATCTGAGCGACTTCGTGTGATGCGCCAAGTCGTGATGCGCTTTCGGACAGGCTTTTCCGTGTTCACTGGCCCGTGATTCGCGCTTCCAACCAACGCAGAAACATCGCCACATCGGCAATGCCCTGCAGGTGCAGGTCGGCGGTTTCGATGACGATGTCGGGCGTTTCGCTGCTGATGACACCGAGCGCAAGGCTGCGCCCTTCGCCTTCGTCGCGCCAGTTGCGCAGCGCCTTGAACGCATCGACATCCGTCACATCATCGCCGAGGTAGAACGCACCGCCGAGTTCATAATCCTCAATCAGGTTGCGCACCGCGGTGCCCTTGTTGGACTTCACCGGCGGGCGGATCTCCACCACCAGCCGACCCTCGGTCACGACCAACTGTGACGCGGCGGCGAGCGGCTCCACCACGTGCAGAATCGTCCTGCGCGCCTGCGGCTGATCGGCGCATTGGCGGTAGTGAATCGACGCGGTGCTGCCCTTGTCTTCGAGCAGCATGCCCGGCAGCGTGACCTGTTCGCCCACTTCACGCAGCAACGCGCGGATCGCGGCGGTGTAAGGCTCGACGTCGGGGTTGACGTGCAGCCCCTGCGGTGAGAGGCGGTCCATGCCGTGGTTGCCGATGTAGATGAGATTGTCGATGCCGACGAGACGCCGGGCATCGGTGGCGGCGCGGCCGGAGACGGCGGCAACGAGCATGCGCGAGGCCAGCGCTTCCAGTGCGGCACGACAATCGGGATCGATCGTGGCGGCATCGGGCGTGGATGCGATGGGGCTGATCGTGCCATCGATATCGGTGATCAACGCGACAGGCGGTTGGTCGAGCACGGCCTGCACGCGATCGAGATGGTTCTGCCAGTGGAGCATGGGGTACCGGAGGACAGAGGTCAGAGAACAGGGACGGAGGACGGAGTTCAGTCCGTGCGGCGGGGGAGGATGGTGGCGGCGGCGTCGTGATAGACGTTTTGCAGGAGCGTGTCGTCGAGCGCGGCACCGCGCAGGTGGGCGGTGGCGTCGGCGGGTTGTGTCGGGTCGACCATGTTGAGGTCGGGATCCACGATGGGGCTGGGGCCGTCGTAATCGGTTTCAAAGAGCGTGCGCAGCGCCCAGTAACGGCTGGCGTAGAGGTCGTAGCTCATGTCCTTGGCGGCGGTGACGATGTCGCTGCCGAAGAGAACGCGCCCGGGGTTGGCGGCGAGGAACTCGCGCAGCCGCTGCGGTTGTTTGCTCAGCTCGCGCACCATCCACTTGGTGGCGGCGGTGTCGATGTAGAGGTTGGGGTGGCGATCGAGCAAGCCCTGCAGCCGGTCGAAATCCTCGGGGGTGCCCGCCATGTGTGCGGCCAGCCATGGCACATCGCCGAATTCATCGAGCATGCGTTCGAAGGCGGTGTACTGGTCATTCTTCGTGCCGTAGCGCGATGCATCGGCGTATTTGGTGGCGAACCAGGTGTCCGGGTCGGCGATGTGGGTCATGAACATCATGCCCAATGATCGGGCGAGCTTCATGCTTTCACGGCGCTGCGGGGAGTCGATGAGCAGGGCGGCCTCGTGGAAGTCGCGGCCGCGCGGTGCAGCCCAGAACTTGCAGATTTTCACGCCTTTTTCGGCGAATCCTTCGATGCGGCGAAGCCAGTCGGTGGTGTAGGTGTCCGGGCCTTTGCCGAAGTAGTTGGGCACGGCGATGAACTCGAGGCGATCGCCGAACGCGGCGCGCAGGGCATCGATGTCTTCGAGCTGCGACATCGACCAGGTGCGCTGCACGTTGAACTGGTCGGCGATTTCGAAGTAGAGCCGGGCCGATTCGACATCACCGAGATGGGTGTGCACATCCCAGATAGGGCCGCGGTAAGGCAGTTGCTGCGCCAAAGCGCGATAGTCGAGCCCGAGTGTGTTGGCGGGGTTGGTGGTACGACGATTCATGGTCGTATTGTAAAGTCCGCGGCTGGTGATGGGGTGATTTTACGGGCCATCGCTGTGGAATGGCACGCCATGGATGAGCCAGCGGTTGCGCGAAGCCGCAAGCGGGATCACCCTCCCTCGCGCCTCAGGCCTCGCGCCTCAATACGACTTCGCCCACACAACGCGGCGGGTACTGTCGGCACCGCTGATCACGCACTTGCCCGGCTCGGCATCGCCCTGGAGCGGGATGCAGCGGATCGTCACGCCCAGATCGGCCTTCACCTGCGCTTCGACGGCCGGATCGCCCGACCAGTGCGCCAGGGCGAATCCGCCGTGCACCTCCGGCTGATCGGTGTTGCGCGGCGTGAAGTAGGCGTAGAACTCGTCCTTCGAGTCGATCGTGCGCGTGTGCTCGGCACGGAACGCCCTGGCGCGCTCGAAGAGGTTCTGCTGCATCTCATCGAGCATGCCCACGATGCCCTCGACGAGCGCGGCCCGCTTGACCGACTGCTTCTGGTTGTGCGGCTGATCGCGGCGGCCGAGAAAGACGGCATCGTCCGCCATGTCGCGCGGGCCGATCTCCGCACGCAGGGGAATGCCTTTCTTGATCCACGACCACACCTTGTCGCCGCCGCGGATGTCGCGGTCGTCGATTTCGACTTCGATGTTGCGGCCGTGGTAGCGAACGGCACGCAGTTCGGCGGCGAGGTCGTCGCAGTAGCGTCGCACGGCCGCGGGGTCGTCCGCTTTGTGCAGCACGGGGAGGATGACGATGTGCGCGGGGGCGACCTTGGGCGGAACGATCAGTCCGTCGTCATCGCTGTGGGTCATGACCATGCCGCCGATGAGCCGCGTTGAGACGCCCCAACTGGTGGTCCAGGCGTGTTCCAGCGCGCCGCTTTCGCTGGCGTACTGAATGTTGGCGGCCTTGGAGAAGTTCTGACCGAGGAAGTGGCTGGTGCCGGCCTGCAGCGCTTTGCGGTCCTGCATCATCGCTTCAATGCAGTAGGTGTTGACCGCGCCGGGGAAACGCTCGGACTCGGTCTTTTCACCCGTGATGACGGGCATGGCCAGCCAGTTTTCCGCCATGTCGCGGTAGACCTCGAGCATGCGCAGCGTGTGTTCGACGGCTTCCTCACGGGTGGCGTGAGCGGTGTGGCCCTCCTGCCAGAGGAACTCGGAGGTGCGCAGGAACATGCGCGTGCGCATCTCCCAGCGCACCACGTTGGCCCACTGGTTGATGAGCAGCGGCAGATCGCGGTGCGACTGCACCCATCGCGCGAACATCTCGCCGATGATCGTTTCGGAGGTGGGGCGAACGATCAAGGGCTCCTCGAGCTTCGCGGCCGGGTCGGGGATGAGCCCGCCCTCCGGGCCTTCGATGAGCCGGTGGTGCGTGACGACGGCACACTCCTTGGCGAAGCCCTCGACGTGCTCGGCTTCACGCTCCAGAAACGACAGCGGGATGAACAGCGGGAAGTAGGCGTTGCGGTGGCCCGTCGCCTTGAACATGCCGTCGAGCGTGTGCTGGATGTTCTCCCACAGCGCGTAGCCCCAGGGCTTGATCACCATGCAGCCACGCACCGGCGACTGCTCCGCCAGGTCGGCGGCACGGATGACCTGCTGATACCAGTCGGGGTAGTTCTCATCACGGGTGGGGGAGATCGCGGTCTTGGTTTTGGCCATGGCTTACGCTGCTGTTCGGTTGATGGAAAAACGATGCGGGCGCCAAAGCCCGCAAGGCAGGACAGTATCGTCTCTGGGCGGCTGCGGGCAAGCGGGGCGGGGTGTTTGGCTGCGGATTGCACGGTTGGCGCGGATAGGGATGTTTCAGCGGCTCTCCTCCCTCCGCGCCCATCGGCGATATCCGTGGTCGAAGGATCGGAGTGCAAAGAATGCAGCCGTGGTGGGGCGGGTGTGCCAAATCGGCAGCGCGGAGGTGTGGCGGTAGTGTATAAATGGTGAAATATCAGTGGTTTGTGGTCGGTGGTGCTGGCATCGCGGTTGCGACAGGTCAGGCGGTCGGACCACGGTTGCGGCCTCGGGTGGCCGACCCTGGAGAGAGGTTGCCGAGGCCGCGCCATGCAAGCTGACGAAAGGAGCTAAGCCATGATGCCTACCCTGCGACGATCCGCTTTTGCACCGTTGTTTGACTGGGACAGCCCGCTGGACCTCCTGCGGCAGTTCGACCGCGTGATGCCCAATGGCGCGGAATCCACCGTGGCGTCCTACCCCGTCGACATCCGTGAGGACGATGCGCATTTCTACGTCGATGCCGAAATGCCCGGCTTCACCAAGGATGAGATCGACGTCACGCTGGAGAACGGCGTCTTGAGCATCAGCGCCGAACGCCGAAGCGAAACCGATGAGAAGAAGAACGGCGAGGTCCACCTGCGTGAACGACGATGGAACCGCATCGCCCGGGCGTTCAAGCTGAACAACGCTGTGGATGAAAACAAGGTGGAAGCCACGCTCAAGGATGGCGTGCTGCACCTGGTGCTCCACAAGCGTGAAGAAGTCCGCCCGCGCAAGATCGAAGTGAAGTAACCCGACGCCAAGTCGCTGACGTGCGACCACCGTCACGAAGCCGCAGGTTCAACACCTGCGGTTTCTTTTTTGGGTGATCACGCGAACGGCAGACGCCTCACACCGCGGCGGGTTTGAGGCCGAGGAAGTTGGCGAGGAGTTGGTGGCCGGCTTCGGTGAGGAAGCTTTCGGGGTGGAACTGCACGCCTTCGAGCGGGGCGGGGCCGAAGGCATTGGGCTTGGCGCGCAGGCCCATGATTTCCTGTTCGCTGGTCCAGGCGCTGATTTCGAAGCGTTCGTGATCGAACGAGTCGCGGCGGATGACGAGGCTGTGATAGCGCGTGGCGGTGAAGGGGTTGGCCAGCCCGTGGAAGATGGTGCGGCCATCATGTTCGATGGGGCTGGTCTTGCCGTGCATCAGCCGGTAGTTGCGTTCGACGATCATGCCGAACGCCTGCCCGATTGATTGATGGCCGAGGCACACGCCAAGCAGCGGCACCTTGCCCGCCATCGCGCGGACGAGGTCGACGCTGATGCCCGCCTCATCGGGGGTGCAGGGGCCGGGCGAGATGATCACGTGGTTCGGCCGCATGGCGACGCACTCGTCCACGGTGATCTTGTCGTTGCGCACCACGCGCAGGTCGAGCGAGCGGTCCAGTTCGCCGATCCGCTGCACGAGGTTGTAGGTGAAGCTGTCGTAGTTATCGATGAGCAGGATCATGGTCAGGTAGTGTAGCGACCCGGTGGGGCGGCGTCAGTGGGGGGATGGCGTCGGCTGACATCCGCGGGAGGACGGCCCGGGCGACAGTGGCATGCCGGGTCAGGGCTGCTTCAAGACGTCGCTGCGCAGCAGTTGCGGCGTGTCGGCGCCCGTCAGCACGATCAGTTCGCCCTCCGCCGTGAGGTGGATGCGCGAGCCGTGGAGGCTGGTGCGTGCGGTGGTGGCGATCAGGTGCTGCTCGGCATCGAGGTGGGGGGCGCGATCGCGCCATGCGCCGAGGCGCAGGACATCGCGACCGGCCTCGTGGTACATCAGCGCCAACCGATCGCCATGCACGAGAAGCTGCGCATCGCTGATGTCGCGGCGAACGTTGTCGGCAAACACCGGCACCCGATCGGTCCACACCGTGCCATCGTGGCTGCGCTGGTAATAGAGCGCCCCGCGACGGTCGAGGTGGATCGCGTGAAACACGCCCGACCGGTCGATGGTGAAGCAGGGCAGCTCCTGTTCGTGCGGCAGGGCATCGTTGCGGTTGAGGCTGGTCAGCTCGGCGAAGTTGGGCGCGGAGGCGGCCCACGAACCGGTGAACATCCAGCAGCGGCCATCGGCGGGGTTGTGAAGCAACTGCACGGGGCGCGGCGAGGGCGAGTTGAACCGTGGCCCGGCAATGCCGCGGGGCGTGGTCCAGGTGCGGCCATCGCGCGTGCTGGTGAGCCACACATGGGGCGGGTGACCACCGCCCGCGACCGCCAGCAGCGCATCCACCGGTTGGCTGATGAAGGCGAGCCACACGTTGCCTTCAGCGTCCACGCCCAGCGCGGGCGCATCCATCGGGAACGTCTGCATCACCGGCAGCGGTATGGGCGGCGACCAGGTCTTCAGGTCATCGCTCAGGGCGATCATCACCAGACGCTGATGGCGCATGCCCGCGCTGAACGCCAACAGCCATCGGCCATCGGACAGCGGCGCGATCTGCGCGAAAGGCGGCACGTTGGGGCCATCCATCCTGCGCATCGATGCGAGATTCGTCTCGTGCGATTCAAAGAGCGCGTTGGCGTCCTGGCGCGCATCGGCGCGCTGTGCGGGTCGGGGCGACCACTGCGGATGCTCCGCCACCGCGCCGATGTCGATGCGTTCCTTGAACGTGGCGCGCACGATGAAACGTTGCGGTCCTTCGATGCGCATCCCCGACGGTGTGCCGGGCTGCAGACGTATGCGCACCAGATTGGTGCCGGGCGGAACGGTGTAAGTCCCATCGCCCCGGTTGCGCAGCGACACGGTAAGAGGCATATCGCCTCGTGCGTGCGCCCAGGCGTGCGGCATCACCGTCGTCGCATCGAGCGGCTGCACCTGTACGGTGTCGAAATCCCAGCCGGGCGGCGGCACGAACCCGAGCAACAGCGCATTGGGATGGCTCGGCCCCACATACGTGTAGCCATGCGTCGATGCGAGCAATGCCGGATCATCAAACACGAACGTGCGCTCCGCCTCATCGGGTCGCAGCGTCAGCAGTGTCGGCGGCGGCGTCATCTCCGCGTTGCCATCGGCTTGCTCCTGCCAGCGTCGCTCCAGCAGCGTTGCCAGCGTGTGTGTTTCGTCCTCCGGCGGAAGCAGCCCATACGTCACGCGCAGCAGGGCGATGCGGCTGAGCGTGTCGATGGCGGCGTCCAGATCGCCCCGCTGCTCGTGCGCCGCCGCCGCTTCGTGCAGCAGGTACAGCACGCGACGCATGTGTCGACCGCGCTGCGTGTGTGCCGCGACATCAATCGTGCGCGCCGCATACTTCTCCAGAATCTCCCGGCGATGCTCGACGAGTTCCGGCACGCTCCTGTGCCACACGCCCGGCCACATCAGCGCCTGCGACACCGTTGCCACCGCGGCCTGCGGGTCGTTGAGTTCCCCGCGTTCGATCCGTGCGATCAACTGCGCCAGCGCCCACCGCTGCTCGAACAGTCGTGCCACCGTTGCCTGAACGCGCCTGTCCACCCGTTCCAGCGCTTCGATCACGTCGCCGGTGATGACGTATCGGCCAGCATCGTCGGGATCATCGTCCTGCGCTTCATCGGCCGCCGCGTCGGGAGCATCATCATCGCCCTCCTCGCGCGTGCCCAGATGCCGCGCCAGCGTGTGGTCGATCTGCTCCAGGGCGATACGATACGCCGCCACCGCTTCGTCGAACTGATGCGCCAGGTAATGGACGTGGCCCAGCGTGATGTGCGCCTCAAACGTGGCATCCACCTGAACCGCCAGCTTCGCATACGATGCAACCGCATCGCGCCACGCGCCGCGCTTGAATGCATCCTCTGCCGCCCGCTGGAGAAGTCGCAGTTCATCGGGTGGAAGTCGTGCGATGCGATGCCATGCACGGCGAGCGCGGTGACGCACTTCCAGCGCCTCGTGCTCGCGCGACACCTTGCGAAGCACCGTGACCACAGCCGGGCCGAGCCTCGTCAGTTCCGCTTCGGCCTGCTCGCGCTTGTCAAACGCGGGATCTGCCAGTTGGGCGATCCACCGGGCGATCGCCTCGTCCGATGCGGTGGGGTTGGAAGGCGGGGCCGAGGCGTTGGATGGTGCAACGGTGAGCAAGGCGGCCGCGAGTGTCAGCACGAGCAGGGCGGCCAGGTGTCGCACACCAATGAACATTCATGTTCCCCAGGTTCAAGCGTTCACACGATGCAAATCACCGCGCATCGCGGTTTATTGTTCCTGCGCTTTGGCGGGTGGGTTTTCACTCGCCGCCCGCTTGGCCTGCATCTGCCGCAGGTCCTCGACGCTCATCACCGACCGCTCGGTGCCGGCGTCCTTGTCGGAGCTGAAGAGGTTGGTCACGCCGTTCCACGCATCGGAAAAGATGTTGCCGCCCTTGTCCTCCCGCTGGCGCGCTCGCGGGGCGGAGGTGGGCGCCTTGGCACTGGTGACGTGGTTGAACTGGCCCGGGTAGTACGCCTTCTGCCGCACCACCCGCTCCTGGCAGCCCACCTGCACGCCCACCGCCAGCACCATCACCCCCATCGCCAGACCGCGACCGAACCACCGGCCTGAACCAGCGCCGAGTTTCCTCATGGCGAACTCCTTTGCATCTGAAACGGGGACTCCATTCTAACAGAGGCGGGAGGGTCGTTGTTAGAGACCAGAGACCAGAG